>JBJKOY010000082.1:0-1113 GCA_046706945.1 Ignavibacteriaceae bacterium | reverse complement strand
CGGCCGTTTTCCATAAGCATTTTTAGAGCGTGATCTTCGTAAAAACCCTGTTTGTCCTGCTTGCTCCCGAACTTATCATAATAATGCTTCGCGGATTCAATATTCAGTCCTCTCCATTTGTTAGGCTGCATATTGTTTGATTCTCTATATTAATTTCAAATCTTCACATTTTCGGTTGCTTTCGCTACCGCTGCAATGTCTTCGAAAGGAACGGTATTTTCCCTGCCGCATCTCGGGCAGGTTACCGTTTTCTTTTTATAATCCGGCGGAACCTTCATTTTTAACCCGCAGGCGCAGACAATAAAAGCGTACTTATTAACCGTCATCATCAAATCGCCGAGCGTTCTTATCTCTTTTACTTTATCCGCACTCATAGCGGCTTCGGAAGGCTTCCTGAAATCGATCTTTGCCTGGTCGGCCAAAGCCGAACCGGGTATTAACCCGGTATTTTTTCCTTTGATGCTGTTAAAAGCATTCTGGTAGTTTATATAATTCACTCCTCCAGCCATGCTGCGCAGAATCTTTATTCTTTCGGACGTAGGCGGATGGGTGCTGGTTAAGTCGGCTATTTTCATTCCTTTTTTCTTCAGAGGATTAATTATATACATAGGTGCGGTTACTTTATTTGCGGATTTCAAGTCCAAATCGGTAGAAGAAATTTTTTCGAGCGCTGAGGCCAGACCTTCCGGATACCTTGTAAGTCTTGCGCCGTTTGCATCGGCAAGGTACTCCCTCCTTCTGGAAATGGCAAAGTACAGGAGCTGTGCGGCAATCGGAGCGAGGATTGCAAATATAATGGCGACAACCATTATTATCATCTGCGCCTGTCCGCTGTCGTTTGAAGACCGGGAACGGTACCTGGGCGATGCGCCGCCGGAGAACCATAATCCCCTTAAAAACACCTCCGAGATCAGAACAATGCTGCCGAGCATAATTCCCGCAAATGTCATTACGAGAATATCGCGGTTGGCAATGTGCGACATTTCGTGGGCAACTACGCCCTGAAGTTCGTCGCGGTTCAATTTTGAAAGAAGTCCGGCTGTTACGGTAATCGCGCTATTCTCCGGTTTAATACCTGTGGCAAAAGCATTCGGTGCCGGGTCGTTGATAATA
>JBJKOY010000081.1:0-3880 GCA_046706945.1 Ignavibacteriaceae bacterium | reverse complement strand
AGACTAATTTTAGAGGATTAATACATGAGTGTTTCAAATTTAAAGATGCCTGAAGCTGTAGTTCTGGATGAGTCAAGTTACACGAATACATTTGGAAAATTTATACTTCAGCCTCTCGAGAGGGGTTACGGAGTTACGCTTGGAAATTCGTTGAGAAGAGTGTTATTGTCCTCATTGACGGGCGCCGCGATAGTCTCGGTAAAGTTCAGCGGAGTACTGCACGAATTTACCACGATCGAAGGCGTTGTTGAGGACGTATCCGAAATAATTCTTAACCTTAAACAGGTAAGAGTAAAATTATTGAATAAAAAACCGAACAAGATCGATATCTCTTTCAACGGCGAAGGGGAATGGACCGGTGCGGATATTCAAAAGAACAGTGCCGAAGTGGAAATCCTTAACCCGGAACTTCATATCGCGTCTTTGAATAAAAGCGCAAAGTTCGACGTCGAGATCAGAATCGGCAGAGGAAAAGGATACGTCCCGGCTTCCGAAAATATTTCACCGGATCAGACTATCGGAGTCATACCCATCGATTCCATCTTCACTCCGATAAAAAACGTAAAGTATGATATCGAGAACGTCCGCATAGGCGATAAAAACGATTTCGAGAAACTGACACTGGATATTTTTACCGACGGCTCTATTACTCCGGACGACGCTATTACCCAGGCGGCTAAAATATTGAGAGATCACATACAGTTGTTTATCAATTTCGATATCGATCAGGAAGAGGAACAGGCCGTAAGCCAGAAAGACAGCGAGAAGGAAAGAATTAAGAAAATACTTCTTACCAACGTGGACGACCTGGAATTAAGCGTAAGGTCGCATAACTGCCTGAAGGCCGCAAATATTAAAAACCTTGCGGAACTGGTAAGAAGAGAGGAATCCGAAATGCTTAAATTCAGGAATTTCGGAAGAAAGTCGCTGGCCGAATTAATGGAAATAGTCGAGAACCTCGGTTTGGAATTCGGTATGGACGTCGACAAGTATCTAAAAGACGAAAACGAAAACAACTAATTTTTGATAAAGGTTTATTCATGAGACATCAAGTTAGAGGCAGAAAATTAGGAAGAACTTCCAGCCACAGAAGAGCGTTGTTGAAATCGCTGGCTACCTCTCTGCTGAAGCATAAAAGGATAAAAACCACGGTCGCAAAGGCTAAAGAAACCAGAGGTTTTGTGGAGCATTTGATAACGAAAGCCAAGCAAAACGATCTGCATGCGCAGCGGTACGTTATAAATTACATCAACGACAAAGAAGTCGTAAAAGAATTGTTCGGCGAAATCGTGCCGAAAATTGGCAGCAGACCCGGCGGTTACACCAGGGTTATCAAACTCGGAAACAGAATGGGAGACGCCGCCGAAATGGCCATCCTAGAACTCGTGGATTACAACGACGTTATAAACGCTAAAGCCGAAGAACATAAGGAAAAGAAAGAGGCAAAGGCGAAAGCGAAGAAGGAAAAGGAAGAAAAAGAAGAGGAAAAACCCGAAGTTGAAGAAGCACAGGTAGTTTCCGAATCTTCCGATAAAAAATAAGACTTTATAAAATCAATAATTCTATTCGACAACCCCGGATATCCCGGGGTTTTTTTTATATTGATACTGTAATTTTTATTTATTACCATGTCCTTGCAAGAGCGGGAAATTTAATTTTTAATCCTTGTTTAATCCGCGTTCCGGCCGCATAAGTTAAACTTATTCTCATTCGTTTTACTGAAGATTCCGTTTGCTTTGCTAAAATTATTTAGAGTGAGGTAAATGCGATGAAAACAAAAATTTCTATATTGCTTATCTTGTCGTTTTACTATTCCCTTTTCGGGCAGTTCGAGAAAATCGGTTTGGCATATAATAAAGTATTGTCAATTACGATAGCCGAAAACTCTTATTACGGGAAGGTTATCCTTGCGGGAACCGTTAATAACGGGATGTTCTTCCACTCACAAACAGACGCAGATTCCGTTTGGTTAAATCTATTCGGCAGGAGCAAAACCGTCTCGGCCGTATATGCGCAGGAACTTGATGCCGATAATACGAAATTGTTCTGGGCCGTGCCGGATACCTCAAGGTACAATCCGCTTATTTTTTCGAACGTAATGCCCGTCCAATCTGCAATAATCCCGGAAGATTCGGGCCTCGACAAAAGCCGCGTCAAAGAAATAAGATCTATGTCGGGGTTCAATTATTTACAGGGCGGAGTCCAAATGCCGCTGTACTGCTGTACAAATGACCCGGCCGTATATAAATATGAGAACCGTGCATGGACTAAATCCTGGGAGGGCCCGGATAACCTTATCAACTTTAATTTCGTTTATGCGGCCGATTCTACAGTGTGGGCGGGAGGAGTATTCAACGGTTTTATCGCTGCGCCCTTTCTATTGAAGTCGCGTAATTTAGGCGAAACATGGGATACTCTAAGACTGCCGGTAGGAGAAGTATTTTCATGCTACTCGCTGGGCACCTGTCCGGGAAATCGCGAGATTGTTTTCGTAGGATTGAACGAGCACGTTCTTAAATCCGTCGACGGGGGAATAACATGGACCGACTGTCTTCCCGATATTAATAACGCGATCTTTACCGGTATAGCGGTAAATCCGCTTAAACCCGGACAAATTTTTGCCGGGGGAAAAACATACGGCAACGACCTGGTTCTGTTTAAAAGCGATGACTGCGGAGAAAGCTGGAAGCAGCTGCTGACAGACTGCAACTGCATCTTCAAAGGAATAAATACTATGGCCGGGACGGTTATCGGAAATAATTTCGTAATTTATATCGGCACAGACGGAGGAGGCTTATACCAATATTCCGAAAACATTACTTCTGCGGAAAAATTAAGCCATGCGCCTGAGGGTTATAGTTTATTTCAGAACTACCCTAATCCCTTCAATCCTGAGACCAAAATAAGGTACGGAATTCCGAAAAGCGGCCTGGTAGTTCTTACTTTGATTGATATACTCGGCCGCGAAGTTAAAACTCTCGTAAACGAATTTCAAAATGCCGGAATTCATGAAATTAACTTTAATGCCGAAGATTTATCCAGCGGAATTTATTTTTATCGAATATCGATCCGATCGGATAAGGTAAACGTCGGTGATTTTACTGCGGTACGAAAAATGCTCTTATTGAAATGATTTTAGAAGCCGGCAGCAAGCAGCTAGTAACCGGACTACTGACTACCAGCTACCGGCTCCTAACTACTTTTAAAATCCTCCTTTTGTTTTTGACGGCCTCACCTCTTAAATTTTAAATATAAATTTATCTAAATATTATGTTTGAAAAACAGGAATTCGTTCGCTCGGTCTTCGACTTGGATCAGATTCCCTCCACAGGTCTTCCCGAGGTTATCCTATGCGGCAGATCGAACGTGGGGAAATCTTCGTTTATAAATTCCCTGTTTAACAGGAAGAACCTCGCCAAGACAAGCTCAACGCCGGGCAAAACCAGATCGATAAATTATTATTTAATCGATGAAAAATTTTACATCGTCGACCTTCCCGGATTCGGTTATGCGAAGACAAGCATAAAGGAAAGAAATTACTGGGCAGATCTGATCGCCGGGTACATGAAGAAATCAAATAATATAGCATTAGCGTTTCACTTTGTAGACAGCAGGCATAAGCCGACCGAACTGGACGTTAAGCTGAATGCCCTGCTTAAACACGCGGACATACCGTATATAATCGTTTTAAATAAGGTGGATAAATTAAAACAATCCGAATACGGTCAAGCCGGGAAGCAGGTGAAATTGTCGTTCCCGGAAGCGGTGCCGGGCGTGAATCTTATAAATTATTCTTCTGTAAAGAGGACAGGCAAAAAAGAAATACTTCATCGATTAACGGAACTATTCGGCCGCTGATTCTTCTTGTTGAATATTTTAG
>JBJKOY010000080.1:0-5872 GCA_046706945.1 Ignavibacteriaceae bacterium | reverse complement strand
ATATTTATCTTACAAAATCCGCTATTGAAGTAGGAGATGTCACTGTTTTAGGGAAACGGGAAAACGAAGCGGGGCTAACCGCAAAAAAAATTCCGATAAGAGAAATAGAAAATATGAGCTTCGGTGTCGAAACGGATGTAATGAGGTCTATTCAGCTTCAACCCGGAGTCCAATCTGCTGGAGATGTTTCCGCCAGGTATTATGTTAGAGGAGGCGCCAGTGATGAAAATTTGGTGCTGCTGAACGGCGTTCCTATTTATAACCCGTTCCATGCTCTCGGAATTTTGAGTGCAATTGATCCCGACGTAATCAACAGCGTTGAATTTTACAAAGGCGGATTTGACGCAAAATACGGCGGACGTCTTTCTTCGGTTATGGATATTATTACAAAAGACGGCAATAAAAACAACTTCGGCGCAATTGCCGCGTTAAGTGAATTAACTGCTAAGGGCGCTTTAGAAGGACCGATACCTGACGGCTCTTTTATTATAACCGGAAGAAAAAGCTATTCGAACGAGATATTAAAAAAATTTACAAACGGCCAAAGTGTTCCTATAGATTTTTACGATGCCTCTCTTAAAGTTAATTATTCCAACCCCGAAGTTCTGCCTATATCAAAGTTTTCGTTATTCGGGTTTACAAGTAATGACAAAATAGATTATAAAGATAAATTGCACGCCAATTATAATTGGTCGAACACAAACATAGGTTTTAACTGGTTTAATGCGGCACAGGACGATCCATCTTTCGTCGATTTCACTTTTTATTATTCCGGATTTTCCGGCAGTGAAATACCGAATTCCAGCAATGACCGGCTAATTGAAAACAAACTTGACGATTATACGGTTAAGTATGATTATTATCATGAATTTAGCAATAAAAATGAAATTTACGGGGGAATTAAACTGTACTACATAAAAACCAGGCTGCTCCTTAATAACGCAACCGGGATATTGAAAGATATCGGCTCCGAAGGTGAATCTTTTAGGGGATATTTAGGATACAAATTATTCAGCTTAAACAAACTTAAAGCCGATATCGGTTCTCGTTTAAATTTCATGAACCTTATGGATGTTAATTCATATTTTTTTGAACCGCGTATTAATTTAACATATAGTTTGCTGCCTACTCTGAATTTAAAAGCTGCCTGGGGAATTTATCAACAGGAACTGGTTACAATATCCGACGAAGATGAAATTCTGCCTTTGTTTGAGCCTTGGATCATTATTCCCAAATATTTAAAGGTGCCCAATTCGGTCCACTACATATACGGATTTGATTATTACCTGACTGAAAGAATAAACCTTAATATAGAAGGCTATTATAAAACGATGCACAATTTAGTAGTACTAAACGATCAGGTAATCTATCCGACGGATCCGCAATTAATAAATGCAAGCGGAAAATCTCACGGGGCCGAAGCAACCCTAAGCTATAATGCCGGGTGGATAAATGCGCAGTTTTCATATTCTTATTCGTGGACGACGAGAAAAGTAAGAGATATTGAATATCATCCGAGGTACGACAGCCGCAATGCGGTTAAAATTTTCATTAACTGCGAGCTTGGAAATAACTGGAGAGCCGGCATAAGCTGGAATTATAATTCGGGTATGCCGTATACCCAAATATTCGGTTATAATGAAAAGTATAATCCGCTGGATGTATCAGATCCTTCCTCCTTATTTTCTAGTTATTTGTATTTTCCGATACTGGCCGACAAAAACGCCGCACACCTCCCTGATTATCACAGGCTGGATATAAATCTGTCAAAGGAATTCCATATCGGATTCGTAAAAATAAATATGGGTTTGGACGTAATAAATGTTTACGACCGTAAAAACATATTTTATTTTGATATGCAAACCGGGCAAAGAGTGAACATGCTTCCGTTCCTACCTTCAATTGACATCAAGGCGGAATTATGAAAAGAGCGATTTTTATTCTGCCGGTTATCTTATTTATTATTTTTGAATCATGCAATAATGATTTCAATATAAACGCGCCTTTTCAAAATGTTTATACTTTAAATTGCATTTTACGCAACAATAGTCCTATTCAATATGCAATTATTTCAAAAAATATTTATACCGAAAACGGAGCACCCCCGGCTTCAACCGGCATTGCTCAAAATATAAAGGGCGCAGATGTAGAAATCTATTATGATGATTCGGTGTTTGTTATGAGAGATACAACTATCCAATCAGCAGATTCGGGAAATACAATACAAGTTAATTGCTATTACCTTAAAAACCTGGTAATGATACCGGGTAAAACTATTAGTATTACAGCTACCATGCCGGACGGGGAAATATTAAAATCTACAAAACAGATACCTATTTGCAATATAGCTCCTCTAACCTTTCCCGAGAGTTATTACATTAAAGGCAAGGAATATTATTTAAAATATCCGTTCTACACTTGGCCATTTAAAATCGGCAAAATAGAGATTAAAGATATGTTGAGTTTTCCCAGATTTGAAATTGATTATGAAAAATATGAAGGAGGAGTAAATGTCGATAAAAAAACGCTTGTACCTCTTTCATATTATCACTATACGGACGTTAACGGGGCTATACTGTTTCCTGATCTAGGCTTCTCATTTAATTATACTGCTTATACATCTCTTGATACTATCAATAGTATTATGCAGGAAATTTCGGGGAGCGACCCATATAAGAACAATTATATCATCACTAAAGTTTCCTTTAATGTAGCCTGTATGGATCCCGAATTAACGAGATATTATTATGCTTACGAGGTATACTCAAATTCATATACGGTTAAACTAAGACCTACGGAATACTCTAACATTCAAGGAGGAAAAGGTATCTTCGGAATATATTATATATATACCTACTCCCTTGTTGTGGACATAGATTATATTAATTCTTTCGGATATAAATATGATCCTTCGAGGTAGTAATTATTTACCTAGGCAAGTATACGGATAGATCTTATGAAAATTAAAATCTGTAAAACATTAAAACAAAATTGTATTAAAGGTACAAATAATCTTATCCCGATTATTCTTTTATTAATTGTATTATGCGGACAAAGTTATGCCCAGTGGGAAAAGACAAATTTTCCGGACACGGTAAATGTAAATACCATAGTTACAAAGGATTCGTCTGTTTTTGTCGGAACAGAGGGAGACGGAATATTTGTATCGACAAATAACGGCGGAAGCTGGAAGAGCATGAACGAAGGACTGCAAAGTAAGCTCGTTCATTCTATTTTAATTACCGGAAAAACCATGCCTGCCGGAAAAGCAAGAATTTTCGCCGGAACGGAAACGGGCGTTTCGATTTCAACGGATAACGGCGAAAACTGGAGAACAATTAATTCCGGCTTATCCGGAATGGGTGTGTGGTCTTTAGCGGTTAGTGCAGATACGTCCGGCGATACAACAATCTATGCCGGATGCTGGAGCGGGGTTTATTCTTCTACGAACAGGGGTGGAAATTGGGAAGCTACCGGCTTGTCAAGTACGACAGAGCCCGTGAATTCTATACTTATTTATGAGAATTTAATTTTCGCAGCAACCTTTAGTGACGGAATATTTCAATCTTACGACAATGGGTTGATATGGAAGAATATTGATGTTAAAACTCGGGCTTCATTTGATTACGACCTTATACCTAAATCCGCACCCATCTACTCAATAAGCCTATTCTCCGGTGTTAATGCGAATTGTATAATAGTCGGATCAGTCGGAGGTCTTTATTTTTCAGGTTTGGGGGACACCATTTTCTATGATGATACTTCATTTGCTAAAGTCGCAATACAGAATACACCTGTACTCTGTTTTGCGAGTAGGAGCGATACCCTTTTTACAGTCTTAGACGGCAATTTTTATAAATTTTTCTGGGGTTACATCTACCTTCGCGGCTACTACGGTAACATCCTCGATTCTATCCCTGCATATGACGTTCACCGTTCAAAAATCCCTTATCTGGGAAATCATACAGTATATTCTCTCGCGCTGAATAATGAATATATTTTTGCCGGAACCGAAGAGGGTATCTGGCGTTTGAGGTATCCGGAGCCAGGGGTAATTACAGGGGTAGAAAGATCCCGGGAGGTCCCGGCCGGATTTATGCTTGAACAAAATTATCCTAACCCTTTTAACCCGTCAACCGTCGTCGCTTATCGGCTGCCGGTTGGCAGTGACGTCTTGCTGAAAGTTTACGACGTACTCGGAAGACCTGTTGCTACATTAGTAAATGAGCGCCAGTCCGAGGGAAGTCATTCGGTAAAGTTCGATGCTGTCGGCTTGCCGAGCGGAGTTTATTTTTACAGGCTTCAGGCGGGGAGTTTTGTCGGCACCAAGAAGATGATTCTTTTACAATAAACGGCTGCTTTGAGAAATAAACTGTAAATGACATATGACAAGAGAAATAATACCAAAGAAGTATTGTTTTTTAATAAATAAATCGAAGGAAGGCAGTTCCTCACTATAGACACATTTTACAAACTATTTCTCTCAACTTAAAATAAGGTGAGCAATATTTTAAGATACGCTAAAATACGGTTATTGAATTCCATTCTCGAAACTTTTTTCCTATCATTTGTTTTATGTTTTTTATTCGGTTTTTATGCCGAGGGACAAAACCTTCCGGATACAAAAGTCAGCTTGAATGTGGTAAATATACCGCTTAAAGAAGTGCTGCACATTCTGGAACTAAAGACTAATTTTACATTCAGCTATCTCAACGAAGAATTACCTTTGGAAGAAAGAATAACCCTCGACGTAAAAGATAAACCGCTGCAGCAAATCCTGGAAATATTATCAAATAGGTATGCGCTGATCTTTAAGAGGATCAATAATATAATAACCGTTAAAACGAAAGAAGGTGTAAACGGACAAAATAAACCGCAGGGTTTCGGAACTTTAAGGGGAATCGTTCATGATTCGGCAACTTCGGAAGTCTTACCTTATGCCAACGTTTATATCCCGGAAATCAATGCAGGCGCCGGCACCGACAGCCGGGGATACTTCATAATTCCTTCCGTCCCAGCAAATAAAGAATACGCCGTAATTATTACATATGTCGGCTACAGGTCTAAAAAAGTGACTGTATTCATACGTGAAAATAAAATTACGGATATAAATATTTACCTTACAAAATCCGCTATTGAGATGGGAAGCATTGTAGTATCCGGGAAAAGAGAAAACGGCGCGGAAGTAACCGCTCAAAAAATTCCGATAAAAGAAATAGAGAATATGATTTACGGTGTTGAGACGGATGCAATGAGAGCAATTCAGCTGCTGCCGGGAGTTCAATCCGCGGGAGACGTCTCGGCCAGGTACTATGTAAGGGGAGGCGCCAGTAATGAAAACTTGGTGCTGCTTAACGGAGTTCCCATTTATAACCCCTTCCATGCTTTAGGAATTTTGAGTGCAATCGATCCGGACGTAATAAACAGCGTTGAATTTTACAACGGCGGATTCGGCGCCAAATACGGCGGGCGGCTTTCTTCCGTAATGGACATTATTACGAAAGACGGCAACAGGAATAACTTCGGAGCAACCGCCGCTTTGAGTGAATTAACGGCTAAAGGCGCTTTGGAAGGTCCGATACCCGACGGTTCATTTATTGTAACCGGAAGAAAGAGTTATTCGAACGAGATATTAAAAAAATTCACAAACAATAAAAGCATTCCTATAGATTTTTACGACGCCTCTTTCAAGGTCAATTACTCAAACCCGGAATTTCTTCCGATTTCAAAATTTACAGTCTTCGGGTTTGCAAGCAACGACAAAATAGATTATAAAGATAAATTGCATGCCGGCTATAACTGGTCGAATTCAAATATCGGATTCAACTGGTTTACCGCCGCGAAAACCAGTCCTTTATTTGCCGAACTCACG
>JBJKOY010000079.1:0-8629 GCA_046706945.1 Ignavibacteriaceae bacterium | reverse complement strand
TCCGCGGGCATATTAGTGAAAGCCGTCCTCGACCAGTCGACCGAGTAAGCATGGTAGGGTACAACCGAAACCGATCCGATTTTATATCCGTAACCGAAGGCTCTCCCCAGGCCGAACCGCCACATCTCGTCCTTAAAATCATTCGTGGAATTTTTGCCCGACAATTTTGTGCCCGAATAGGTTAAATACCCAAATCTGTATGTATAATAAATTATGTTTTCGTTTTCGTCAGTTTCTTTTTCGCCGGAGTATCCGATTTTAAATTCGAACAAATTCGGTTTCGAAGGGGATTCGGGCAGGTTCTTCAAACTTAAGCTCGAAAACCCGTACAGCAGGGTAACGGTAGGCTGTCCCTTAAAATTGTCCTGGAATAAATCGAATTTGAATTCATGGTTCTTCCAGTAATCATGTTCAACTTGTGTAGTGTCTTCTTCGTCCTGCGGAAAGGCCGAAGAGATTGCCGCGGCAAAGATTAAAAATAAAAACAAAAGAGTTTTTTTTCTCATCGTAAAGCCCTCTCAAGTACTTAGGTAAGAATGATTGTTTTTAGGACCATAAATGCCCCTTTACGGTTACAAAACTAATCAGCAGGAAGAAATATGAAAAACCGGTTTTTTTAATCAGTAAAAAATGATGAAGTACGGTCGAATTTCCGGATTTCCGAAAATCTCATGTTGAATTCCCGGTGTTTCGATTTTTGATTATGATGACGATTTCAGCACATTTTTGATTATTTCATCAAGATAATAATGAAATTTATGGGGCAGATTTTTGTATTTCGAATTAAGTTTGATTTTTACTTCTTCAAAATTTTTCGATTCCAGTTTACTTATATCGTTTTCGATATTTCTCAGGAACAAGATGATCTTGCCCCTCACTTTCTCTTTTACTTCCTCGTCCCCCGATCCGGATATTGTTTCAACCGTCCTTTCAAGATCAAAACCGTTATCGGCGTAGCATTTCAGCGAGTACCCCCGGAAGTTTTCGGAAATAAGTGTCCTGCTTACATTACCCAGCTCCTTTGCCGTTTCTATTATTGATGACCTGGAAAATCCTTTGTCCCTGAGGGATTCGATAACCATGTCTTCAAAATTGTGCTTGCTGCTCTTAACGATCTCGTCGGTTAAGTCGGCTAGCTGAATCATCGAACGGCCCGATGCCTTTGAAAAAATAACGGCTCTTTTGATTACCGCTTCAAGCTCTCTTACGTTGCCTTTCCATTCGTACTTTATCAGCGCGTCGGCCGCGGCCCTGGAAAGCTTCATCCCGGGATCTTCTTTTTCAAGGAAATGCTCGGCGAGTATTTCGACGTCTTCTTTTCTGTCCCTTAAAGGAGGGAGTTCGATCTTTATGACATTGAGCCTGTAATAAAGGTCTTCCCTGAATCTTTTTTCTTTTACCTCTTTTTCAAGCTGCTTGTTGGTCGCAGCAATTATCCTGACATCGGCGTGCTGGGTTTTTGAAGAACCGACTTTTTCAAAATCTCCGGTCTGGATTATCCTTAATAATTTCACCTGGAAGTTCTCCGATGTTTCGGCGATTTCATCGAGGAAAATAGTCCCGCGGTCGGCCGCTTCGAACCTGCCGATCTTATCCGAAACCGCCCCCGTAAAAGCGCCTTTCACATGTCCGAATAACTCGCTTTCGAGCAGGGTGTCAGAAAGCGCCCCGCAATTTACCGCGATGAATTTATTTTCCTTTCTCGAACTCAGCGCGTGAACGGCCTGTGCGGCAAGCTCTTTTCCTGTGCCGCTTTCCCCAAGTATCAGAACGTTTGCGTCACCGGGGGCGGCCTTTTTTATAATATCGGTAATGTTCAGCATGCTTTTGGAACGGAACACTATATTGTGAAATTCGCTTTTCCCCGTACGTATTTCCGGTTCGACTTCTTTTTTGTCTTCCTCGTTTTCCTTTATTTTTCTTATGTCTTCCTTAAGGGACTTAATTTTTTCGATCAGCGATCCGGAGCTGTCCGCGCCCAAATCGAATTCCTTCTGTAATTTTACCAGCTCGTCCTCCTTGTTTGCCAGAAGCGATTTTAGAAGCTTCGATTCGTCCATCGCTCCCTCGAGCAGAATGTTTCTTTCCAGGATCTGAAATACTGCGTCCGTAGCTGTAAACAAAGCCAGGGGAAGGATAAAAAACGAGTAGTCGAGAAGTACGTTAAAAACCGAGAAGAGCAAAAAGGTTAAGATCAAAAAAGAAGCGAAGACGGACAGTAAGAAAATATAAAACCTTCCCTGGGTGCCTCCGGCCCGCATTACGGAGATTATAATTACTATTATTATAAACAGGAATGCGGACAGGTTTAGGAAGTTTTCGTTTAAAGCCCGGTTCTTCAGTATATTGTCCAGCGCAAATGCATGCAGCGCGACACCGGGCATGTTATCCTCGTAAACGGTACGGATGGAAGAAGCTATTAAAGGATCGCTGATGCCGATGATAACGGTTTTCCCTTTGAGGCCGTTTAATTCAGGGCTGCCGCCGCTCACCATAGAAAAATATTTAATGAGATTTATGTGCTTAAACTTAGTCCATTCGGAGACAATATTTACGTTAAGCGTTTTGCCTTCGTCGTTTCCCGTATTTTTCCCGGAAAGTTCGGCTGCAAAAGCTTTCTCCGATATTCCGTTATCGTGAATGACCAGCGGGATTTTAATACCGTCATTATCGAAATAATTTAAATGGCCGGTCTTGAAGTTATCGTCGAGGAGTTTCGGGCTGGGATAGCTGAGCGAATCGGTATAATACTTTCCCTTTCTAATATAAATATCGCCTGCCACGGAGCCTAGAACGACATTGCCGGCTCTCTTTATTTCGGTGGTCAAGAGGTTGTCGTACAGGGTCTGGGTTACGAATCTGGCGCTCAGGAATACTTCCAAGCCGATGGATCTTACTTTGTATTTTGCCAGACTGTTAATCAAAAGAGCGTAATAGCTTCTTTTAATGGGCCAGTGCCCGAGGTTGTTTATATCGCTTTCGGAAATGTCTATTATTACTATATTCGTATCGGGTCTAAGCTGGCCGCGGGCATACGAATAAGTTTTAACGACGGATTTGTTTATGCTTTCGTTTAGAGAAGGGATCGATAAGAGCAGCAGTAGAGCAGCAAGAATGCCCGCAATACTAAAGTAGTTCTTTTTCTTGGGAATATTTTTAAAATCCATCGGTTATTAGAATGATGGGAAAAATATTTTTACAGAATAAACTTACTGAGATCCCTGTCCTTTACGATCTTATCCAGTTTTTGTTTTACCGCTTCGGCCGTAATAACAACTTTGTCGGAAGGGATCTTGTCCGGGACATCGAAAAGTATATCGTCAAGCAGCGTAGTCAGAATGGTATGCAGCCTGCGCGCTCCGATATTTTCAACCTGTTCGTTTACCTCGGTGGCAATCCTCGCTATTTCGTTAATTGCATCTTCCGAAAACTCAAGTTCCACGCCCTCGGTTTCGAGCATTGCGTTGTATTGTTTCAGCAGAGCATTCTGGGGCGTAGTAAGTATTTTAACGAAATCTTCCTGGGTCAGGCTGTTTAATTCTACTCTGATAGGGAACCTGCCCTGCAGCTCCGGTATTAAATCGGACGGCTTAGATACGTGGAAAGCGCCGGAAGCAATAAAGAGTATGTGGTCTGTTCTTACGACTCCGTACTTTGTGTTCACGTTAGAGCCTTCGACTATCGGCAAAAGATCTCTCTGTACCCCTTCGCGTGATACGTCCGGTCCCTGCGATTTTCCTCCGCCTGCAACCTTGTCTATCTCGTCGATAAAAACGATGCCCGAATTTTGAACCCTTTCGATGGCTTCCCGCTGGACGGCGTCCATATCGATGAGCTTTTGCGCTTCTTCCTGCGCAATTACGGAACGGGCTTCGGAAATTTTGGTCTTCCTTTTCTTCTTCTTCTTGGGCATCATGTTGCCCATAATTTCCTGGAAATTAATTCCCAGATCGTCGAGCCCGAAAGGTCCAAGAACCTGCATTCCCACGGTATTCTGAGCGTTGGCATCGAACTCTATCATTTTATTATCAAGTTCGCCGCTCTTTAACTTCGCCATCATCCACTCGCGCGTTTTCTCGTTCTGGAAGGCTTCGTTATTCTCGTCTTTTGCATCCTCTTCGGTTACGTGAGCAGGTTTTTTAACCGGAGGGATCAAAATATCAAGTATCTTTTCCTCCGCTAATTCCTGGGCTTTTGCCTGTACTTCCAGCTCTTTTTCGGATTTAACCATATTCACGGAGAAATCCATAAGATCGCGTATCATCGATTCGACATCCCTTCCTACGTATCCTACCTCGGTAAATTTTGATGCTTCTACCTTTACAAACGGGGCTTCGGCAAGTTTCGCAAGTCTCCTTGCAATTTCGGTTTTACCGACGCCGGTAGGCCCTATTAAAATAATGTTGTTCGGGAGTATTTCCTCTCTCAATTCGTCCCGAACCTGCTGCCTTCTCCAGCGGTTTCTTAACGCTATCGCTACTGCTCTTTTCGCCTCATTTTGTCCGATTATATATTTATTTAATTCCTTAACTATTTGATTCGGCGTCAGGCCCTTCATGGTTTTATTTTTCATTTTTTTTTCTTTGATTAAATTACTTCAACATTAATTTTATCGTTGGTATAAATGCAAATTTCGGAAGCTGTTTTAAGTGCTTCGGATACTATTTCCTTAGCGGATAGTTTGCTGTATTTTTTTAACGCTCTTGCCGCAGCCAATGCATACATGCCGCCGGAACCGATGGCGACAATCTGATCGTCGGGTTCGATTACATCGCCGTTCCCGGAAATGACCAGTGCTTTTCCTTCCGAAATTACGGCAAGCATCGCTTCGAGTTTTCTGAGGAATTTATCTGTCCGCCAGTCTTTTGCAAGTTCTACCGCGGCGCGGTCTACGTTGCCGCGGTACTGTTCGAGCTTATCTTCGAACCTTTCGACAAGAGTAAAGGCGTCCGCGGAAGCGCCCGCAAATCCGCACAGGACTTTTCCGTTTGCTATTTTGCGGATCTTAACCGCGTTGTGCTTCATAACGGTATTTCCAAGCGTAACCTGTCCGTCGCCTCCCAATGCCGATTCTCCGTTATGCACAACCCCGATTATGGTGGTTGCTTCTATATTCATATTCATTTTAATTCTCCGGTTTTCAAATATTTCAAATTGTCCAGTAAAATTATAAACTTATGGAGTACAATCGCAATTATCCGCTGTATATTTTTCTTACCCGTCACAATCGAATTTTCTCTTAAATTATCGAAAATTATTTTTATTCCTTAACGACGCAATGAAACAACACTATTTGAAGAGATTAAGTTTGACGGGTAAAATTCTCGGTACTTCTTTTTGGTAACTAATATATTTTTCCCCGAATTTATCAACGAGCTTCTTCTCTTCGTAAAATGACCCGACATAAAAATAAACCGAAATACAAATTAATAAAGTCAAATAATTCAAGTTCATTTCAGGTCGGAACAAAAGAAAGACTATTGAAAAAAAATACAGCGGATGCCTGCAAAATTTGTAAGGACCCGCGATTCTCAGAGTTAAATGTTCGTCCAACTCTTCGATATCGTAATTACGGTTGTACCATCTTTCAATTTGGTTTATTCCGAGGAACTCTTTTACCGAGAAATATTTCAGCGTCCAAAAAAATCCCGCCAAACCTGCGAATTGAGGAATAAGAACAAGGATATCGAAAGGAGGTTTCAGATCGAATACTATGAAGTAGTTATCGGGTATCAAAATATAAATAATATAAAAAAGAAGTAACGACAGCAATACATAAGTAAACCTGTAAAAAGCGATTAATTTACCCAGCCTGGCGGTAAGTATTTTTTTTACGCTGCCCGATGCCAGGAATGAATGCAGGGTTCCGAATGCGGAAAAAAGAAGGATTATCAGGATAACGTTTAAAACGTCGTCGCTCATAATTCACGGCGCAGCCTGGCGATAGGGATCCTCAATTGTTCCCTGTATTTTGCTACCGTCCTTCTTGCAATGTGTATACCTTCCTCGTTTAAGATATCGGCAAGTTTATCGTCGCTGAAAGGAGATTTCTTATCTTCCCCGTCTATTATTTCTTTCAATCTTTCTTTTATGTGCTTGTTCGAGACTTCCTCGCCGGAATCCGTGCTTAATCCTTCGCTGAAGAAATATTTCAGCTCGTGAATTCCCATCGGGCTCTGTACGTACTTTCCGTTTACGACCCGGCTGATGGTGGAAATATCCATGTGGATCTCGTCTGCAATATCTTTATATATCATCGGCTTCAGCATCTTCGGACCTTTGTCGAAAAATTCGTACTGCTTTTCGACAATGGCCTGCATAATCTTCATTAATGTTTCCCTGCGCTGCTGTATGCATGCGATGAACCATTTGGCCGATTCGAATTTTTCCCTGAGGAATTTATAAGTATTCTTGTCCCGGTTGGAATTTTTCCTGCCTCGTTTGTTCTGGTCTATCATTTCGAGGTACGTTTTGCTCAAGGTAACCGAGGGAACGCTTCGGTCGTTAAGCGTGATAACGAAATCGTCGTCCACCTTCTCTACAATAAAATCGGGCGTTATCTGGTTCATTTCCACCGAGTCTATATTGCCTTCGCCAGGCTTGGGATTGAGACTTTGAATCAAGTCCACCACGGCTTTTAAAGTATCGTCCGACAGATTCATTTTTTGTTTTATCAAATCATATCTTTTCTGGGTAAAATCCGCGAAATGTTTTTCGAGCAGTTCGTCCGCAAGGTAGCCGTAATAAGCATCGTGCGGTAAATTCCGAAGCTGCACAAGAAGGCATTCGCGTAGGTCTCTTGAAGCGATTCCAATCGGGTCGAAAGTTTGTATTTTCTTCAAAAGCGATTCGGCATCCGCTTCGGAAATTACGGTATGCTCAAACATTGCAAGTTCTTCGCGGATATCCGCCAGGCTGCTTTTCAAATACCCGTCCGAATCCAGATTCCCGATGATTTCTTCTCCGAGCATGTACATGTCTTCGCGCAGGTTCAGAAGGCTCAATTGATTGCGGAGATGTTCGCTCAAACTTTCCCTGGCCGGGGCCAGCGGCTGATAAACTTCGTCGTCTTTGCTCCTGTTGGCTCTTTCAACTTCCCCGTCGTAATCGTTCATAAAATCTTCGATGGCGAACTCTTCGTTATCGAAATCATCGTATTCGTCCTCGGCCTCATCGGTTTTTTCTTCTTTTTCCACGGTTTCCTGGCTGAGTTCCGTTTCTCCTTCCAATACTTCTTCAAGGATAGGATTGATCTCAAGTTCGGTTTTAATTCTTTGTTCCAGTGCCAATGTGTTCAGCTGAAGCAATTTTTGATATTGGATTTGCTGCGGAGAAAGCTTCTGTTGCTGGGCAAGTTTTTGACTGAGTGTTAACATATCATCTACCAATAATTCCTTTTAATTTTTTATACCATTTTTCCCCGTAAAGCCTAACTAGCGAGTCTTTGCAAAAGTCTACCAATTCTATGTTGTTATTCCGCCCGTTTTCAAGCGCAGGCGCGCATTCCGAAAATTTTTCATATCTTAAGACGTCTCCGCCCAGTTTCGAAACTCTTATCGGGAAGAGATGACATGAAATGGGTTTCCGGAATTTAACTTTACCGTCGAAGAAAGCCTTTTCAATTGAACATCTGGCAATTCCATCTTCAAAATAAACAAAAACGCATGCTTTATTATCGACGCTGTTCGTCAATAATTCACCTCCTTTTACCTCGTAAAATCCGTCCTTTTCAATTTTTTCCCTGTGAGAATCCGGGATATAATTCATTAAAATGTCCAGAATTTTTTCAATTTTACCTATTTCCTCTTCCGCAAGCGGAGCTCCGTATTCGCTTTCAAGCGTGCAGCAAGCGCCCTTACACTGATTCAGATCACATGCAAAATGCGTTTCGGGGATTTCTTTCCTCACCAGAACGTCTTCAACCGGTATTATATTACTTACAAACATTGGAATAATTTTTGAAGAAAAGATAATAATTTGTACATAAATAGAAAAGTTTAAATCAGAGTATTGTCCGATTTTTTAATTAAATTATAATGTATTATTAAATTATTTCTTGTTATCTTATGAAAATATCCGGTACAACAGTTCTGATAACCGGCGCGTCGAGCGGCATCGGCTGCAGCTTAACCAAGTTATTCGCGGCCGAAAAATGCAACCTTGCGCTGTTATCCAGAAGGAAGGAAATACTCGACGGAGTAGCTTCCGAATTAAAAGAAACCGGCAGCAAATTTTTAACGGTCAAATGCGATGTAAGCAACAGACAGGAAGTATTGCACGCGACGGAAGATATAATCAGTGAATTCGGTGAAATAAATATTGCGGTATTAAATTCCGGGATCGGCGGCCGCGAAAAAGCAACTAATTTTAATTCCGCCCTTGCCGATAATATTTTCGGGGTAAACGTTTTGGGCATGGTGTATTGTATTGAAGCTCTGCTGCCGGGCTTTATCGGAAATAACAGCGGCGTGATAGCGGGTGTTTCCAGTCTGGCCGACGGAAGGGGGTTTCCGGAGAACGGGTTGTATTGCGCAAGCAAAGCGGCCGCAACAAGAATATTGGAAAGCTTCAGGGTCGAGCTGAAAAAATACAACGTAAAAGTTTTAACCGTCAAACCAGGTTTCGTAAG
>JBJKOY010000078.1:0-15492 GCA_046706945.1 Ignavibacteriaceae bacterium | reverse complement strand
AGACATCCTAAATTTTCTGATGTTGAAGTAATATCACTTTCTCTTACCAGCGAAGCATTATCTATCGATAGTGAGAATAATCTATTTATGAAATTAAATACAGAGTATAAAAAACAATTTCCTAATTTAATAACTAGAAGTAAATATAACATTAGACGTCGTAGACTCTTTATGCAAATAGAAGCTTTAAGAAAAATTCTTTCAGATAAAATAATTTCTGCAGAAAATATTTATATTATAGATTCTATGCCGTTGGAAGTTTGTAAACTATCTAGAGCTACAAGGGCTAAAATCTGTCGAGAGAACTATGAAACTCTACCGGATAAAGGTTACTGTGCTTCTCAAAGAACTTATTTTTATGGTTATAAACTTCACGGGCTTTGTACTATAAACGGTGTCTTTACTTCTTATGATTTAACCAAGGGTTCCGTACATGATGTAAATTATTTGCCGGATATTAAACAGAAAATCAGCAATGCTTTTTTACTTGGTGATAAAGGTTATGTTTCTGAAGAAATTCAAACTGATCTATTCCATTCCGAAAACATTACCTTGCAAACGCCTTTACGATGTAATCAAGATAGATATAAAAGACAGCCTTATATATTGAAAAAATCTAGAAAAAGAATTGAGACTCTTTTCTCTCAGCTCTGTGACCAATTTTTGATCCGAAGAAATTATGCTAAGTCTTTTGATGGTTTTAGAGTTAGAATTATTTCTAAGATCTCGGCTCTTACTATTCTTCAATACATAAATAAATTTTTTAACTTCAAACCATTAAATCATATTAAACATGCTTTGGCTTAATTTCGAACAACGGGTTATATAAAATTAAATGAAAAAATCTTTAGTTATCCCGGTTCTGATAATTGCGTGTATTAAACTTAGTTTTGCGGACAATTATCCGAGGAATTACGATATTGATATTATTCACTATACGTTCAAATTAATTTTAAGCGACTCAACAAACGAGATTACCGGCGTTACTGATATTACCGTAAAGTTCCTTAAAAACAATGTTACCGGCTTTAACCTTAATCTCATAGGCAAAACTTTAAGTTCGAATACCGGGATGACCGTCTCATCGATAACCGAGAACGGTCAAAAAACTAAGTTCGAACAAAATTCTCAAATTCTAAACATAAAATTGAACTCGCCTTCCCGGAAAGGCACCGAGAAAATATTTACGGTCGATTATTCCGGTGTACCCGCTGACGGTTTGATAATTTCGAAAAACAAATTCGGGCAGAGAACGTTCTTCGGAGACAATTGGCCGGACAGGGCGCGTTACTGGCTCCCTACTATCGACCATCCTTACGACAAAGCTACCTGCGATTTTATAGTGGTAGCGCCCGACAGATACCAGGTAATAGCAAACGGCTTATTGGACGAGGAAACCGATCTTCCTTACGGGATGAAACTCACGCACTGGAAAGAAGCCACCCCGATATCGACCGAATTAATGGTAATAGGAGTTGCGCGTTTTGCGGTTCAATACCTCGCTGAAATTAATTGCGTCCCGGTCGAAACTTGGGTTTACCCGCAGGACAGGGTAAAGGGCTTTCACGATTTTGCCGTAGCCGAAAATATCATAAAATACTTCTCCGCATTAATCGGTCCCTTCCCGTTCCATAAACTCGCCAACGTTGAATCGAAAACCAGGTACGGAGGCATGGAAAACGCGGGAAATATTTTTTATGCGGAAAACAGCATCACGGGAAACGGCAGAAATACAACTACTATTGCTCATGAGATAGCCCATCAGTGGTTCGGAGACGCCGTAACCGAAGAGGACTGGGACCACATCTGGCTCAGCGAGGGCTTTGCTACTTTTTTTCAAAACCTTTATACGGAACATCACTTCGGAACAGACAGCCTTTACGGGGTACTGCAATACGATAAGTCTTTAATTTTAAATTACGTGAAATACAATCCCGGCGCCGCGGTTGTCGATACTTCGATATCTAATTTGAATTTGCTGCTGAATCCCAATTCTTATCAGAAAGGCGCCTGGGTGCTGAGGATGCTCAAGCATCTGCTGGGAGAAAAAGATTTTTGGAAGGGTATAAGAGATTATTATTCCGAATACAGGTACAAAACGGTATTGACTGCGGATTTTGAAAAAGTAATGGAAAACGATTCCCATAAGGATTTAAAATGGTTTTTCGACCAATGGATCTACCGGCCGGGCATTCCTTTTATCAATTGGACCTGGCGTTACAATGAAGGTATGCGGAAATTAACGTTAACTTTCTATCAGAACAATAAAAACGATGTTATTTTCAGGCTGCCGCTTGAATTGCAGATTAAATCGGGCGGAACACGCGGGTCATTACTAAAGAATATTCTGTTGGATAAAAAAGCTAATAAATTCGAATTTTCGATGAGCAGAAAACCACAGGAGGTAATCCTGGACCCGTATCATATTGTTCTAATGGAGTCGGCCTTTATAAAAGATTAAGCGGATTAATCTAATTATTAAATAATCATTCGATAACACTAATCGGGTATCGGTATGCTGGTAGGCATAATTACCGGGACAATTGTAGGTCTTGTGATCGGATTCTTCGGCGCGGGCTCGGCGGTTGTAGGGCTGCCGGTAATCTTACTCATGTCCAACCTGGACGGTCATTCGGCATTGGGCACAAATGTTTTAGGCATCTCGATGATAGCCGTATTTATCTTTGTATACCGGACGTACAGAAGAGATATACTTTTTCTTGAAGCTGCGGTATTCACTATACCCGGCCTGATAGGGAATTTTCTGGGAGTTCATATAGGATTGACATTCCCGGGGCACAGCCTGCTGTTCATTTTGGGATTCTTAATATTCCTGATCGCCGGATGGATGTACTATTTAAGCGGAATGAAATTAAATAAGGGCGGAAAAAATGATCCTTCGTCGGCCGGACACGAAAATTTGAGACGTATGGTTTTTATCGGAATCGCGGCCTTTATCATCGGCATGACGGCAGGATTTTTTGCCATCAGCGGCGGATTCCTCATTGTACCCGCCCTTATCCTGGTCGGTAAGCTTAATATATCCGAAGCGGCCGGGACCGCCATTATCCCGATCGCGGCTTTCACTGGAATGGCCGGAATACAGTATCTGATATCCGGATCCGTTGATCTCACAATAACGTATGCTATGGTGCTGCCGGGCATCATTTGCGGCGTCTTTGGCATCTGGGCGGCTAAACATATTCCGAAACCTTTAATGCAAAAGTTATTCGCCGTGTTTTTAACCCTAATCGGATTCTATATGATATTAAGATAGCATTTCGCACGCATAGCGTTTTTAAAGAATCCGATGCGCGGAGAATGAATCAAATTCGGCAATAAGAAAAAATCCGTAAGATAATTTTTCGTTTTAATATTCGAGTCTAAAAAGAATGACGGCAAACAAATCTAAAAAAAGAAATATAATTGAGTGGGTAATTATAATAGCGGTAATAGGTTTTCTTTACTTCACCGGACTCTATACCGATGTTATAGGCAAAGTTCAGCAGCTGGTACTTATGACCGGGATAATACAGCCGGAGATGAACATCCCTTTAGCGAAACAGCAGGACGCAGATTTCAGTTTAAGACTTGTATCTTTCGACAACGAAAAGGCAAATTTATCCGATTTCAAAGAGAAAGTTATTTTTCTGAATTTTTGGGCCTCATGGTGTCCGCCCTGCAGAGCCGAAATGCCCGCAATCCAGGACCTTTACGAGAGGTTAAAAGACAACGACAATATTGCTTTTGTTATGGTATCGCTCGACGAGGATACCGCAAAAGCGAAAAAATTTATAGCTGACGAAGGTTATACTTTCCCGGTTTATTTCCCTGCCGGCGTTTTTCCGGCTGTTTACAACAGCGGAACCGTCCCTTCAACATTTATTATTTCTCCGGACGGAAAAATAGCAGCCAAGGAAACAGGGATGGCTGATTACAATTCCGATAAAGTAATTAATTTCATTAACGGACTTTTAAGGGACAGGATCAGTTACTCGAATTGAAAAGTTCATTTGCCGAATGAGTCGCTTTTATTTTTTGCGAATAGGCTGTCGGGAATTCCTTTATTTACAATATAACCGGAATAAGCAATATAGATTTTCCCTTTTATCATTCCCTCGTTATTGTTTTTGTGTTCTTCGTTAAAATTACCGCGCATTCTTCTATCCGCATTGAAATTGGGAACGTCTAAAGAAAGAACCATGGAATCCGGCAACGGGTAGGTCATATTTTTATTATAGTCCAGTACAAGTGATAATGTGCCGTTGGTTTTTGTTGTTGCTTCCGCTTTTCTTATTACATTACCGGACTGATCGATCCATAGTGTCGTCAACACAAGGTTGCCTTTATCGTTCAGCGGAATAACTTTGACAACCGATGTATTATAGCCCTCGAAATTTTCGTCCTTGACGTAAACGGCAGTGTAATTATCGTTTAAAAAACTCATAGGGGAAGTAAACATGCCGTTTTTCGGCAAAAGCGCAAATCCTTCCGACTCAAAATGCACTTTATCGGGCTGCTTGAAATAAACTTTAGCATGCATGTCGGGGACTTTTACAAATTTTATATCGGTTCTTATTGTTACGTCGACGACATAATCTTTGACTCTGTCAAATGCTTTCTTAACATTATTTATTATCGTATCCGCGTTCCTGCTTTGACAGAAGGCCGAAGAACTTATAATAAAAATTATTAAAATCAATTTTTTCATATGGGCAATCCGTAACATTTTTAGTTCGCCGGTAATTTCAGGTTAATATATCTTTTTTCCCGAAAAGAAATAAAGTTATAAAAAATAAGACTAATAAATGACCTCCCAGCACCGCGACCGATTTAATAATTTCGGCCATGTTCATAGGATTTTCGAAAAACGCTTTCCAAGTATCCATATAACTTGTAAAAAGGAACGGTTTTAATGTCCTGAAAAGGCTGACGTCGATTGCGGAGATAATAAAGAAAATAATTATGATGGCCATTGTGGATATTATCGGGCCGATCGCGTTTTCGACAAGTGCGGAGAAAAGGAATGCGATAGACGCAACAACGCCCATACTTAATGTTGCGAACGAATAAGCCAATAAAAATCTCCAAAGGACGTCGCTCTTGGCCAGAATGGTAATACCCCCGGTTCCCAAAACAATTAATTCGCCGCTGCCCAGCAGGATTGAACCCAGTCCAACGCTTACCAAAGCCAAAAACAATATAAGAAGGAAGGTATAAATCATACCGGCCAGGAACTTGGCGGTGACTATGCTGTTTCTCGAAACCGGCCGCGTAATCAATATCCTGTACGTACCTGCGGTTGCTTCTCCGGCCAAAAGATCTCCGGCAACCAGGGCAATTAGAAAAGGGATATGTATTGCAAGGCTATTGAGAATGAGATACGACACGAAATACCCGTTAAGAAGATTCCCCACCATGAAAAAAGACTGCTGCAGATTTCGCGTCATGAAATTAATGGATCTTTGACCTTCGGCCATCATGGCAATTTCTATTATCGGGACAAGAATACCGACCGCAATGAACCCGATATACGTTCGCCATTTCTTAAATATTTTATATAATTCTATACCGACGAGCGTATACATCACGATGCCTTTTGCGTAATGCTGAGAAAATACTCTTCGAGCGACCTGGTAGGAACTACCGCCTTGACCGGTATTCCCTTTTCGACAAAATATTTGTTCAAAACCGGTATATCTTCAGGCCTCATCATAAAGATAAAACGGCCGTCGATGTTTGTATCGAGCATTTTCTGCCAGTCCGTTTCACCGACTAATTTTTTGGCCGCCTCCCAGTTATCCACTTCAAAAGTTACTTTAAGTTTTTCCGAGTTCAGCAGATCTTCCACAAATCCTTCCACCTGGGCCGATCCTTTATTGATTATAATCATCCTGTTCGCGACAAGCTCGACTTCGGACAATATATGCGATGATAGAAAAATAGTTTTATTCTGTTCTTTGGATAAGTAAATAATCAAATCCCTTATTTCTTTCATTCCCTGCGGATCCAGCCCGGTAGTAGGTTCGTCCAGAATAATCAATTCGGGATCATGCAGCAATGCCTGCGCAAGTCCCAGTCTCTGTTTCATTCCGTGCGAAAAGGTCTTTACTTTGCTTTTAAATCTTTTTTCGAGCCCAACCAGTTCAAGCACCTGCATAATTCTTTTTTTCTTAATATCGATGCCGGAAGTTTTTCCCAGGATTTCGAGATTTTTATAAGCCGATAGATACCCGTAGAAGTCCGGTTTTTCCACAATCGCTCCTACTTTTCTCAATATCTCTTTTCTATTCCGGCTCAATGTTTTTCCGAATAATCCTATGCTTCCTTCATTGGGCTTGATTAAAGAGAGAAGCATTCTGATAGTTGTGCTCTTCCCCGCACCGTTCGGTCCGAGAAAGCCAAATACATCACCGCGGTACACGTTCAGATTAAGATTATCTACCGCCTTTATCTCTTTAAATTGTTTCGTAAGATTTTTAATCTCGATAATTTTATCGTTATTCAATTCACCGGCCCCTAAATAGGAAGATTTTATATCTTTATATTATTAAACCACTTAGGACGAAAATAAAATTAATTCACGTCTTTAAAATACTGATTATTACGATTCATGCATAATAAAATTATTTTTTATTTGCCCAAACGGATGCGGGGATGTGAAAAATTTTCCCCTGCGCCGATGAGGAACATTTAAAGCTTTAATAAGTAATTAAACTGCGTTTTAAGTTTATCGTTAGTTTCGAATTTTAAAATACATTCAAAGAAAAATTTAATTTGGAATTTAAAATTTTTATTCTAAATTTTGTTCAAAAATTTCCACGATGTTTCAAGTAAAAAAAAAATTTTTCCTGTTTTATTTTTATTCTTTTTTGTTTACTTTGAACTACCACATAATCTAATTCATTTTTTTATTTTTCTATATAATGATTACAGAATTTTCACCGCGAGTACAATTCAAAAATTTTATGACAAGACTTTATTATTTATTTAAGATTTAAGCCTCGTGCGAAGGGAGCTATAATTCATGCAAATCAAAAGATATTTTACGAAGGCCAGCGAAGACCCTTATGATGCAGTAGAGTTTGTGAAAAGAATTTCGGAGATAAAGAATCCGGACGGTTCCATAGTATTCAGAATGGAAGACGTTACGATTCCGTCCGATTGGTCGCAGGTTGCTACTGACATAATTGCCCAGAAGTATTTCAGAAAAGCAGGTGTCCCGAAACTGCTGAAGAAAGTTCCCGAAGAAGGCGTCCCTGTTTGGCTCCGGCCTTCGATCGAGGACACCGAAAGGCTTGAACAACTCCCGGTAAAAGAGAGGTATTCTTCCGAGACCGACGCAAAGCAGGTTTTTCACAGGCTGGCAGGCACTTGGACATATTGGGGCTGGAAGGCCGAATATTTCGATGCCGAAGAAGACGCAAAAGCTTTTTACGACGAAATGGTATACATGCTTGTTCACCAAATGGCGGCTCCCAACAGCCCGCAGTGGTTTAATACGGGACTGCACTGGGCTTACGGAATTTCCGGTCCTTCGCAGGGACACTATTATGTCGATTTCAAGACCGGCGAATTAACTGCATCTTCCGATGCGTACACGCATCCCCAGCCGCACGCATGTTTTATTCAGTCAGTTAAGGACGACCTGGTAAACGAGGGCGGAATAATGGACCTATGGGTGCGCGAAGCCAGGCTTTTCAAGTACGGTTCGGGTACCGGTTCCAATTTTTCGGAAATAAGGGGCGAGAACGAACCTCTGAGCGGAGGCGGCAAATCTTCCGGGCTGATGTCGTTCCTTAAGATAGGCGACCGTTCCGCCGGCGCGATAAAATCAGGCGGCACTACAAGAAGAGCCGCTAAGATGGTAACGCTGGATCTCGATCATCCGGATATAGAAGATTATATAAATTGGAAAGTAGTGGAAGAACAAAAAGTAGCCGCTATGGTTGCGGGCTCAAAGCTGTGCAACGTTCATTTGAACGCAATAATGAAAGCGTGCTACGACGAACACCCTGAGAACGACAGGTTCAACAAGAATTTCAACAAAAAATTAAAGCTGGCGGTAATAGAGGCAAGGAAAGCACAGATCCCGAACAACTATATCGAAAGAGTTATCCAGCTTGCCAAGCTTGGTTTTAAATCGATAGAATTCCCGGTCTACGACGTCGATTGGAATTCGGAAGCATATGCTACCGTGGCCGGACAAAATTCGAACAATTCCATCAGAGTGACCAACGAATTCATGAACGCCGTTATTAACGACGGCGAATGGAATTTATACTGGAGAGTTGAAAAGAAAAAATCCAAGGCCGAGAAGAGGGAACCGAAGGCGTGCAAAACTTTGAAGGCTCGCGATCTCTGGGATCAGATTTCATACGCGGCATGGTCGAGCGCCGATCCCGGCATCCAGTACCATACAACGATAAACGAATGGCATACATGCCCGTCGGACGGAGAAATTAAAGCTTCCAACCCCTGCAGCGAATATATGTTCCTCGACGATACCGCATGCAACCTTGCTTCGATTAACGTCGTAAGATTTTACGATACGGAAAATCATAATTTTAACATCGAAGGTTACAGGCATGCGACAAGGCTGTGGACTATAGTTCTGGAAATCAGCGTTCTTATGGCTCAGTTCCCCAGCAAAGATATCGCCCAGTTAAGCTACGACTTTAGAACCCTTGGACTTGGTTATGCAAACCTCGGATCGCTTTTAATGCAGCAGGGCATTCCTTACGACAGCAGCGAGGCATTCTCGATATGCGGGGCGCTTACTGCCATTATGCATATGGCTGCGTACGCAACATCGGCCGAAATGGCCAAAGAACTGGGACCCTTCCCGAAATACGAAAAAAATAAAGATAACATGCTCAGGGTTATACGCAACCACAGAAGAGCGGCTTACAACGTACCCAGCGAAGAATACGAAGGTCTGTCAATTTATCCGGTCGGGATTAATCCCAAGCACTGCCCTTCCGATTTATTAAAAGCAGCGAGGGAGGATGCCGACAGGGCTCTTGAAAACGGAACAAAATACGGATTTAGAAATGCGCAGGTAACGGTTATAGCTCCCACCGGGACAATCGGTCTTGTAATGGACTGCGATACCACCGGCGTGGAGCCGGATTTCGCGCTTGTTAAATTCAAAAAACTTGCGGGCGGCGGTTATTTTAAAATTATAAATCAGTCGATTCCCCCGGCGCTGGAAAGACTGGGTTATAATAAGGATCAGATCAAGGAAATAGTAAAATACGCCAAAGGCTCCGGTACGCTTGACGGCTGTCCTTATATAAACAGGGAATCATTAAAAGCCAAAGGATTTACGGATGCGATTTTAAATAAAGTCGACGGCATTTTGCCTTCCGTATTTGAGCTGAGTTTTGCGTTCAATAAATTTACGCTCGGACAGGAATTCTTAACCAAGAAACTGGGCTTCGGCGAGGACGATATCAACTCCTACGATTTTAATCTCCTATCCGCATTGGGCTTTTCGAAGCAGGAAATTGCGTCCGCCAACGACTATGTTTGCGGCACAATGACGGTGGAAGGAGCGCCTTTCCTCAAGCACGAACATTACCCGGTTTTCGACTGTGCGAACAAGTGCGGTAAAAAAGGCACTAGGTTCATCAGGCCGCTGGCTCATATAAAAATGATGGCAGCCGCCCAGCCGTTCATATCGGGAGCGATTTCAAAAACAATTAATCTGCCCGGCCAGGCTTCTGTGGAGGATATTAAAGACGCCTACATGGAATCGTGGAAACTGGGAATTAAAGCCAATGCGCTGTACAGGGACGGTTCGAAATTATCGCAGCCTCTCAATACGGTCTCGGAAGAAGATATCGAAACCATCCTTGAAGAAAAAGAACATAATGATATCATAAAAGTAGCCGAGAAAATCATTCACCGCTACATTGCCAAAAGAAGAAGGCTTCCGGATAGGAGAACCGGCTATACTCAAAAGGCGAAAATCAACGGGCAATCCGTTTATATAAGAACCGGCGAATACGAGAACGGCCAGCTCGGCGAGATATTTATAGATATGCACCGCGAAGGAGCGGCTTTCAGAAGCCTGCTGAACTGCTTCGCAATTGCAATTTCCCTTGGTCTTCAGCACGGCGTTCCGCTCGAAGAGTTTGTGGACGCATTCGTATTTACAAGGTTCGAACCCAGCGGCATAGTTACGGGCAACGAAAAGATTAAAATGTCAACCTCGGTAATAGATTATATTTTCAGGGAACTGGCGGTAACTTACCTGGGCAGGA
The DNA here is from genome assembly GCA_046706945.1 of Ignavibacteriaceae bacterium. Lineage (GTDB taxonomy): Bacteria > Bacteroidota > Ignavibacteria > Ignavibacteriales > Ignavibacteriaceae > FEN-1297. The sequence continues at coordinate 5,224 of JBJKOY010000078.1, read as the reverse complement.
ACGATCTCGCCCACGTGGATCCGGTCGAACCCAAATCCAAAGTATCGCCCGGAATAGTAAAGAAGTTTGTAGAGCCCGAATATGTGAGCGAGGAAGTGGTAAGCGAAAGACTTGTTGAATTGGATAATGAAAAAGCAAATGCGTACAATTATTCTCTTTCTTCGAACGAGGCTAAATATTCGAAACGAGAAAACAATTCCAAGAATTCGCTGCATATAAAGGTAAAAGAAGCGAAAGAAAAGGGATATACCGGCGATATATGTTCGGAATGCCAGAGCTTAACTATGGTTAGGAACGGTACGTGCCTTAAATGTATGACTTGCGGAGCTACTTCCGGCTGCAGTTAAAAAATATTTAACAAAAAGAAGCCGTCTTGAAACGACGGCTTTTTTATTATTATCTCTGTACGGGGAGGCCTTTATTTACCCAATCCTGCGTAAAATTATGCGGCATATACAGTAACCTTATATTCTTGAATCCCATATTCTTCATTGCTTTGAAGCCCGGATGGATGTTGGGACATTCCGTCCAGCCGCAGCAGCCGCAGTATATTACTACTTCCTTGTTGTGCGGAATACTTTTCGTAATTGATTTCAAATTTTCAATCCCCTCTTTCCTGGAAGCCGGTCCGGCATATTTTGCGCCGGGTATATGTCCCTCGTTAAAGAGGAATTTAAAGCCTATCTGGAGGATTACAGGCTTGTTCTTGGTTTTACTTTCCACAACTTTCGCCAATTCTTCCGGAGTAATGATGTTTTTAAGCGTCCACGGGTCGCCGGGTCCGACGCTGTTTTTTAAATCGTTAACGCCTTTTACGCTTTGTTTTAAATTTTTAAGCGAACCGGTCTGAGCATAGGTTGTGCCGCAAATAAAGGACATTCCGGCAAGCATTATAATAATCGAAAAAGTATATTTTATATTTTTAGCCATGATATTTCCCGATACAATTTCAAAAAGATTTATAAAATTATACTTTCGTCCTAAAAGATACAATTCAAACAAATCGTGTTAAAGTAATTGATGAGCAGTATCACCCTTAATTTTGTCCGTATACCTTGGAATCCGAAGCTCCCATTTCGAGAATCCTTCGTGCTCCCATGTATCTCTTGGCAAAATAAGGATCTTCAAGGGAAGAGACGGTAACACCGTTGCTGGCGCTGGCGTGGGCGAAAAGGTCGTCGCCGATGTAAATTCCTACATGGCCCGGTCTTACGGCGCGGCGGGTATTGAAGAAAACAAGATCCCCGAATTCAAGCTCGCTTTTATCGGAAACGATTCTGCCTTCCTGGTACTGCTGCCTGGCGCTTCTTTCCAGGTCAACCGAAACGGCTTTTTCATAGACGTCTTTTGTAAATGCGGAGCAGTCGATTCCTCTTTTCGTATTGCCGCCGTATTTATACGGCGTATCGAGATATTTAATTATTTCCATCAGGATCTTTTCCCTGTCGTCGCTCTTGTCCGCGCTGACGTTCTTATCAGTTGTTTTGCTGTACTTCCTCAATATCTCGGATAAGTCTATTTTTTTCGAGTCGGGGGGAACCACATCGGGATCGGAATCGCTGTAATCGGCGTACATTCCGGTCGTATCCGGATTCTGCGCGGATTCGTTTTTCTTTTCGGTCTTTTCTTTTTCGGATGAAAACCTTACTGCTGAATTATTGTCCGGCTGGCTGTCATTTGGGGTTTTATAACGGATTGCGTTTGAGGAGGAAGAGCAGCCGGAATACGCGAATATCCCGGTTGCACATAATAGTAAAAATAATATAAACCGGTTTGCACTATGCATTATGCTAACCCAGATATGCTCTTAAGTTTTTACTTCTCGATGCATGTCTGAGTCTGCGTATTGCTTTCTCCTTGATTTGTCTTACTCTTTCCCTTGTAAGGTTGAATCTTTCTCCTATTTCTTCAAGGGTAAGCGAATGCTCCTTGTTCAATCCGAAATAAAGTTTAATGACTTCGGCTTCCCTTTCTGTGAGAGAAGATAAAGCCCTTTCGATCTCGGATTTAAGCGATTCGGTCATCAGGCCGTAATCTGGGTTGGGCTGCTGGTCGTTCTCGATAACGTCTAACAGCCTGTTTTCCTCACCCTGAGTAAAAGGTGCGTCCATTGAAACGTGGCGGCCTGAAATTTTCAGAGTATCCGCAACTTCGCTTACATCCATATCCAGTTCCTGCGCCAGCTCCAGGGCGCTGGGTTCCCTTTCGAATTCCTGTTCAAGGTTGCTGTAAGCTTTGCCGATTTTATTCAATGCTCCCACCCTGTTAAGCGGCAGTCTGACTATACGCGATTGCTCTGCAAGAGCCTGCAGAATCGATTGTCTGATCCACCAGACAGCGTAGGAGATAAATTTAAACCCGCGGGTTTCGTCGAACCTTTTGGCTGCTTTTATTAATCCGAGGTTGCCCTCGTTTATTAAGTCCCCCAGCGAAAGACCTTGATTCTGGTACTGCTTGGCCACGCTGACGACGAAACGAAGATTTGCTTTCGTCAGTCTTTCAAGCGCCATCTGGTCTCCCTTTTTTATTTTAATGGCAAGCTCTATTTCCTGCTCGGGCGTTAGAAGGTCTACTTTTCCGATTTCCTGTAAATATTTATCGAGGGACTGGCTTTCACGGTTTGTATACTGTTTAGTTATTCTCACTGGTTCACCTCGCTTTATATATGAAATTCTTAAAGAATAATTTATCTACAGCGCAAAAAATTTACCAGTAAACTAATAATCGGACTTTAATGCAATTAGAATAATTAAAAATCCCCGGAAATCCCCGATTTTCTTGAAAATTCTTCTAAAAAAACACCGGATAACCGTGGGGCAAGATAAAATTTTTTGTATTTAAAATAAAGTGCGGGTAATATTTGAAAAATGAATTGAAAACTTCATGAATTCAACCTTCTAAAAAGCTAGTCCCTTCCAAATTGTTTTTTACGTTAAAAAAATCACCGACAGTTTTTGCGGCATCCGAAAATGTTCCCCTTGTGCCGAGATTTTTTACCGGAAGTTTTTTCCCGAAATACAGGAGCGGTACGTATTCTCTGCTGTGATCGGTGCCGGGAGTTGTAGGATCGTTGCCGTGATCGGCGGTAATAATAAGTCGGTCGGTCTCATCAAGTTTCTCTATAAAATCTCCTATAAATTCGTCGAATTCTTTCAGCGCTTCTGAAAAGCCTTCGGGATTGTTCCGGTGGCCGTAATAAACATCGAAATCTACAAGGTTTGCAAAGATAAAACTGCCGCTGACTTTCGAAGCGTATTCCGCCAGTTTAACGCATCCCTCCGCGTTTGACCTGGTCTTTTCCCTAATCTTTATTCCCCTGTAATTAAATAAATCGTTGATTTTTCCTATGGCAACGGTTGTTATCCCGGCTTTGTTCAATATATCGAGTATCGTATCCGACGGCGGATCCAGGGAGAAGTCCTTCCGGTTTGTTGTCCTTGTATAGTTGCCGGATGTTCCGATAAACGGGCGCGCTATTACTCTTCCCACTATCAACGGCGGGACAAGGACTTCCTCACGTGTTATCCTGCAGATCTCATAAAGCCTGTCGAGATGAATTATCTCCTCGTGAGCCGCAATTTGAAATACAGAATCGGCAGAAGTATACACAATCGGATATCCGGTCCTGAAATGTTCGTCTCCCAGTTCTTTTATTATTTCCGTACCCGAAGCGGGTTTGTTGCCGAGTACACCTTTGCATCCGGTAAGTGCAACGAATCTTTCGATAACCTCTCTGGAAAAACCTTCGGGAAAATAAGAAAAATCCGTAGTAACCTTTAAGCCGCCGATTTCCCAGTGACCGGTTGTTGAGTCTTTCCCGGCGGATACTTCTTTCATCTTTCCGTAAGAAGCCAGCGGATTTTCCGAAGGCGGGATCCCTTTTATATTATAAATATTCCCGAGGCCCAGCTTTCGCATGTTGGGAAGGTTTAACCCGCCGAGTATTTCCGCCGTATTCGCAAGCGTGTTGCTTCCCGCGTCGCCGTATTCAGCCGCATCCGGCAATTCCCCGATCCCCACGCCGTCAAGAATAATTATAAAAAAATTGTTCATTACCTATCAGTAATTTAAATACAATACCGGTTGCTCCGACAAGCTCAGCAACCGCTCTATTTTTACGGCATGTTTATATCTTGTCGCTTAGACTGTAGCAGCTCGGTCGCTGAGCTTGTCGAAGCGGGCTTAATTGATATTCCTCACCGTATTTCCGCCTCGCTCAAGAGCTTTCTGAAGCGCAAGATCCGCGTTATAAATTACCTCTTCAGGGTCTACTTTGCTGTTGGCTGAAGCAACTCCTATCGAAACGGTATATGTGGTTTGTTTGGATACTACTGCGATGGGCTTCCTTGCAATTTTAACCCTAAGCTTTTCGGCCCAGAGGAATACGTCTTTCGTGGAGGCATTGAAGAAATACACACCGAAAATCCTTTCGCCGAGTCTGCCGAAAAGATTGAACGGCGACATCTCAAGCCTGATTGTTTCCGCAACCGCCGCCAGGACTTTCGGAAAAGGATTACCGTCGAACAGAGATTCCTGTTCCAGGAAATCGTCTATCTTTATCAAAGCAACGGCTCCCGGTATTTTTAACTGGGAGGCTTTAAATAATTCATGCGACAGCCTTTCCTTGAAAGCATCCGAATTCAGGGATTTGGTCTCGACGTCGATCGAAAGGTAACTTTTAAGGAGCGACTGTGTCGAATAAGCGTAAATTATAAACGAGAAAATGTTCAAAGTGCTTTTTAAGAATTGTATATCTGCGTTCGAATATGCGTTTTTCTTCAGGCTTTCAAAACAAAGGACGCCGTAATTTTGATTATCGTAAACGATAGGTATTGCTAGGAAAGATCCGTCGAAACTTACGCTTTCGACCTTAGCAAACCTTACGTATTCGCCCGCCGACGTATCGTCTATTTTAACCGCCATTCCCGTTACAATGGATTTTCCTACGAGTGTTCCGGTAAGCTCAATTTCCAGGTTCTCGCCCACATATTTCAGGGAAGTATTGTTAATTATCTTGATAGTCTTGAATTTCTTTTCCACCGGGTGATAATAAACGAACGCGAAAGCGTCCCAATGAAGCAGCGAACCCACCGAATTTTGTATACTTGCAATCAGATCGGCATCCGACTCGAAACGCGTATCCGGCCCGATAATATTCAATATGCCTTTCAGCCTCTGCTGCGAAATCGTATCGGAGTGCTTCTCTTCGAATATCGCTATGATC
>JBJKOY010000077.1:0-40063 GCA_046706945.1 Ignavibacteriaceae bacterium | reverse complement strand
GTTTTAAATGGCTGGTAATGACCGACTGGTGGTCGGTTCACGATCCGTTGAAAGTAATAAAGAGCGGGCAGGATCTTGAAATGCCCGGCGATCCCGACGAAAGCAACGAAGCACTCAAGGAGATCGGTGACGTTTACCTTAAGTCCAATGCGCTAAGACTTCTCAAGGAAGGAAAAATATCGGAAGACGATATAAACCGGATGGTGCTGAGTATTCTAAGGACAACTATAGCAATGGGCTTCCACGACAAGCCAGTAAGGGACGAAAGCTTTTTGAAATATTTCCCGGCAAACGAAGCGGCCGCCCTGCAGACGGCAAGGGAAGGAATCGTACTGTTAAAAAGCGAGAATAATATATTACCCGTTATACCGGGAAGCGGTATTAGAATATTGCTGACGGGCGGTTTTGCGAACGTACTTCCGCACGGCGGAGGATCAGCCGAAGTAACGGGATATAACAATATGACCATGCTCGATGCTTTGAAGAATGTGTATAATGAAAATTTGGAATTCGTCGAAGCGCCCACTGACGAACAAATTAAAAATGCGGGAGTAATTCTCGTAAGCATAGGAACAGCCGACAATGAAGGCTGGGACAGGCCGTTTGATTTACCCCGTAATATTGACGATAAGATCCTTCATTATACCGGGCTGAACCCGAACGTAATCGTAATAGTTAATTCCGGGAGCGGGATTAATATGTCGGCCTGGAACGAAAAAGCCGCCGCGGTTATTTATGCCTGGTACCCTGGTCAAACCGGGAACAGGGCGCTTGCCGAAATAATATCGGGCAGGATTAATCCTTCCGGGAAACTCCCCTTCACGATCGAAAAGGATTTTAAAGACTCGCCCGGTTATCCATATCTGCCGGAAGGCGAAGAATTATACGAAGGCTGGGACTACGATATGAACATGAAATATCCCGTTAATAACGTAAAATACGGCGAAGGCGTATTCGTCGGTTACCGCTGGTACGAATCCAGGAAAATCAAACCTCTATATTGCTTCGGCCGCGGGCTTTCATATACATCGTTCGAATACGGAGAATTGAAAATATCGGGTGCCGACTTTAAAGCGGATGATGATCTAATCATAGAATTTACAATTAAGAACTCAGGCAGAACGGCCGGTGCCGAAACTGCACAGCTTTATATCCGGGATATTGAAGCCTCGGTGCCGCGGCCGGAAAAGGAATTGAAAGGATTCGAAAAAGTATTTCTGGACCCGGGTGAAAGCAAACGAGTAAGAATCGTTTTGAATATAAAGGACTTTGCTTATTGGGATACCGGTAAAAACGATTGGTTTGCCGAGCCGGGAGAATTTCATGTTTTGATCGGTTCCTCATCGAACGATATCCGTCTCGCCGGTAAAATAAATTTATCCGGGTAGATTCATTGTTCTAAAAAAGGGAGAGACATAATGAAAGAAGGGATTTCAAGGAGACGATTTATTTTCAGAAGCGCAGCTGCCTTAACCGCTTTACCGTTTATGCAGATGATGGGAAATACGCCGCTCGATAAGGAAGACGGTTTGCCCAATATCGTTTTATTTTATACCGACGACCAGGGATACGCGGATGTAGGCGTGTTCGGGGCAAAAGGTTTTGTTACTCCGAATCTGGATAACCTCGCGGACAGCGGAATTCAATTCAACGATTACTACAGCGCTGCGCCTACATGCACGCCCTCGCGCGCCGCTTTATTGACGGGTTGCTATCCGGTAAGGGTCGGTCTCCCTTTTGTAATAGGCCCCAAAGGACCGGATTGGACGAAGGGAAAAGAAAACATAGGGCTGAATCCGGAAGAAACTACAATAGCGGAATTATTGAAACAAAAAAATTATAAGACTTGCTGCATTGGAAAATGGCACCTGGGAGATAAGAAAGCGTTTATGCCTCTCCGTCAGGGTTTCGATTATTATTTCGGTTTGCCTTACAGCAACGACATGTACAAGCCGACCGACCCGAGATACCCTGACCTGCCTTTGATAGAGAACGATAAAGTGATCGAACTTAACCCGGATCAAAGTCAGCTTACAAAAAGATATACCGAAAAGGCTTTATCGTTTATACAAAAGAATAAAACCGGACCTTTCTTTGTGTATCTTGCGCACAATATGCCTCACGTCCCAATTTCCGCTTCCGAGAAATTTAAAGGTAAATCAAAGGGCGGCCTGTACGGGGATGTAATAGAAGAAATCGACTGGTCGGCGGGTGAGATTGTAAAAAAGCTGAAAGAACTTGACAATTACGACAACACGATTATAATATATACTTCCGACAACGGTCCCTGGCTGATATACGGGAACCACGCAGGTTCGGCGGGGAAACTACGCGAGGGTAAATTTACTACGTTCGAAGGCGGGCAGCGCGAACCATGCATTGTAAGCTGGCCGCGTAAAATCCCCAAAGGTATCGTTTCGGATAAAATGATATCTTCAATAGATTTTCTTCCGACATTAGCAGCGATCACCGGGGCAAAATTGCCGGATAAAAAAATAGACGGCAAAAATATCCTGCCGGTATTGTTAAATAATTCCGGCGCCGAAGATCCTCATGATGCATTGTACTTTTACGCCGAATACGATCTGCAGGCCGTGAGATGGAAGAACTGGAAACTGCATTTCCCCCATGAATATAATTCTGTTAAAGTGCCGGGAAAAGACGGAAAACAAGGGACGGGAATCGAAAAAAATATCGGGCTTTCCCTCTTCGATCTTTCTTCCGATCCCGAGGAGAAAATAAATCTTGCCGGTGAAAATCCGGGAATAGTGAAAAAGTTGACGGACATGGCGGAAGCTTTCGACAGGGAAATAAAAAAAGATGCAAGGCCGTGCGGAAGAGTTGACGACAAAGGGGTCTTGATTGAATAAAAAATAAGTGACCTGATTACTCAACAAATTTTAAATACCGGGAAGGTCTTATGAAATACTGGATTGCTTTAACTTTTTTGTGCATGTCTTTTCTTTTTTGCGCCGGGAGCGCGGAAGCCGGCAAACTGAATAAAAACTATTATAAGAACACGGTATATAAGTGCGGCAAATGGGATGTAGTCGACGTCTCATTTAAAATAAAAGCCGAAATCGATAAACCTTTCGGAATAGTATTCGGTGTTAAGGCAACCTTGCCGGACGGAAGTATAAAAACCATCCCGGGATTTTACGACGGCAATAATAATTTTATACTCAGGATTAATCCCGGTGAAACCGGCACATGGAATTTTTTAACGTATTCGGATTTTAAGGAGCTCGCAGGCCTGCCGTTCGGAATGAATGTGGGAAAATCAACGGATACTATGCAGCACGGCCCCGTAGTGCTCTCCCGGACGCACCCGGGAAAGTTCGATTATGCGGACGGCGAACCTTATTTTTTGCAGGCTTACGAATTGGACTGGCTATTCGCTCTCGATGCCGATGATCCGGGCGGAATCCCGAAAACAAAAATGCTCATCGATACCGTAGCCGCCTACGGTTTCAATCAAATAATAATGAACGTATACGCATACGACGTAGACTGGAAAAAAGACCCGGCGCTTAAAAAAGAATATGATTACGGTTCGCCCGATGTTTATCCTTTCGGGGGTACGAATTCAAAACCCGACTTTTCAACCCTGAATACAACTTTTTTCCGCAGGCTCGACAGGGTGATAGAATATCTGATGGAGAAAAATATTGCGGCTCATTTAATGATATACGTTTGGAATAAAGAAGTTAACTGGCCGCCGATGTACTCAAAGACCGATAACATGTATTTCGAATATGTAATTAAAAGATACGAGGGATATCCGAACGTAATCTGGGATATTGCTAAGGAAGCGCTTTCTTACGGGCGCTGCGACATGAATTATATAAACGACAGAATTTCCAGGGTCAGAAAGCTTGATGCTTACAAAAGGTTATTGACGGTGCACGATTACCGTTACTGCGAAAATTATCCCGATAAGGTCGACTTTATATCTATTCAGTACTGGGGAACCGATCTTTACGGCAGGATGCTATCTCTTGAAGAACAATACAAAGGCAAACCCGTTTTCAATATAGAGCACGGCGGATACGAGCGCGGACTGTACGACGTTTTCGACGGCGATTATACCGATCCTAAACCATGTCTCGAAAGAAATTATCTCTGTGCGTTTGCAGGGACTTATTCAACTTACTACTGGCAGAATACGGCATGGTATGTAGTTATCCCGGACCCGATGAGTTTACCCGTCCGATTCAGGCCGCACTTTAAATCCTATAGGTTTTTTACGGGCTTTATGTCGAAATATGATTTTAAAAACCTTGTACCCGAGCCCGGTGTATCGTCCTCCGGGCTTTGTCTGGAAGATACGGCGGACGCAACTTTTTTATTTTTCGTGCCTGAAGGTAATTCGGGAATAAGCATAACATTGGCAAAATATGCCGGAAGAAATGCCGACTTGAAACTGTTCGATCCTTTGAAAGGCGTGTATGAAGAATTACCCGGAATAAAATTCGGGGGATGGCAGCGTTTGAGTATACCCGGGGGAGGATCGTTCCGCATTCTTGTCATGAAAATATATCCGGCCGGTAAATGATCAATAATTGGCGGGATAAGATTACCGGTAACAAATCAAATGCTTCCAGTAAAACTTTACTTAACGGTGGGAGGAAACGAAGATAAATTTTTTATCGATTCGTACAAAGCCATTGTCGAAGCGGTTTCGTCACACAACTATAAAGACCTCGTATTTTACCGCGAAATAATTCCCGGGACCGATCATTGTACCGTCTGGAAACCTACTTTATTAAACGGATTAAAAAAATTTCTTAACAAGTGATTGCATGATGTTTTTTTAACGAACGCAAACTTTAATTTATTGATAAAATATTAAAAAAAAATTTCACAAAGCAATGTTAAACGATTAGCATTATATAACTTATTTATTTTATGCATTTATCATGCATATAATATTTCATTTTATCCTAATGCAGTTTATCTAATTGATAATTTTTATCAATAAAATAAAAATTAAAATACTTCGAACATTTAAAAATTACGGTTAGCAACTAAAAAAAAGCATCGCTATTTAATAATTTGTGGCATTATTTGTGTTATGCTTAATAATATTTATATGAACTGTTGATTCAACGATTTGCGATTTATTATTTCACTAATAAAAGTGAAATGGGTATTGTTATGCGGCATATGCGGATAAATCAAAAAATATAGAGAAAAGATACTTCCTTAGTTATACTATTTTTTATATCTAGTGACAGTAAAATTTTCGAGCTTCAGCGGAATAACATAATTATTTTATTGAGAAAAATTACAGCCAATCAAAGATAATTATTTTGCATTATTTGAATTTAAAAAATTGAAAAAAAATAGTTTTTATAAAATTAAGTTGCCTTAATTATAAAAATATTTGGGAGGATATTATGGCAAAAAAACTTTACTATCTTTTTCCTAGGTTTCTTAGCGGTGTCTTGGTATCAGTTTTACTGTTGACTAATATTGCAAGCGCACAGCAAACCGGTACGATAGTAGGAAATGTCAAGGATAAAAACTCCGGAGAAGCATTAATCGGAGTTAATATCCTTATCAAAGGAACGAATCTAGGAGCGGCAACCGATATTAACGGTAACTACAGGATTACCAATTTAACACCCGGGAAACATGTCCTCTCTGCTTCGTACGTAGGTTACCAGGAAAAAACAATAGACATTACCGTACAAGCAAACAAATCCGTGGAAGTAAACTTTGAATTGTCCCCGCAGGCAATTCAGGGGAAAGAAGTATTAGTAACTGCCCAGGCGAAAGGTCAGCTGTCGGCGATAAACCAGCAGCTGTCGTCTAATGCCATAGTCAACGTGGTATCGGCGGAGAAGATGAAGGAACTGCCGGACGCGAATATAGCCGAATCGATAGGAAGGCTTCCCGGAATATCGCTCCAGAGGAATGCCGGCGAAGCGTACGCGGTAGTAGTCCGCGGCCTGTCGCCTCAATACAACGAGGTGACCATAGAAGGCGTACCGATGAGTTCGACAAATTATTACGACCGGAGCATAGACTTAAGTTTGTTGAGCGATAACCTTGTTCAGGGGGTGGAAGTATCCAAAACGCTGAGGGCGGATATGGACGCGAATGCGCTCGGCGGAACCATAAACCTGACGTTAAGGACCGCTGACCCCGGCCTTCATTACAACATATGGGCGAACGGGGGATACAATCATTTACGGAACTCATACGATAACTATAAAATAACCGGGAGCATAAGCGACAGGTTCTTGGACGATAAAGTGGGAGTACTGTTCCAGGGAAACCTAGAGAAGAAGCAGCTTCCGTCGGACCAGTTCAACGCCACATACGCTACCCCGATATACGACCCCAACACTAATCAGTTCAGCGTATCGACCCAGACGGCCGAACTGACGGACAATACAACGAGGAGAAACCGCTTCGGGTTAAGCCTGATACTGGATTATAAATCCGACCTGGTAAACGTGAAATTTTACAACGTATTCGATCAGAAGAGCGACAGCAATTTAACACGGGATTATACTACGCAATTCGTCAACAGAACCTTCTTTAATCAGGTTTTCATAAATCAGACGAATACAATGCAGGAAACACATTCTTTACAGGCTTTATTTAAACTGGGCACTACCGAATTGCCTGTTTCGTTATCATATACTAAAAGTACCCAGAAGGTTCCCAACGGACTTGAATTTGATTTTTATCAAACAGGCGTTGCAAGCTCTCCGGCGGCAAGCCAATTGATATACGGCGTCCCTTCGGCATTGATAAATACCATGGGAGTATGGAATCCGTCCGACGCCAATAGCTGGTTTAACAATATGTTGACAAATAATACGAACCTGCGAGACGAAGCTTACGATGCCAAAATTGATTGGAAAGTCCCGTTCCAACTTTCTGACAACTTTTCCGGAACCATTTCCGTAGGCGGGAAATATCATTTTGTCAACCGTTCCAGCAGCAACATTCAGAATTACCTTTATATTTTATTCGGCGCCGGCGCCGGCAACAGGTTGAATTTGATCTCATCCTTTCCTTTCCTTAACGGCGATGCAACCGGTCAATCAGGTATCGGAGCGGTGCCGTTTGTAGATAACGGATACACAAGGAACAGCATTTTGGGCTATCCAATAGGACCCGGGTTAAATATCTATCAAATGGCCGATATGCAGAATTCTTATTATGCGACCCATAGAAGCGATTATTGGAGAAGCGGTCCCAACAGCTTTAATCAAAACTATACCGATAAAGAAAACACCGCCGCCGGATATATCATGGGCGAATTCAACATCGGTAATGACCTTACGGTAGTGCCCGGCGTCCGCTACCAGGATGAAGGTACGGACCTATCGGCGTATCATATCAATATAAATGTTACCAATCAGAACGGATTGCAGGGACCGCCGACATTGGTGGAAACGAAAAGAAATTTCCCGGCATGGTATCCGTCGATAAACGTAAAATATAAAGCAACAAATAGTATTCAAGTCAGAGGTGCTATATACAGGAGCGAATCATTGCCGAGCTACGGACAAATTACTCCTCTGGTGGAATTACAGTCGAATACGAATGTTGTCACCGGTAATCCTCTTTTGAAACCGTCAACGGCATGGAATTACGATCTTGGAGTTTCCGTATACGGTAATGTAATCGGATTATTTACCGTTGACGGATTTTACAAGGAAATTAGCGGACTGATTTACAATTTGCAGAATTATTATCCGTTTACTTCGCTTGCAAGCAATCCTTATACTATTGTCGCCCCCTCGGATGTACTGAATAGACTTCCCGATAAAAGTTATTACGATACGTCTTACGTAAAATCGATTAACGGTACACACTTATCCGCTAACATTCCCATTAACGATCCCGATAAGGCTTATCTAAGAGGGGTATCGTTCTCATGGCAGACACATTTATGGTACCTGCCTAATATATTGAACGGATTAGTCCTTGATCTTAACCTTACTTTGATGAGCTCTGCCCAGCAGTATCCTTCTTTCCAAGTTGTTAAAACCGGGGGATCCGTATTTAATCCGCAGTATTCTTTAATATACCAGACGGTGCAGGCGGAACTTCAAAATCAGCCGAAGGCAATCTATAACGCGATAATAGGATGGGATTACGGCGGCTTTAATGCAAGGGTATCCTTCAGGTATCAGAGATTAACCCTTACAAGCGTGGATACGAAATACGGTTTGGAAAACAGCTATTACGGGAATGTTTTATTAACGGATATTTCGCTGAAACAAAAAATCTTCGGCGGATTTTCATTATTTGCCAATGCAACTAATATAAACAATCATATAGATAATTATTATTTCTCCCACCCGGAGTACACAAACCAGAATATAGTTTATTCCGCCGGACAATTGCCGACCAGCGGTCAGACTTACGGATGGGCAATAGAGTTTGGAGCAACTTATAGTTATTAAATTATAAAATAAAACATTAAATAAATGACGATTATTATCGTTGCATTTAGAAGGGAGGTATTTAAATACTAGATGGAATTGTCTTTTTTATCGAGTATAATTTTTTTAACTAACTTGGAGGAATACAATGAAAAGTAAGCTAATACTTTCTTTGTTTATTAGTTTAGCATTTGCATGTTTAACGCTTGCGCAGGTGCCTGCCAGTCAGGATACTATCTTTATTAACGGAGGTACTCTAAGCGGCGGTGAAAATGCGGGATCAATGGAAACCACTATTAACGGCGATACTACGGGCAGCGGGGCCAGAATTAACCCTAATAGAGTCTATGCTCTTTATGAAGGCCAGGTATATTTTCAAATGGCACCGATGAATGTCGACGACCCGACCGGTACACTTACAATTGTGGGAGTACCCGATCCGAATAATCCTACGGCAACCGAAAAACCGATTATTATAATAGTCCCTACTGCCGGCACTCCCGTACTTATAAATGGAGGTGGCGTTAACGTTGTATACGGCAGTATTAAGTTCGACAACGTGTATTATCAAACAATGCAAACCGACGGAACGCTGCAGAACGAATTATTCTACTGCGGTACAAAAAACAATCTGCCGCAGAAGCTTACCATCAACAATTCAGTATTTGAGTTCAGCAACATCGACTTGTTTGACTGTACGAACGAAACCGGGGCTATCGGCGGATGGCCGAACGGAGCCAGCTTCTTCATTACGAATTCTTATTTCCGTAATCTGTTCTATGCCGGTCAATGGTGGGGATCCAGAGTTTTCCAGTGCAAACACCCTATAGATACTCTGTGGGTCGAAAATTGCACGATTACTACCGGCGGTCTTACATTCCTTCAGCAGAATGAACTGGCGGATTTTGTTTATATCAATCACAATACCATCATAAACAATAAGAAATACTGGATGCTGTCTCCCTACAGGCATGATGAATATATTACAAATAATATTTTCGTCAATCAAAACTGGGTAGGTGAAGACGTAAACGTAACCAACAGCGGCCAGGATCCCGATAAATTGTTCATGAGTACAATTGATATTGATACTAATATGATCAATCAAGGGGCCGGCGGACTGGATTCCGCAGGCGTGCAATCCAAGTACATGTCAAACGGACAGGTTACTTCTGCCCTGGATTTCTCCCACATGAAGGTATATATTTCCAATAACGTCAATTACTACAGTCCGGAATTAATCAGCGGTTATTATAATAGTGCAACCTATATTAATGATACCGTCGGCACTATACCCTCGTATCTGACGTGGAGTACGCCTGCCGGACCTAAAAAAATCGAGAACATACCGGGCGAATGGATGAACTCGCGTACCCAGGCAATCTTTAATCAATATTCCCCTGCTAACGGCGGCGGGTTTGTTGAAGAAAATACCATGACGGGGAATCCTAATCTTACTACTCCCGCAATAGCGGACCAGTCCGTGGTTACTATGATGGCCGAATGGAATCAGAATCAATGGGCAGACCCCAGGTTCCCGAGCGCGCCCGATATAGTTAATTCTAAATATATCTACGGCGACTATTCACCGACAACTTTGCCTGGAATAAATAACGGAACCAAAACAGATAATATCACTGCCAACGGTACCGGTATCCAGGTCGGCATTTCCAAATTTACTGATTTCCAGGAAAATTTCAGCCAGACTACTTATATGTCGACAATTGATAACCTTCCTGTAGGCGCTTTAATGTGGAATGATGCTCAAAACAGTTCATTTGATTCCAAGACCGATTTCCAAGCCGTAATGCAGCATTATCAGTCGGTTACCGCTGTAGAGAAAAGCCCGGTCGGCGGACCTACAAATTTCACTTTGTCGCAGAATTATCCTAATCCTTTCAACCCGAGCACCGAAATAAGATTTACATTGGCGAAATCCACCCCGGTGACATTAGTTATTTATAACTCCTTAGGTCAAAGAGTTCGTACTTTGGTCGATAAACAAATGAGCGCGGGAAGTTATAGAGTTACCTGGGACGGAAGAGATTCAAGAGGAATAACGGTTACTAGCGGTATCTATTTCTATAGAATGAACGCCGGTTCAAACTATTCCGCAGCAAAGAAAATGATACTCTTGAAGTGATTCTTCTAAAGCAGTGTTAACTTGTTTTTGTACCTTTAAAAAAGACAGTTAGTCTAACTAACTGTCTTTTTTAATATTTAAGGATTTAAATAACTTGATTGGAGAGCAGTTATATGGTTAAGGCCTTTTATATTTCGGCTGCCGGGAAATTACGGGGCATTGTAATAATAACACTGCTGGTTGCCGGAACGCTTTTGGGACAAGAAACCGGATCGGTAACGGGACACGTAAAGGATGCGCAAAGCGGTGATCCGTTAATAGGTGTAAATTTAATAATAAAGGGAACTAACCTGGGAGCCGCAACCGATATAGAAGGCAATTACAAAATAGTCAATGTCTCCGCCGGGAAGCATATTCTTTTAGCTTCATACGTAGGTTACCAGGTAAAGACCATAGATATAAACGTACAGGCAAATAAATCCGTGGAAGTAAACTTTGAATTGTCCCCGCAGGCAATTCAAGGGAAAGAAGTATTAGTAACTGCCCAGGCGAAAGGTCAGCTGTCGGCGATAAACCAGCAGCTGTCGTCGAATAATATAGTCAACGTGGTATCGGCGGAGAAGATGAAGGAACTGCCGGACGCGAATATAGCCGAGTCGATAGGAAGGCTTCCCGGAATATCGCTCCAGAGGAATGCCGGCGAAGCCTACGCGGTAGTAGTCCGCGGCCTGTCGCCTCAATACAACGAGGTGACCATAGAAGGCGTACCGATGAGTTCTACAAATTATTACGACCGGAGCATAGACCTAAGTTTGTTGAGCGATAACCTTGTTCAGGGGGTGGAAGTATCCAAAACGCTGAGGGCGGATATGGACGCGAATGCGCTCGGCGGAACCATAAACCTTACGTTAAGGACCGCTGACCCCGGCCTTCATTACAACATATGGGCGAACGGGGGATACAATCATTTACGGAACTCATACGATAACTATAAGATAACGGGCAGCATAAGCGACAGGTTCTTAGATAATAAAGTGGGAGTACTGTTCCAGGGAAACCTAGAGAAGAAGCAACTTCCGTCGGACCAGTTCAACGCCACATACGCCACGCCGATATACGATCCTAACACTAATCAATTCAGCGTATCGACCCAGACGGCCGAACTGACGGATAATACCACTAAAAGAAACCGCTACGGGTTAAGTTTGATACTGGATTACGAATCCGACTTGGTAAACGTGAAATTTTACAATGTATACGATCAGAAAAACGACAGTATTTTAACACGGGATTATTCAACGCAATTTACTTCAAACAGTTTTTATGATCAGATATTTGTAAATGAAACTAAAACAGCTCAGGAGACCCATTCGCTGCAGGCGCTGTTTAAACTCGGCAGCACCGAACTGCCGGTATCGATATCTTATACAAAAGGTTCGCAAAACGTACCCGCCGGTTTGGAAGCGGATTTTTATCAAACTAATGTAACCGCTCCTTCGGCGAGCCAGCTTATATACGGCACTCCTTCTTCTTTAATAAATACGATGGGAGTAATGGATGCGACCAGCCCCAATACTACTTTCTACAATTTCTTGATTAATAATACGAACTTGACTTCCGAACAATATGACGGAAGAATAGATTGGAAAGTACCTTTTAAATTGTCGGATTCGTTCGGCGGTACCATATCGGTCGGCGGAAAATATCACAAGATGAACCGCACCAGTTCGAATGACAGAGTGTATTACAATTTGTTATACGGAGGGAGTAATTTTAGAAGAATAAATCTAATGAATGCTATTCCGTGGCTGGCGGGAGATGAAAATGTCTCGGCAGGACTAGGCGCGGCGCCGTTTATTGATCATAGCTACAACAGGACAAGTATTCTAGGCTATCCCATCGGGCCGGGCTTCAACATAAATAAATTAACGGAAATTAAGAGCCTCATTTACCCCGACTGGCTTTCGTCTTTCTATGACGACGGGGTTGCATCCTATAACCAAAATTATTTCGATCATGAAGACAGCTATGCAGGCTATATTATGGGTGAGTTTAATATCGGGAAAAACCTGATTTTGGTTCCGGGAGTTCGATATCAGGAGGAAAGAACTGACATCTCTGCTTACCATATAATTGCAAATTATGCCAATCAAAACGGTCTGATCGGTTTTCCGGTTTTAATAGATACAAAAAGAGATTTTGTTTCGTGGTATCCTTCAATAAATATAAAATATAAAGCGACCGATAATGTCCAAATCCGCGGTGCCGTTTATAAGAGCGAATCACTGCCGAGCTTCGGCGACATTTTACCAATGATTGTATACCAGTCGAATACCCCGATAGTGACCGGAAACCCGCTGCTGAAGCCTTCAACCGCCTGGAATTACGATCTCAATGTTTCTTTGTTCGATAATTACATCGGATTATTCACCGTTGACGGATTTTATAAAGAAATCAGCAATCTTATTTATCCGATGCAGAATTACTATCCCTTTTCCCCGTACCCCATGGTTAATGCTCCGTCGGATATCTTCGACAGGCTTCCGGGCAGAAGTTATTACGACACGTCATGGGCAAAAGCGAACAGCGCGGGTAATTTAAATTCTGCCATCCCGATGAATGATCCCGAGAAAGCCTTCTTAAGAGGCGTTGAATTCTCGTGGCAGACGCATTTATGGTATCTGCCCGGGTTATTAAACGGGATAGTACTTGATCTTAACCTATCTTTAATGAGTTCGAATCAGGCATACCCGACATTTCGCGTTGTAAAAACCGGCGGAACCGTGTTCAATCCGCAAAATTCCCTGGTATATACTACCACAGAATCATCGCTGCAGAACCAGCCTAAAGCAATATACAATGCTATAATAGGATGGGATTACGAAGGTTTCAGTTCCAGGGTTTCTTTCAGGTACCAAGAACAGACACTTACAAGCATTGATACTAAATATGGACTTGAAAATAGCTATTACGATAACGTATTATTGGTTGATATTTCATTAAAACAAAAAATTATTTCCGGTCTGTCTTTATTTGCCAATGCGACAAATATTAATAATCACGTGGATAATTATTATTACTCGCACCCCGCGTATATTAACCAGGGTTATGTATATAACGCCGGCCGGCTGCCTACAAGCGGACAGACCTACGGATGGGCCTTGGAGTTCGGAGCAACTTATAGTTATTAGCGGATTTTAATTCATTGTAATAGGTTAATAAATTTTAGTTTGAGTTGTTTAAAATTCGGATTTAAGCTGACCGAATTAATGGAGGCCGGTATTCCGCAACGGTAAAAATATCTATAGTGAAAATTTATCCCGGAGTCCTTAATGGTAAAAGTTTGTTATTTCTTTATTTCCTTGATTATTCTAAATGTATCCGCGCAGGCCAAGATTACGGTTTACGGCCGGGTAACGGATACAAGAGGCAAACCGATCCCGGTAGCTTATGTATTTCTAACGCATCCGAGCGAAAATAATCCGGTAAAACAAATCGAGGTTCAAAAGAACGGTAAATATGAAATAGCCGTCGATTCAAAAGGGTTATGGATGCTTCACTTCACAGGCCTATTTCACCACGAATATGAAATTCCGATTTATTACAGGAGATCGAAAAAGTTAAGGCTCGACGTAAAACTTTCTACCTATCATTACGGGTATAAATATAACCATCCCAAAGTCTTCGGTAATTTTAACGGATGGCAAAAGTACCGAGCAGTAAGCTTAAAGAAAAATAAGGACGGCAAATATTCCGCGGAAGTAAACTGCAAATCGGACACCGTAATATACCGGCTTATCTATGTAAGAACCGGGGGCGAGGTAGCCGGAACCGACGCCGACGGCTATATACCGAACGGGATCGATTCGGGGGGAATTAAAGGTTATAATTCTTATATCGTTTCAAAGAAAAGACAAGTAAATATAGTGTTTGATCCTTCAAAGCTGGTACGCACCGCGGGACGGCAGAGTTTTAGATTTTATCCCGCCGGTTCATTTGAAGCAAAATTTGCAAGAGCGTATGCGGCTTTGGAAGATACGAAGCGACTTTACCTGTCCGGGCTTTATTCGCACTTCGCTAAATTCGATTTATCTTACAAATTTGATTTCGGTTATCCCCTGGGGAAATTAAAAAATAGGATTAATAAGGAAAAAAACGGGATAATACGTCAAGTGCTTATGCTGAATTATTTCGAGCTTAGTTATTTGAGCACGCACGGTAATTACGTCCAAATCTCAACCGCCCGTTTGGTGTTAAAAGGAATTCCCTTTAACTCTGTAATCTGGTCGCTGAGCCCCCACTCAATTTTTAGGGCTTTAAGCAAAGCGATGTTCCCGGAAGCGTTGAAAGACAAATATATTCATATGCTGCTGAATAAAAATCCTGTTGCAAGAACAAAAGAGGAATTACTGCATGACGTGATTGACTGGAAATTTCATACACTTAATTACAGGGGCATACTCCCTTATCTTTCCATACTGATGGACCAGTACGGCGATTCTCCCGAAGCATTAAGCTACGGGAAAGAATATTCCCGGTACATAAAATTGAAAGCAGGGGATAAGACACCGGATTTCTCGTTCAAATCTTTAACCGATTCATCCCGCGTTTTTACGAATAAAACCTTCCTTGGTAAATATTGCCTTCTTTATTTCTGGTCGGATTCAAATAAGACATCCGTTGATGAAATTTATTCTTTGGAAAAAACTGCGGATCAATACGCCGGAAAAAATTGTAAAGTTCTGGCCGTCTCTCTCGACAAATCTAAAAATAATGCCGAAGATATTTTAATGAAATACCCGGATACATCCGTTTTAAATGCGATAGATAAAAACGGGTTAGCCGGCGATTTGTGCAGAAGATTCGAGATCTATTCGGTCCCGGCCGCTGTTCTGATTAATCCCGACGGTATAATATCCGCCCTGGGATGGGAATTGCACGGGGCGAATCTGACCAAAACAATGGACAAAATCCTTGAAAATTAACACTAAATAAAGTTTAATATTATATTTTTATTTGTTTAAAGTTTATAATAGTTTTTATAGATTATAAAGCTAAAAGTATTTTTGAATTTTAATAGTCAGCCTTGGAAATAGGTTATTCTAATTTAATTTGTAATTCCCGCTATGAATGTTAAACTAAAACAAGCTTGGGGACTCTTAATTCTTATCCTTGTTACTTTTACTTACCTGGCGATAAATTATTACGAAGCGCAGGATGAAGGTCCGAAGGTTAAAGAGATATATTTTGCCGACAGAATGACCGCCGCGCACAAAATTTTAATAGATGAGTATAATAAGCTCCATAAAGGGAAGATTAAAGTAATTCCTATTGATTTCCCGAACGAAGACTTCAGCACCAACGAAAGAAAAGAAGTGCTGGCAAGATCCTTGAGAGGCCGGGGAGACGGAATAGACGTCTTTGCCGTCGATATTATTTGGGTCCAAAGATTTGCTAAATGGTGCGAGCCTCTGGATAAATATTTTACCGAGAAAGAAAAAAACTCTTTTGTTAACGAAGCTCTGCAGTCGTGTTATTACAAAGGCAAGATGGTTGCAGCGCCTCTGGACATGGTCCTGAGCATGATGTACTACAGGAAGGACCTTCTTGAAAAATTACCCCGCGGTGCGCAAATAATAAAAAAAATACAGGATAATATTACCTGGAACGATTTCATTAAACTTAAATTAAGTATCGGATCCCCCGATCCTTTCTTTACGTTCCCGGGCGCCGATTATGAAGGCCTGGTATGCAATTACATGCAGTTGTTGCTGAGCTTAAAACCCGATTATTTCGAGACCGACGGATTTAATTTCGAGACCCCGGATGCCCGGAGATCTTTGACTCTCCTGGTGGACTTGGTCAATAGGAACGATTTGTCTCCCAAGGATGTTACTCAGTTTACCGAAATAACAAGCTATAAATACTTTATCCAGCACAACGGTTATTTCCTGTGGGGCTGGACAAGCTTCGATAAAGATTTTCAGGATTATCCCGTCTATATGAACAGGCAGAGCAGCCTCAGTAAGGCGCTGCTGCCGCATTTTAGGGGCGGGATGCCTTCATCGCTTCTCGGGGGATGGGATGTAATGATATCCAAATTTTCCGACAAGAAAAAGGAAGCGGCCGATTTTATAAAATTCCTGCTCATGAAAAAATCCCAGGAAACTTTTTTCCAGGTGAGCGCTTACGACCCGGTCATAAAATCTTTCTATGAAGATCCGGCATATATAAAAAAATATCCCGAAATTGCTATATATAAAAGACTGCTGCGGAACAGCGTGCACCGGCCGGCTAACGTTGAATATACGAAGTATTCCAAAATAATGTCGTACTATTTTAACAAGGCGATCGGCAAAGAGATATCAGTAACGGAAGCATTAAAAAAATGTACGAATGCGATCAAGATGGATAAATTGATCTTACAGTAATACTAATTTTATCCGGATAGCCAATGATAAAGAAGAAATTATTAAAGAACATTTCCAAATACAGGTTTGAAATTAAGCACATTACGATATTTTTTACGGTGCTTATATTTTTCCAGATAGTGCTGGTCTTCGTTCAGAAAGCTTCTTTAAACGATTTTTTAACACAGACCCAGAATTGGTACAAACGTTATTCGGCGGAGAGGCTGGCCATAATTACCTCTACGAGCATGGAATTATTGTTCGAGAATTTGTTCCTTGAAAAATCCGTCTCCCAGCTCGAAGCTTCGAAAATCATATATTCGTTCAACGTAATATTTAAACAGCAGTTAATACAAAAAGCGGTTGACGATATCTGCCTTCTTCTGGTTAAGGACAAACAGCTTTACGTCATAGACAGCGGCCAGAAATTGGAATCCTACCTTAACGGAACGCTGCCGCCGTACGACGTTAACTCGAAGGTTCACAGCCGGGCCGTCCAGTTGTTCCTTTCCGTGAAAGACAGGATGCGCTCGACCGAAGTCATTTACAGTACCGTCGATAAACAGGAAACTTTCAACATACTCGTACCGTTCGTGCCCGACGGGGAATATCTCGGAGTAATGTACCTGAAAATTACTCCCGATTTTTCTTTCCTGACGGAAGAGATCAGCGCGAACTTCGATAAAGTTTCCCTTGTATACTCCACTTTGATTTTTATCGGCTTAATAGCGATATTCTTTGTTTCCTCCCAGGCGGTAAAGGAAAGGAACGAAGCCCAGGCGAAATTATTCGAGGAACATAAAGAAATCCTCCGGCATCAAATCAGGTTCGAAAAGGAAAACCTTTTTACGAAAAGAATATACCATACCCACCATAAAGCCGAAAAAATAATGGGATTCATTAAAAACGACATCAGACAATTGAATTCCGATAACCTCGACGAAGTTAAGGAAAGGGTAATTACGTATTCCAATTTTATCTCCAGGATAATTTACGATATGAAATGGTACGACCAGGAGATTAATACCATAATAAACCCGATGTTCAAAACGGACATTAACAAGGTTATAAGATTTCTTTTGAGGTTTGTGTTCCTGCGGATATCCAGTAAAAACGATATGTTCCGGTTTGAAGTCGATCTCGACGAATCCTTGCCGGTGGTTCACGTTAATGAGTTCGTGGTTTGGGAAATACTCGAACCGATCATTCAGAACAGCATAGATCACGGGAACAAGAAACACATCAGGATAAGTATTTCGACCAAATACCACAAAGACGAAAACGTTTCCTATGTGTACATCTCAGACAACGGCGTGGGGATAAGAAAGGAATTATTAGTGACTGGCGAAAAAGGTACAAAAAAAATATTTTTAGAGAACGAAACCACAAAAAGTTCTGCGGGGGTAAATTCGGGATACGGCTGTTATATCGCCTATCAAATGGCCGTAGGGAGATGCGGATGGGAACTGAACGCCGAAAACCTCCCGGATGAAGGATGCGTGTTTACAATAAAAATTAAAAACGTCTAGAGGAAAGGATGCTTAACAACAATCATCAAATAAATATACTTTTGGTTGAAGACGAGGATTTCGACGTAAAGAGGATAAAGAGAACGATCAATTACTACGAAACGAACCTGAAATTGCTGGATACCGTTTCAAACGGCAGGGCGGCTCTCGAACTTATCTCTCAAAATCCGGATAAATACGACGTCGTTATCCTTGATTATCAAATCTCCGGCGGACTCAAAGGCGAAGAACTAATTGCAAAAATAAAGGAAGTGGATTATTTTATCCAGATTATTGTCATTACGAAAATGACTATAAACATCACCGACTATAACTTTGCAAACAACCTGATAAAATCCGGCGCTTTCTGGTACGGTACAAAGTACCCGGGAAATATAGAAGAATATATTTACCAGCCGACGGATTTTATACTCAGTATATTTAATGCGTACGAGAAGAAAAAACTAGAAAAGCATAAATTAAGATCCGATAAAAAATTAAAACAAAACCTCACAGACCTTCTTGAAATGAAGAAAATAATAGGCGAATCCAAACCGATGATTCAGCTGAAAGAAAGCATAGAACGCTATGCCAAAAGCGACGTGAATATCCTCATAAACGGGCCTTCGGGAACAGGGAAAGAACTCGTCGCATGGAATATTTATTTAAACAGCAAAAGGAAATATGAAAATTTCGTTCCCATTAATTGCGGGAGTATTCCGGCCGATTTGATAGAAAGCGAATTATTCGGATACCAGAAGGGCGCATTTACCGGAGCGAATACTTCGAAAGCCGGCCTGTTTGAGGTTGCCAACAACGGGACTTTGTTTCTGGATGAAGTGGCCGAACTGCCGTTGTCCGCGCAGGTCAAACTGCTGAGGGTTATTCAGGAAGGGGAAATTGAGAAAATCGGGAGAACCGAAAAAATTCAGGTGAACGTAAGAATAATTGCCGCGACAAATAAAAACCTGGCGAACGAAGTCAACAACAACCGTTTTAGGGAAGATTTGTATTACCGACTTAATGTCGTTCCGCTGGATATCGTACCGTTAAGACTCCGCGGGAACGATATCCTCCTGCTGTTCGATCATTTTTTAAATTACTTCAGCCAGGACCTGGGAATTGATATCCCGAAGGTTGAAGAAAAAGCTAAGGAAATACTGCTGAACTACAAATGGCCAGGAAACGTACGCGAATTGAGAAACGTTGTACAGCGGCTGATCCTGAACTGCGACGGCGTAATCAGGTCCAAAGATATAAGCGACCCCATGATATTAAGGAACCATGTCCTTATAAAAGAAGAAACAAATTTCGACGACCTTTACCAGGGGCAGGTGCTTCCTCTGAAGGAAATGGAAAGAATATTCCGCAAAAAGTATTTGACTTACGTAAGAAGCATATCGAGTTCCGATTCTAGCGCGGCGGAAAAGCTCGGCATTGCTCCTTCCAATTACTACAGGATGTGCAAAGAGCTGGGGTTTAAATAAACTAAAATTTAATCATCGCCTTTAAAACCCCGTCCCTGTATCCCGCAACTGTTTGAAAGGCTTCGTTGGATTTCACGGCGGGGAAACGGTGAGTTATCATAAATTCGGGCGACCATTTCCCCGAAGCGGTAAGATCAATGCACGGCTGAACGCAATTGTTCTGCCTTCTCACATTTTGAATCGCGATTTCCTTCCGCCTTATTTTATTTATGTCGAACGAGATCCTGTCGGTCTCCGGTATGCCGACGATGAGAAGAGTTCCGCCCGGCTTTAAAATATCCGCCGCCTGGTCCAGGGCTTCCTGTTTGCCGCAGCATTCGAATACCGCGTCGAAGAGATCCGGGTTTTCTTTTTGAAATAATGCGGTCGCATCGGTCTTTTCAATGTCGGCGGTGAAATCGGCTCCGGCGTTTTTCGCCGCGGTTAAACGGTAATCCAGTTTGTCGGTAACGAAGATATTTTTATAGCCGGCCGCCTTAAGAGATAAAAGTACGCTCAGGCCTATAGGTCCTGCTCCCAGGATTGCGATCGAAGATATTCGTTGCGCTTTCTTTATAAATTCCGCCGCGTAATAGCCTATTGACAGCGGTTCGATCAAAGCCGCCGTTTCTCCGTTCATACCGCCGGGTACGGGGTAGCAGTTCTTTGCGGGGACAACGATGTAA
This sequence comes from Ignavibacteriaceae bacterium, assembly GCA_046706945.1. Taxonomy (GTDB): domain Bacteria; phylum Bacteroidota; class Ignavibacteria; order Ignavibacteriales; family Ignavibacteriaceae; genus FEN-1297. Next base: position 19,499 of record JBJKOY010000077.1, on the reverse strand, counting down.
TCCGATAAGCAGCCGTCCGCCTGCCCGGGACAGCCTAAAAATTTCTGGTTAAGGCAGGTGTGCTCCCTGCCGCTTAAACACTGCGGGCACTTGCCGCACGAAAGCAAAGGATCTACGGCTACCAGGTCGCCGGTCTTTAATCCGGCAACGTTCCTGCCTGTCCGCTCCACAAAACCCGAGAATTCATGTCCGATGGTAAATGGGAACTCAATAACCTGTTCGCCTATTTTTCCTTCGTTGTAATAGTGCATATCCGAACCGCATACGCCTACCGAGTCTATTTTAAGAAGCACTTCGTTATCGTTTATAATTTCGGGAATTTCCTTTTCTACCAGTTCCAGCGTCTTTATTTTCGATAGAATAACTTTTTTCATTTAAGGTTCTTTCTTTGATAACCCTGAATCTACATTAGTTTCAAACGTAATTATAAAAAGGTTTAGGTTCAACATTGTGGATTGTAGTCTGTGGTATGTAGTTTGTAGTAAAGTTCGCTGAATTCATTTGTTCTGCTTTCAATTATTCCTGAGTTTTAATTTAAAATTCAACATAAAGAATAATGAAATTAAAAAGGCGATCTTTCTTCATGGATTCATGGCCGCATGCATTCATGCTTTAATCATCAATTGCCAATCTTCAATCATCAATCTATAGATATTCTCTCACGTCAACGGTTTTCATACCGGCGTTGGAGGCTGCTGTCAGACCGGCATCGCCGTCTTCAAATACAAGGCAGTACTGCGGATCGACATGCAGTTCCGACGCTGCGGCATAAAATATATCGGGCGAAGGCTTGGGATTAAACGGATCGTCGGCCGTAAGTATTATGTCGAATAGTTTTAATATCCCGATGACTTTTAATTCGGCGGTTACTATTTTGCGCGCGCTTCCGGAGGCCACGGCCATCGGCAGGATACCGGAATACTTTTGAGCGACTTCCGTAACGGGTATAACCGGTCCGACCGTCCGGATATGATTGTAAATATATTTTTGCTTAAAGGCAACTACCTTAACCGGGTCAAGTGAAGTCCCCGATCTCTTATTATATAGTTCAACTATATCGGTTTCTTTCATACCTTTGAGCGAGAATAAATATTCTTCGTCGAAAGGAGTCTTGAAATGTTTAAGAGATGCTTCCCAGGCTTTCATATGCAGAGGCATCGAATCTACTAATGTCCCGTCGCAGTCGAATATAAGGGCCCGGGTTTCCGGGCCTATCGGAAAATTTTTCATCAAGAGGGATTATTTTTTCATCGAATAATAAAGATCATTCCATAACAATTCTTTTTTGAATTCCCTTATATCGGTCGAATCGTTGATCAGCAGGTATTCGATGCCGTTCATTTCCGCAAAGTCTTCCAAATACTCGGGCGTAATTGCCTGGCTGAACGCGGTATGGTGAGCGCCTCCCGCAAGGATCCATGCGCCTGCCGCTCTTTCGAGGTCCGGTTTGGGTATCCATACGACCCTTGCTACCGGCAGTTTGGGTAGCGGTGCGTCGGGCTGTACCGCAGTAACCTCGTTAACGATCATCCGGAACCTGTTCCCCATATCTATTAGGGAAGCATTTAAGGCCGGGCCGGAAGGAACGTTAAAGATCAGACGCGGCGGGTCCTCCTTTCCGCCGATGGACAAAGGATAAACTTGAATTTTAGGTCTGCCGGCGGAAATCGACACGCAAACTTCCAGCATATGTGCGCCTAATACTTTCATTTGGGAGGGATCCAGGTGATATGTATAATCTTCCATGAACGAAGTCCCTCCTTTTAAACCCGCCGACATTACTTTCACTGCCCGGACAAGGGCGGCGGTTTTCCAGTCGCCTTCCGCGCCGAATCCGTATCCGTCGGCCATTAGTCTTTGAACAGCCAGGCCGGGAAGCTGGCTTAAGCCGTGCAGGTTTTCAAACGTAGTCGTAAAGCCGTTAAAATTACCTTCTTTGAGAAAGGCGCGCATGCCCAGTTCAATCCTGGCGGCGTCCCTCAGAGAATTATGGCGTTCACCGCCTTTCCTCAGAATTTTATCGACGTCGTAAAGGTCGCCGTATTCCTTTATTAGTTCGTCTATTTGCCGGTCTTCCGCAGCGTTTATGTAAGAGACAAGATCTCCCATGCCGTATCCGTTAACCGAATAGCCGAAGCGGATCTGGGCTTCCACTTTATCGCCTTCCGTTACTGCCACTTCTCTCATGTTATCCCCGAAACGGGCGATCTTTCCGCTATCGGCATCGAGCCGTGCACTGGCCGCTCTAATCCAAACCGACAGCTTTTCCAGAACCGATTCGTCCTTCCAGTGGCCCACAATTACCTTACGGGTTTTATTCATCCTGGTGCAGATAAAGCCGAATTCTCTTCCGCCGTGAGCGGACTGGTTAAGGTTCATAAAATCCATATCGATTTTATCCCAGGGAATGTCCCTGTTGAACTGCGTATGAAGATGCACGAAAGGTTTTTGAAGAATCTTTAATCCCGCAATCCACATCTTGGCAGGCGAAAAAGTGTGCATCCAGGTAATTAGCCCGATGCAGGCGGCATTGCTGTTCGCTTCGAGACAAATACGGTAAACGGAATCCGGCGTTGTCACGACGGGTTTAAATATTACCTTAACCGGGATCTTAGCCGATTCCGACAGGTATTTCACGATTTCTTCGGAATGAGCGGCTACCTGTTTTATTGCTTCGTCCCCGTACAGATGCTGGCTGCCGGTGACAAACCAGACTTCAAGATTTTTTAATTCTTTCATGTATCATTTCCTGTTTTTATAATTAGACTGACCGTAATAAGCATCGGGTCCGTGTTTGCGGAGGTAGTGTTTTTTCAATATATGTTCCGGCAAACTCGTAAGCGACGTATTTAACTGTAAACTGCCTAGCGCCATTTTTGCTATTCGTTCCAGAATAAGATTGTTTTTTACCGAATCTTCAGGATCCTTTCCCCAGGTAAAAGGAGCATGGCCCGCCAAGAGAACTCCGGGAACCGACTCCGGGTCCAGATTCGCAAACCTTTCGACGATTAATTTCCCCGTATTAAGTTCGTATCCGGAATTAACTTCTTCTTCCGTTAAAAAGCGGGTTACCGGCACGGGACCGTTAAAGTGGTCGGCGTGCGTAGTTCCGAAACAAGGAATTTCCTTACAGGCCTGCGCGAACGTCGTTGCGTATTCGCTGTGGCTGTGCGTTATACCGCCTATGGTTTCAAATGCTTTGTAAAGTATTATGTGAGTGGGAGTGTCGGAAGAAGGCCTGAATTTCCCTTCCACGGTTTTGCCGTCAAGGTCTACGACAACCATATCTTCCGAGGTCAATTTCTCGTACGAAACGCCGCTGGGTTTTATAACAACGAGCCCTTCGCCGCGTGAAATGCCGCTGACGTTTCCCCAAGTTAGAGTAACCAGTCCGTATTTTACCAGGTCGAGATTGGCCTTTAATACTTTCTCTTTCAATTCGTTAAGCATCATTTCTCCTTGCGTACTTTGTCCCTTATATCCAAAAGATCTTTCATAACGTTAAATAAATTGCCGGCGTATTTCTCTGTTCCGAAACCGTCGTGAAGCTGACGGTACAGCGAATAAATTTTCTTGTAAATTTTATGGTTCTCTTTATCCGGTAAATACGTTCCGGAAGTTCCCGTCATTACGGTTTGTGCCTGCGCGGCGTTTTCAAATCCGCTTACGGCTTTGCCTGCGGAGACTGCGGCAAAGATAGCTGCTCCCAGGGCGGGAGTCTGTTCGCTCTTTGATATTTTCATCGGGCGTCCGGTTACATCGGCGTATATCTGCATTAAGAGAGGATTTTTCGTCGCCAATCCGCCGCAGTTTACTATTTCGTTTATTTTCACCCCGTTCTCTTCTATCCTGTCGATTATAGCCAGCGCGCCGAAAGCCGTTGCTTCGATTAATGCGCGGTAAATTTCGTGAGCCTGGGTGTAGAGAGTCTGGCCCATCAGAAGGCCTGTTAATCGGACGTCTACAAGAATTGTCCTGTTCCCGTTATTCCAGTCCAATGCCAGTAAGCCGGTTTCGCCGGGCTTGAGTTTTGCCGCTTCTCTTTCGAGATTTATAAATTTTTCGTCCTGGGTTTTTCCGTAATTATCCGGTACGAGGTTATTGACGAACCATAAAAATATATCGCCTACGGCCGATTGCCCTGCTTCGATCCCGTAGTACCCGCTCATCACCGAGCCGTTCACTATCCCGCATACTCCCGGGATATCGGCGAGAGGTTTATCGTTGGGCCAGACAAGAACATCGCACGTGCTGGTGCCGAGAATCTTTACGAGTGTTCCGGTTTTAATGCTTGCGCCTACCGCGCCCATATGCGCGTCAAAAGCGCCTACCGCAACCGATACATCCGTTGAAAGTCCGAGTTTGTCCGCCCATTCTTTGCAAAGGAAACCCGCTCTTTCTTCGGCAGAATATGCTTTGTTGACTATCCGGTTTCTCAGTTCTCCGAGACCCGGAGAAAGTTCCTCTAGGAATTCGTAATCCGGCAGACCGCCCCATTGTTCGCTGTACATTGCCTTATGACCCGCGGCGCATATGCTTCTTTTTATTTTGTCCGGGCGGGTTTCCCCCGTAAGCACGGCCGGGATCCAATCGCATATTTCGACAAAGCTGTAGGCGGAATTAAACACTTCGGGGGCGGTGTTTTTACAGTGCCATATTTTGCTCCAGAACCATTCGGAAGAATATACCCCGCCTATCTTGGAAAGAAACTCCGGTCTTGCTTTCGACGCCGCCTCGGTTATGGCGCGGGCTTCCGAATGTCCCGTATGATCCTTCCAAAGCCAAACCATTGCCGAAGGATTGTTTTTAAAATTGTTTTTAAAACAAAGGGGAGTGCCGCCGGAATCGACTGGAAGCGGGCTGCTTCCAGTCGTATCTACCCCGATGCCGATTATATCTGCGGTTGAAAAAGACGGATTATTTTTTCCCGCCTTTTTTACTGCCTCCTTTATAGTAACTTCAATTCCCTGAAGATAGTCCGCGGGATTTTGCCGGGCAAGATCGGGTTCTGCCGAATTAATAATAACACCGGCTTCTCCCGACGGATAAGCAAAGACATGACTTGAGAGTTCTTTTCCGTCGGAGATATCAACAATAAGAGAACGGCACGAATTGGTGCCGAAATCCAAGCCGATAGCATATTTACTCATATTTAAATCTCAGGTTATTTATACTTTAAATATTTTAGCATCTTTTCAGGAAAAACACAAATATATAGCAATTTTTAATGAAACGGGGAAAACCGACGCAAATACTTCGGTTTTGCTCCAGCTTTTCCTTGATCCCTTTTGTGAATCTGCCTAGTTGTCGCAAAAGTAAGACCTTCCAATTTTTCGTAGACAGGCTCCGCAGTCATGCAGCTTAATCCGATCATCACGGCTATTCAAACTACAAAAATAAACAAATCCAAAGGTTGTAAAGTAGACGTCATTGTTCAATCTTCGATTATTAACGGAATAATTTTTAGATTAAAATTAACTAATGATTTTTGCTTCTTTATAACCGGTAGGATCCGGTTCACCCGTGTATGATGCAAAACGGAACAGTATAAACTATTACAATATAAAATTATCTGCACTATAAAGATAGCAGAATTTTACTGCTTTCTGAAACCACATTAGGACTAAAAATAACCAAATTGCGTTGCGAATTGATCCGGATTTATCAAGCGGAAAATGAAGGCAGGTGCTTTCCTCAAAAGAACATTAAGCCGGGCTTCGCCGATGAAAATAATTACTTCCCCGGCAGACCCGCTCCCGCTTTCTTTCCGGAAGCTCTACCCGGTTAACCGCCGAATTTTTTATGAAATGATAATAATTTTCTCGTCAGATCATTCCGATCGCTTTCAGCCAATTTTTGCAGAGTTCGGGCCAATAAGACTGAGTCTCTCCTTTTTTACCCAATCCGAAACCGTGACCTCCTTTTTGAAAAATATGCAGTTCCGCCGGAATGCCGTATTTTTTAAGAGCCATAAAATAATCAATGCTGTTCCTGACCGGGACGGTATTATCGTTTTCCGCGAGTGCAAGAAAAGCAGGAGGGGTTCCGCTGCTTACGTTGAGTTCGTTGGAAAAATATCGTACTTCTTTTTCGGGGGGATTGCTGCCCAGCAAATTATCGCGAGAACCTTTGTGCGTAATTTCCGGTTCCATGGAGATTACCGGGTATAGAAGAACCGAGAAATCGGGTTTTGCGCTGGTTGCATCGGAATTATATATTTTAGCGTTATAATGCGTGCATAATGACGCGGCTAAATGACCGCCTGCGGAAAACCCTATTACCCCGATTTTGTCCGGATCGATCTTCCATTTCCCGGCATTCCGTCTAACAATTCTCATTGCCTCCTGAGCGTCCTGCAGCGGGCCGACAGCCTTGTCTTTCATAATAGAATCGCTCGGCAGCCTGTATTTTAAAATGAACGCAGCAACGCCTATTTTATTGAACCACTGCGCTACTTTAACGCCCTCCTTTTCGTAGGCCAGGTGTTCGTACCCGCCGCCCGGACATATGACAACAGCAGCGCCGTTTTCTTTTTCGGGTAAATATACTGTAAGAGTAGGAACAGTTACTTTACTTATGCGGTAAATGCCGCTTTTGTCGGATAAATCCCGTTCCTTATATTTTACATCGGTAATGGCGCCGGGAATCGTATCGGGCCAGATTTTAATAATTTTTATCTGGGCATTCGAGTAAGGATCAAAAATACAAAAGAGGATTAAAAAGAATACCGGTAATATTTTTTTCATTTTATGTCTCCGTCGTGTCCGGGGTAAACGATGCCGCATACTTTCCGCACGGCATCCATCATATCTATTAATTGAAGGCTTTCCTTCCAGCTCATCTTACTGCTTTGAATTTTTCCCGAAAGAATGCACTCTCCCGCTTCTTCTGCCTCGTAATTATATCCGTTGCCTTTGAATTCAAGCGGGACCTTTGATTCGTTACCGTCTCCGTCCGTAAGTTTAATATTTACCGGAGTGAACCACCACTTATCGAAAATAATCTTGCCTTTTTCCCCGTGGATCTCGGCAACAGTATCCGGGTTTGAAATTAAAGTGGAGTACATAACCGAAAGTACGTCGGGCCCGTATTTGAATGTCATGCTGATGGTGTTATCAACCCCGGTAGGCCCGATGCCCGCTATTGCGGTAAAAGAATCCGGCTTGCCTAAAATAAAAAGCGAAAGGAAAACCGGATAAATACCGATATCGAGGAGGGCGCCTCCGCCCAGGGCCTTGTTGAAATGCCTCTGCTGCGGCGTATGATCCGACTTTAAGCCGAAGTACGCCGTTATCAGCTTTACTTTTCCTATTGCGCCCGATTCTACTATTTCTTTTGCTTTGAGAAGATTGGGAAGAAAACGCGACCACATCGCTTCCATTAGGAACAATTTCTTTTTTTGCGCTTCGGCTATCATTTCCCTTGCTTCTCTTCCGTTTATCCCGAAGGGCTTCTCGCATAAAACGTGCTTATTATATCCGAGGCACATCAAAGTATTTTCGAAGTGCAGGTTATGAGGCGTAGCGATGTATAAAATATCCGCTTCGGGATCGGAAGCAGCCTCATCGTAGCTACCGTAAGCTTTCTTAAAGTTGAACTTCTTCGCGAAGTTCTCCGCTTTTTCGAGGCTGCGCGAACCTACTGCATAAGGTTCCGCGTTATAAGCGTCTTTTAGTCCGGCCGCAAAAAGATTCGCAATTATTCCCGTGCCTAAAATTCCCCATTTTATTTTTTTGTCGTTCATGTTGGATTCCCGTCGGCTTTTTATACGTATTAATAAATTTCAATTTACGCAAATTTCCGTTAAGAAACGGAAATGGAAAGATTATAAAAAGTGAAAATCGTTTCCCGGATAAATTTTACTTTAAGCCTTTATCAGATCTTTTGTCTTTGAGACAATGTTGTCCACAGTAAATCCGTAGTTGCGGAAATTCTCGCTTCCGGGAGCACTGCTGCCGTATTTATTTATTCCTATTACTTTGCCTGAATCTCCGGTCCATTCGCACCATCCCAACGGGGATCCCGCTTCTACCGCAAGCCTTGCTTTAACGCCGGAAGGAAAGACCTCATTTTTGTAAGCGGCCGGCTGTTCCCTGAATATTTCCCAGCAGGGCATGCTTACAACTCTAGCGTCTATTCCTGCTTTATCAAGTTCGATTTGAGCTTCAAGCAGCAGATATACTTCGGAACCGGAACCGATTAATACGGCTTCGGGTCTGGCGCCTTTTTCTTTTGATAATACGTAGGCGCCTTTTAACAGGCCTTCTGCAGGAGCATATTTCTTCCTGTCGAATACCGGTACTTTCTGGCGGGTAAGCACTATCATCGAAGGGCCGTCGGTTCTTTGAAGAGCGGCTTTCCACGCGAAGGCGGTTTCGTTTGCGTCCGCCGGCCTTATAACGTTTATATGCGGCATTGCTCTGAAAGACGCCAGGTGCTCTACCGGCTGGTGGGTAGGCCCGTCTTCCCCCAGCCCTATTGAATCGTGAGTAAAAAGATATATTACGGGTAGTCGCATTAAAGACGCAAGCCTGATTGCCGGTCTAGCGTAATCCGAAAAGATAAAGAACGTTGCGGCAAAAGGCCTCAGTCCGCCGTGAAGGTAAATGCCGCTGCTTGCCGCGCACATATTATGTTCTCTTACTCCCCACGCAATATTGCGGTTTGAATATTTCCCTTTCTCGAGGTAATCTGATTTTTTAAAAAGCGATTTCGTAGAAGGGGAGAGGTCCCCGCTTCCGCCGATCAGCCAGGGTAATTTATCAGCGAAATCGTTAAGTACTGCCCCGGCTGCGTTTCTTGTCGCAACCGGTCCGTCGCCCGGTTTAAAAGTACGGATATTCACATCCCAGTCCGCCGGCAGTTTCCTTTTATGCATTTCCGAAAACAGCCTGAATAAGTCGGGTTTTTTCTCCCTCAATTCCTGAAGTTTTTTGTCCCATTCCTTTTCGGATAGTTCTCCTTTATTCACGGCTTCACGCATATGACCGAGTACTTCTTCCGGCACCAGAAATTTTTTATCTTCCGGCCAGCCGTATTCTATTTTTGTAAGACGCACCTCTTCTTCGCCCAGCGGGGAGCCGTGCGCTTCGCTGGTGTCGTGCATATTGGGCGCGCCGTATGCAATATGCGAACGTATAATTATCAGCGACGGTTTTTCCTTTTCGGCGCGGGCAGATTTGATTGCTTCCGAAATAGCCTGCAGGTTATTGGCCTGCTCACCGAGATCAAGCACATGCCAGCCGTAGCCTTCGAATCTTTTCTTTTTATCGTCTTCGTAAGTAAGTTCGGTCTTTCCTTCGATGCTAATATGATTATCATCGTAAAAGACAATAAGCTTTCCCAACCCCAGGTGGCCGGCCAGCGATGCGGCCTCGTGCGAAGCGCCCTCCATAAAATCTCCGTCGCTGCAAAAAACATAGGTGAAATGATCTATTATATCCAGGCCGTCTTTATTAAAAATTGATGAGAGATGCGCCTCGGCAATCGCCATTCCCACTCCGTTCATAATTCCCTGTCCGAGAGGACCCGTAGTGGTCTCTACTCCCGGAGTTAATCCGAATTCCGGGTGACCCGGTGTAATGCTGCCCCACTGCCTGAAATTTTTTATATCCTCAAGCGAAATATCGTATCCGGTTAAATACAGCATGGAATAAAGAAGCATGGATGCGTGTCCGCAGGATAATATAAAACGGTCCCTGTTGAACCAGGCCGGATTTTTCGGATTATGAACAAGGAATTTCTTCCATAAGACATAGGCCAGAGGGGCCAGAGCCATCGGCGTTCCGGGATGACCCGAATCTGCCTTTTGAACCGCATCCATTGACAATGTTCTGACTGTATTTACGCTTAGTTCTTCTATCGAAATCTTTTCAAGTGTTTTCATATTTATCTCCGTTCGTAATTCAAAAAATGACTCTTTGTTAATTCATGAATTTCTCAACCGTTGCTGCCGGGCCGGGAAACTTAGGAAAAAACAAATTTCTCATTCGAGCACAAGAACGACAACGCAGTTATGAGAGGAATTTATATAAAGCGCCTTGTCCCTGCCGTCGAGATCTTTTTCAAGTGCAATATTTTTTACTTCGTTGATTAAATGGGATAATTCGATGCCCGGTTTGTCGCCCGTTATAATCGTAGTTGCCTCGTACCCGTTCCTATTAATATAAATCGCCCTTAATTGCAGGTCGCTTGCAATCAGGATGTTTTTATTCTTCATTTTTAGTTTTTCCAGATTAAATAAATTACTTCTGTGGATATCCACGAAGGAATCCAAAAAGCTTATCCATCTGTCTCTGGGTATTATCTCGAGCGACATTTTAATTCCCGAAAAAAATTCTTTTAATATGTTTTTCCTGACATATTACTTTTGTAATTACTTCCATTTATCAAACGCCGATTTTAATCCTGTTCTGCAGGGAATGAGATTTAATATCGTGCCTCTGCAGATCAGATGCGGTTTTGACCCTGCGGTATAATTTATCGAAACAATCTCTTACGGCGGCGACCAGCTTTTCACGGTCCGGTCCTTCGCCCGGTTCTTTGGTTACGACGATTTCGGGGCTGTGCGGTATGCGCAGGCTGATTCTTATCCTATAAGGGTTGCCGCCCTTAATATCCCTTTGCGACATTTCAATGACCGCGCTGCATCTGGTTATATTATTATGAATTTTTTCCAGCTTTTGAACCTTTCTTTTTATTAATGATTCAATACTTTTGTCTTTTGATATATTTCTAAAAGAGATCTCCAGCGGTATCTGCATAATTTGCCTCCCGGTCTTTATCCATATATTTCTGGTATTTGCTCGTTAACTTCTATCTTTTTGTGTATTTGCGTCCACCTTGTCTTCTTTTTTATCGTTATGATTATTTCCTGCGGAAACTTTTTTCAGAATCCAGTCAATTTGATTCTTCTCCAGCGTCTCGTTTTCCAGAAGACCTTCCGCCAATGCATCCAGTATTGTCCTGTTTTCCGAAAGAATTTCGATCGCCTTTTTTTCCATATTTTCTACAATATCGTGAATTTCTTCGTCTATTATTTCGGCCGTATGTTCGCTGAAATCCTTCGCCTCGGTTAACTCTCTGCCCAGGAAAGGATGTTCTTCGCCCTGTTTAAACATTACGGGTCCTATCCTTTCGCTCATGCCCCAGTGGCAGACCATATGGCGCGCGAGTTTCGTAACCTGCTTAAGATCGCTGGCAGCCCCGCTTGTAATATCTCCGAACACTATCTTTTCGGCGGCTCTTCCTCCCAGGGCAACGGCAATTCTGCTCATTAAATATTTTCTCCTTAAGTTATGTCGGTCGAATTCCGGTATTTGTTCCGTAACTCCAAGTGATCTGCCTCGCGGAATGATGGTTACTTTCTGCAGAGGATCCGTATCCGGAAGCAGTTCGGCCAGCAGGGCGTGCCCGGCTTCGTGATAAGCTATAACGCGCTTTTCCTCGTCGTTGATTACTTCTTCCCGTTCGGCTCCGAGCAGTATCTTATCCCGGGCTTCGTCGAAATCTTCCTTGGCCACCTGCTCTTTATGTTTTCGGCCGGCCAGTAAAGCCGCTTCGTTGACAAGGTTCTTAAGATCCGCGCCGGAAAAACTCACCGTTCTGGCGGCGATGTTTTCCAAATCCACATCCGTGGCGAGGGGGACTTTCCTGGTGTGAATCCGGAGGATTTTTTCACGTGCTTCTTTCTGGGGAAGTTCGAGTACAATCTGCCTGTCGAACCTTCCGGGCCTTGTCAGCGCGGGATCCAGTACGTCCGGCCTGTTGGTTGCGGCCATTACCACTACCGATTCGTTCGGTTCGAATCCGTCCATCTCGGAAAGTATCTGGTTCAATGTTTGCTCGCGTTCGTCGTGCCCTCCTCCCAATCCGGTTCCTCTTGCTCTGCCCACCGAATCTATTTCGTCTATGAAAATAACCGCGGGCGCGTCCTTCTTTGCGGTCTCGAACATGTCTCTTACCCTGGACGCTCCCACGCCCACAAACATTTCAATAAATTCTGAGCCGCTGATGCTGTAAAAGGTTACGTCGGCTTCGCCTGCTGTGGCTTTTGCAAGCAGGGTTTTTCCAGTTCCCGGAGGCCCCATTAAGAGTACTCCCTTCGGAATCTGGGCTCCCAGATTTGCAAACTTAAGTGGGTTTCTCAGGTATTCGATAATTTCCAGCAGGTCTTTCTTTGCGCTCTGCAGTCCGGCAACATCGTTAAAAGTAACGTTCGCCTTTTTATGCCTGAACTTTTTGGCCTTTGATTTGCCGACGCCTAGGAGATTTCCGCCGCCCAGCATGCCTCCGGATTGGCCGGTCATTTTTTTCCGGACATACATAAAGTATCCGATTATCAGCACCCAGGGCAGGGCGAATATAAGAAAATACGTAAACCAAGAATTAGTCCGATTCTCGGCATGAATTGTTACATTATTTTGTTCCAGTATATTCATAAATTGCGGATCGTATACGGAAGGCTTCACCGTGGAAAAATATTTATATTTCAGAGTATCCTTCTGCGACTTTTCAATCTTTAAATAAAAATTTTTAAAACTTCCGTTTATGTTGTTCCCCTTGATAGTAATACTCTCCACCTTCCCTTTCTCCACCTGTTGTTTAAATTTTGAATAGGGCATCTTAACAGAATTTTTGCCTCCGAAAATGCCGAACATGTAATTTATTGCAACCCAAGCGATAATTAAAAAAATTAGATATTTAACCACACTCGGTCCCTTGTACTGGGGAATGTTCCGGCGCTGCCCGTTATTTCCGATTTGATTTTTATTGCCGTTCATTATAATAAACCGATTTTTTTAAATTTTATTTCATGTATAATTCTTGGTAATTAATAAAGCCGCCAAAATCAATATTACGCAGCGGATATTGTCTTCGTATCACAATCCGCCGCGGATGTGCGGCAGCTAAAGAAAAACCGGCATGCGAGCAGAAAAGCAGGTACTTAAGATTTTAAGAAAAGAGCGTCGTCTTCCGGCAATGACGGGTTGATGCTGATTCCGGATCCTATTTCAAACCCCGCTTTTGTAGTAAGCCGGGGTCTTATTTGAAGATACCAGTGCAGGTGCGGTTCGCCGGCTTCAAACCTGGAGGAAGTGTTTATTAAATAATTATAATCGGGGTCGTTAAGTTTTTTGTAATAAACGGAAAGGATATTTTTCAGCATAACCGAGATATCTTTCTTCTCTTCGCCCGAGATCAAAGCGAAATCGGCCTGATGTCTTTTCGGCATAATCCAGACTTCAAACGGAACTTCCGCGGCAAAAGGCACGAACGAAACCATGGAAGCTGATTCCTCAATGACCCTTATCTTTTTCTCGATTTCGTAATTTAATATTTCGCAAAAAACACAGCGCCCCCATTCGTCGTAATAACGCTGTGACTCGATTTCTCTCCACCTGATATGATTCGGTACAAAGCCGGTAACGATTAATTGCGAATGAGGATGAAGCAGGGAAGTACCCGCACGCCTGCCGTGGTTGCGGAAAATAACCGGGGTCATATTACTATGTTCTTTCATAACCTCGAACAGCCGCTTTTGGTAAGTGTCGAACAGCATTTCCACTTCTTCGTACGACATATCCGAAATATCGCTGTTATGATAAGGGCTTTCGATTATAACATCATGTCTTCCGTAGCTTTTCATGGTTATATAAATATCCCGGATTTCACGATCCGGGTATCCTTTATGCAGGAGCGCCGGGTATTTGTTAGGCACTACTCTTATCTGCCAGGGTCCGGATTCTCCGCCGCGCACTTCCGCGATTATGGCTTCTAATTTATGCTCGTTGCCGGGACAGAAAGGGCACCCGGGGTCATACGCGGGGTTTTCCGACCTTTTTCCCTTTTCTTCATTTTCAAAATCTTCCGGCCTTTTGCCTCTATCAGTTGCATAAATTACCCATTCTTTTGTTGCTTTGTTCTGCCTTATCTGATTTTTTCCCATGATGTAATTTAATTTAAATTCGATTGAACATTAATTATTTGATCAGCGTATATTTTATAACAATTACTGCGATAAGAGCCAGGATTAAAAACCAGAAGAAAATACCCGCCACAAAGTCGCGCCCGGATGTTTCAGATTTTTTCTTTCCGCCTGTCCTGACCAATTTTACCGTTGTTCTGTCCCCGGTCTGCGGCGGAATCAAGGTTACCAGAATCAGGCTGAACGTGATTGCGGAAACGATAAACGGCAGCCAGTAAATATTTAACAGCTTCGGGCCGAAAGGGATCAGCCATATACCTCCGGCCCAAATTACAAGGAATAAAAAAATAAATAGAAATGAAATCGTTGGCCAGATCCCGCTTTTCCCGGGTCTTCTCCATCTTATAACAGCAATTAAAAAAACGCTGAACACGAACGCAATAAAAACCGCTAAAAACAAATCTATCCAAAACATATCTGTTGAAAAGAATTTACTTAGTATCGATTACGTATTATACAAGCAAGATAAAATCTTTGAATGGAGATGAGATGATTAATATCAACCTTCATGCTTTTTCTTAAAACAGAGAAAAAGTTCTCTTCAAGTTTTGCATTTCGACAATTTACTTTATAACTTGGCAATATTTTAACGCATAAAATCTATATAATCGGCTGCAAATTAATTGGTACAAAAACTGCTGACGAATAAAAAAAGTTGTTTATGATTTATTTTAGTGTCCCGGAGGAAAGATGAAAATCAAACCGTTATATATTTATTTATTCGGGATTATTCTTGCCGCGGCGGTATTTTTCATTGTTTCAAGCGACAGCGGTACCTCCAAGGTACCCGCTCAAAGCCAAATAGCGAACAAACAAATGCCCAATGATGAAGTACACAAAGGTCTGCAGAACCCCAGTACTCAGGCGCCGGATAAGAATAACGTTAATCCCGAAGTAATGAAACATCTTGAAACGCTAAAAAAAGCGGTAGATGCTAGTCCGAACGATACGGTAAAATTAAAAGAATATGCGGATTTTCTGGCGGCTGCGCATCAGCAGAACGAAGCTCTTAAATATTACGAGAGAATATTGAAAATCAACCCGGAAAGAACCGATATCATTTTCTCGGCCGCATATATTAAATATACCGATAGAAAATTCGACGAAGCCGAAAAACTTCTCAAAAGCGTACTCACCTATGATAAGAATAACCTGAAGGTCTACTATAATTTGGGAGCAATTGCGTACAGCAGCGGAAATAAGGAAAAAGCCAGACAAATTTGGACAAAACTTGCAAAAGAATATCCGAACAGCGCAATGGGTCAAATGGCAAAAAAATCCGCGGAGCAGATGTAATTAGGGCTGCTGTTATTAGTCATCCCGCCGGGTTTATAAGAAATTTAATATAATGTGCCGGTTAAATAAAAAACCGGTACATTATTCCATATCTTTTCTAATTAAATAATTATTTCTATCTTTAATTTAATAAATTATAAAAGCACCATAATGTTTGAATATGTAGGCGCCATACATATCCATTCTATATACTCGGACGGTTCCGGGGAAGTCCCGGATATAGCAAAGTTTGCCGATGAGATCGGGCTGGATTACATTATTCTCACCGATCATAATACTTTAAGAGCTTTGAAGGAAGGTTATGAGGGATGGTATAACAATACTCTTCTTCTGGTCGGTTGCGAAATAAACGATAAGGAAAATAAAAATCATTACTTGGCATTCGGGATAAAAGAAGCGTTTTCCACAAGAATTTCAGCAAAAGAGTATGTAAAGAAAGTTAAAGAAGCAGGCGGTATAGGGTTCCTGGCCCATCCCCATGAAAAAAGAACGCATATGAAGGAACATCCGTCATATCCCTGGGTTGACTGGGAGATCGGTGATTTCAACGGAATAGAAATTTGGAATCATATGTCCGAGTGGATGGAAAACCTGACGGAACAGAACAAATATCAAAATTTTGTTCATCCTCTCAGGTCAATAGACAGACCTCCGGCAGAAACTCTGGCTGTTTGGGATAAATTAAACAAAGAAAGACCGGTTGCCGGGCTGGGGGGAATAGACGCCCACGCGCATAAATATAATTTACTCGGATTTTTCGAAGTAGAAGTATTCCCTTACAAAGTCTTATTCAGGTCTATAAGAACCCACGTGCTTGTAAACGAAGAAATCAAGAAAACCGAAGACAAAGAAAGTCTCACGAATACAAAAGAAATCCTTTACCGGGCCCTTGCCGGAGGTTCCTCGTTTATTGCAAACGATTATCACGGAGACTCCAAAGGATTCAGATTTTTTGCGGAGACAGGCGGTAAAATATACAGTATGGGACAGACTATAAAAGAATTCGACAAGATAAAGATGCAGGTTTTACTGCCGGCGAAAGTAGGGGAGATAAGGCTGGTGCGGAACGGCAAAATTATAGACACGGTTACGGATAACGAATGCGAGTTTATAATAGATAAGAACGGAGCATACAGGGTTGAAGTATTTCTAAACGGCAAAGCGTGGATTTATTCAAATCAAATTAGGGCGGGGTTAAAATAAGCAGGGTTTAAATGTAGGTGGCCCGCCGTTAAACAGCGGGCCGGAACGGTTACATCGAATTATTCGTTTTGAACTCTTAGATATTTAAAGAGCCGTTAACGGTCATGGGTTGAGTACCGCCCTTACATTTCGGCGTACGGCCGAATGTGCCCTTTATTTTATCCTACATCCCCGAAAATTTATTCCGGCTTTACGGTTGCCGGAAGCCGGCATATCGAGCCGGATTCGTGTAATGCAGCCGTGCAGCCCGTAGAACAATTATTATTTCGTTATGCTAATTAGCGGAATGTTTAGTAAAGATGGTATCCCCTGAACTGGGTAATTTTTCCCGGAACTTCCCCTTTTATTCGTCTTTTTTTTCGAGTTCGAGCAGGTATTTTTTCCTCCACAGACCTCCGCCGTATCCTGTTAAAGCCCCGTTTTTTCCTATTACTCGGTGGCACGGGATTACAATTGCAATTTTGTTGTCTCCGTTTGCTTTACCTGCCGCTCTTACGGCGGACGGATTTCCCGTTTTTTCGGCCAATTGTTGATAGGAAATTGTTTCTCCCGAAGGAATTTTTAATAAGTTTTCCCATACCTTCCTTTGAAATTCGGTGCCGGTCAGCTTAAGCGGAACGGAAAACGACTTCAGTCCGCCGTTAAAATAAATTTCAAGTTCTCTTTTTAAATTATCGATGATCCTATTCGAACCGTATACGAAATTACAATTCAGCCGTTTAGACAGTATCTTTAGCTGGGTGTTCAGCATCCTGCGGTCCGCAAACTCGAGAAGGCATATTCCTTCTTCCGTTGAACCGGCAAGCATCGGGCCCAGGGGCGTAACAACTCTTTCCAAATAAACTACATTATTTTTACCTGACTGGCCGGCGCTTGTACCGGTTAATTTTTTGATCGCGTCCCTGAATCCGCTTAGCGATTCGTATCCGTGTTTGTATGCGGTTTGCGTGAGACTGCCGTTCTTTTTCAAATCGATCATTGCCTTTCCGAGTCGAACCGAGCGCATGTATGAATGAAACGTCATATTATGATTTTTCTTAAACCATCTTCTTACTTTGTAAGGATTATAATCCCTGGCGGACAGATCGGAATCTTTCCATCTTGCGATTTCTCCCGAATCGATTTCTTCAAATAATCTGTTTACCCAGCCGGGTGAATCTCCCAACGGATTCATAGGATTGCACTTTTTACACGGCCTGTAGCCCGCAAGCAGCGCGTTTTTAACGGAATCAAAGAATTCGATGTTGGCCAGCACCGGCTTCCTTGCGTTACAGGAAGGTCTGCAAAAAATTCCAGTTGTTTTTACGCCGGTGTAAAATATGCCTTCGAAACTTTTATCTCTGTTTAAGAACGCATTGTACATCGTATTGATGTCCGGCAGTTTTTCCATTATTTACTCCTTTATTTTACGGTATAAAATTGGAAAATACGCAGTTTAAATTCCACCGGAAAATTGACATTTAATTTTTTTAAGTCGGATTTACATAGAACAGGAAGTTGGTTTATTTTGAACAGGGGTATGCTTGAAAACCTCCGGGAAAAATTCTATTTCTTTTCCTGGGCGGCCGGTTCCTGCGTAAACATTTTATATTGTTCGTACATCGAAACCGCCGTATCGAAATCGAAACGTGTGCGAATTAAAAATGCTTCGTTTCTCTGCGGTGACGGTAATTCGTCCTCCCATTCCATATTGGAATTAAGGACCTTGCCGTTCCTCAGATCTTCGATCGCCCATGAACATTTCTCTTTTTTCCTGGATTTCATGGTGAGAAAAACCAGGCCGTCAATTTGAAATTTTACGGCGGTATCGAACCATTTTATTTTTTCTTGATCGTTAAGCATTTTTTATGCAAATATTTCCCGTATATGCTGTTATTATCGAAAAATATCCGCGGATATTTATAACCGTATATATATGTATTCGGCTGAAATGGAAAATTTCGTACCATGATAAAAACGTGTAACTTTATTAACAAATGAATTTTTATTTCAATTTTTAACAATATTTATATTGAAAAGGAAAGTCTATTCACCTAAATTGCATATGAAATGGAAAAAATTTCTTTTGTAAAAATGAGCGGCGCCGGGAATGATTTTATCGTAATCGATAAAAATATCAATCCAGCATTTATACCGGGCATAGATTTTATTAAAAAAGTATGCGACCGCCGGAACGGAATCGGCGGTGACGGCCTAATAACGATATCCGATTCGGGTGAATACGATTTCAATATGGAATATTTTAACTCGGACGGATCGACTGGCAGTTTATGCGGCAACGGAGCCAGATGCGCTATAAAATTTGCCGAACTTACAAAACGCCTGGAAAAAAACAGCACGAGATTCATGTCCAATAATGTTCCTTATTCGGGCGAGGTGCTGAACGACGGCAAAGTAAAATTTTTTTTCAACGATCCGCGGAAACTCAATACGGAATTGAAAATAAGAACTGCATCCCGGACAGTCGAAGCTTCGTTCATCGATACGGGTTCTCCGCATGTAGTTATTTATGCAAATAACATTTTGAAAAATCCGGGCGATAATAGGTCGTTCTATAAAAATATTAAAGAAGTACCCGTGTATGATATCGGCAGGGAAATCAGATATTTGCAGGAATTTTCTCCCGGCGGTACGAACGTAAATTTTATTAGTATTGATAAAAATAAGGTTTATATAAGAACTTACGAACGCGGGGTGGAAAACGAAACGCTCGCCTGCGGAACCGGCGCGGCCGCGGCGGCAGTAATTTGCGGCATTAAAGATAAATTGAATCCGCCAATTAACCTGGTAACTTGGGGCGGAGATGAATTGACCGTGGATTTTACGGTTTATAATAACAAATATCAAAATTTATCTCTTACCGGTCCGGCAAAAATCACTTTTACGGGTGAATTTTCATTAAAACAGTTTATTTAATTATCCGGAGTACAAATGGCTAAAGTTATTTTTAATATACAATACGAGTTAAAACCAGATAAAAAAGACGAGTACTTGAGTGTTGTAAAAGAACTGA
>JBJKOY010000076.1:0-2295 GCA_046706945.1 Ignavibacteriaceae bacterium | reverse complement strand
CACCGATAACAAGGGCCGCTTTTTTACTCAGGTTGGAAAATATTTTTTCGATCAGCTGTACCGCGGCATAGCTTACCGTTACGGCCCCTTCGCTGATCTCCGTTTCGGTGATGGCCCGTTTGCCCGCCCTAATGGCCGAATCGAAAATCCTTTTCATCAGGAATCCGGAGAAGTGCGCATCTTCCGCCAGCTGAAAAGAATCTTTTACCTGTTTAAATATCTGGTTGTCTCCTATCAGGAGCGAATCGATACCGGCGGCGACGCCGAACATATGCTGCAGCGCCGACCTGTCCTGGAACGTCTGGAAATTTTCCGAATTTAATCCGGATACCGACTTATGGTCGACAAGGTATTTCTGGATATCTGAAAAGGAAGTAGCTTTGTCGGTAGGTATCCCGTAAATTTCGGTGCGGTTGCACGTTGAAATGACCAGTCCTTCCGAAAAAATTTTATCCTTCGTCTTCCGCGCAAAATCGATAATCTCGTCCGGCGTAAGAAATAATTCCTCCCTAAGTTCCACCGAAGCGGTTTTATGATTTATCGATACGGCTAATAAGTTCATAATATCTTAATAAAATGAATGAAAGCTCCTGGCCATAAAGTTTGTGATAATGGTGGACATAATAGCCAGGATAAACCCTATTATAGAGAGAATGATTACTTTTTTTCCCTTAAGCTTGCCCAGGATCTTGCTCGTTATGCCTATCCCGTAAAGTATCCAGACCATTGACGTGCCTATTAATTTAGGATCGGCGTATGAAAATTTGGGAAAAGCTTTGGGCAGCCAGATAATTCCGATGATAATGGCGAAAGTAAGCAAAACGAACCCGATAATCGCCGAAGAAAAACTCAGCTTTTCCAGTACTTCCAGGCTCGGCAGCCTTTCGAACAACAGACCGAATTTGTTGAGTTTTATATCTTTATATAATATAAGATAGAGGAAGCCGTATACAGCGGAGATAGTGATTGCGGAATAGCCGAGCAGCGCGCTGAAAACATGAATTCCCAAGAGATGATTTCTTAAAACTTCCTTAACTACGGTAAGGTCCTGAATGTACAGGGTGGAAATAACCTGGAATACGATCGAGATAACAATAATAAAAGGGCCGGTTCCTCTTATATCGGTAACCAGTTCTAGTATGAAATAAGAAAAGCTGACCGAAAACGCCAGCACCGTAAATATTTCGAATACATTCGTTATGGGCGGATGATCAAATTGAATAGCTCTTAAAACCAAATAAAAGAAATGAAATAGAAGAGTCAGAAATAAAAACAATCTTTTTGAATTAGCAAACTTTTTACCGCCTTTCATGAAATCATGAAAATAAAATCCGAATGTAATTAGGTACATAAACGGAAGCAGATAATTGGAAAAATCTATTACAGCCTTCATATGTCATTACCTTAACTGACTTGTCGGTACAAAATTAAATAAATATTTTACTCAAAGCAACGATTATTTGACCAATGGGTCATTTATAATATCTTTTTTATCAATTTTGGTTTCCTGACCGTTTCTTTTGAGAACGAGATTGCGTTATTAAGCATGCTTTTTACATATTCGATTCTTGATTTTGACGATGAGTGCAATTCGGCAATAGTTTCGCCTCTTTTTACATAGTCGCCTATTTTAGCATAAAAAATTATTCCTGCTTTCGGATCTATTTTATCTTCTTTGGTTTTGCGGCCTGCCCAGAGTTCAAGCGCGCCCATGCCCAGCATGTAATTGTCGATCCGGGAAACATATCCGTTCTTTAAAGAGATAAACTTTTCCGCGAATGCGGCTCTCGGGTATTTTTCCGGGTGTTCTATATATCTCATATCGCCTCCCTGCGCGGCGGTTATTTCAGCAAACTTTTCGTATGCCCTGCCGCTGACGATTAATTTTTTCGAGATCCCGGTGCCTTCTTCGAACGACGAGGCCTTTCCTCCGAGGTATATCATCGCACCGGCCAGTCTGGTGCTTAATTCGTACAAATCCCCCCCGGTTTCACCCTTTAGGATTTTGACCGATTCGCAAACTTCAAGCCAGTTGCCTATATAATTGCCCAGCGGCTGGTTCATATCTGTAATCATGGCTATCGCTTTTTTACCGAAAGCTTCCGCGGTATCGATTAAAGACCGTGCAAGTTTAACCGAATCTTCCATTGTTTTCATAAACGCCCCGCTGCCGGTTTTTACGTCAAGAACGAGGCCGTCTATTCCTTCCGCAAGTTTTTTACTCATAATGCTGGCCGTTATAAATGGAATCGATTCGACGGTTGCCGTTACGTCTCTTAACGAATAAATTAATTT
>JBJKOY010000075.1:0-11928 GCA_046706945.1 Ignavibacteriaceae bacterium | reverse complement strand
TCTTAAATACTTTTATGCTGTAACCGTCATAGCGGTTTAACCCGTCTTCGGTCCCGAACCACATAAAACCTTTTTCATCCTGCAGAATACATGTGACCGAGCTTTGGGAAAGTCCTTCTTCGGCCGTTATATGATGGAAGTTAATAAAGTTCTGTGCGCGTGCTCCGGTAATGAAAAGGAAGAAAAAAGTGATTATGAAGAAACGTTTAGACGTCATCGACCCTCCGGGTTCCCCGGTACTTAAATACAACACTCGGATAATATAATGTTTCTTTGTGTATCATTGGACTCTATTTTAACAATATTAATTTTTTGGTCGCACTGAACGTCCCGCTTTGAATCCTATATAAATAAATTCCGCTGGAATATTTTGAAGCATTCCACGTAACATTATAATAACCGGGGGCCTGCTCTTCGTCAACAAGTGTTGCAACCGTTCTTCCGAGTATGTCGTAAACACGTAGGCTCACAAATCCCTTTTTGGGAATTTGATATTGAATTACGGTGCTCGGATTAAACGGGTTAGGATAATTCTGACTTAAGCTGTATACCTTGGGTATATTTAAATTGGAATTATCATCGGCTTCTTTCTTCAGGTTTGCACCCATTATATTCTCGGCAAATTTCCAGGCGTTTGTCCAATGATTGAACGAATTGACGTAATTGCCCTTATTATATTCGAGGATTGCCTTGCCTATTTCCGAATTTACGCTGTTCATTGAACTGGCGTAGTTTGAAACCGAACCGTAAATCGGATTTTGAGCGTCATTTCTCGCCGTATTATCTATCAGATAACTACCCTGATACATATAATCAAGCGCCTGCTTAATGTTATCTCCGAAATAAGCGTTGTCAGTATATGTATAAATATCGTTAACGGCTGTTTGAATATTTGCGTAAAAGGTCAGTCCTTTTTTTGAATTTAACCGGTTCCCGCCGTTCAGGAAATACCCGATTGAGGATTTAATTAAACCGGCGGCGTTGCTTATATTCTTTGAAGTATTTTTATCCAGCGTAAAATTCGGATTGCTTAAAATGCCGTTCAGAATATTCAGTGCATTGATGAAGTAAGATTGGGCGCTGTTATTATTAACAGGGTATACATACTTTGATATGTAAAAAGAACCCTTGGTCGTAATTATAAATTTACTGTTATTATATTTTGTCCCGTTCACTGCGGTAGAATCCATATCCGATGCAATTACATTAACGTCATAATTCCCCAATTCATCGGCCTTAAGAGAAATTGTATACAGACCGTTCCCTACGGGTTTTAACTGGCCGAGCACTACCTGGCTGTCGGGAGCAATAATCTGCACTTTTACGACGGCGGTATCGACCGGCGAGCCTTCGGTTAGAACATGCCCGGTTAACGAATCGGATTCTCCGCCTTGTAAAACCGTTGCCGTTAAATTTACAACGGTCGGTAAAAGGTTCCCGTTTTGATCGGTCTGTAAATAATACCTTTGCTTGTCTGTACTGAATTTTAAAATTAAGTCCTGGTTGTTGGCCATATAAACTCTTATTGATTCCGTAGTATCCGGCGCGGTATTTTGAATAACGGCATATTTCCATTGCCCGATCCCCGGATGATTTATCCTGAAAAACCTGTACGGATATCCGCCGCCGGTTGGACTGTAGCCGTCAAAGTATTCAATGCCGTATTTGGCATTTTGTGAACTATTGTAATTTCCGACATCAATAGCCGAATCGGGAATAACTCCGGGAGTAGTTACCGATATGCCCGGCGGCAGTAAGACTAAGGAATATTCGCTTCCTTTCCAGGAAAGTCCCATATCAAGAGTTCCGCCTTGCCAGGCCATGCCTCCTTGCCAGGCCATGCCGCCCTGCCAGGCCATCCCGCCCTGCCAAGCCATCCCGCCCTGCCAAGCCATCCCGCCCTGCCAGGCCATCCCGCCCTGCCAGGCCATGCCGCCCTGCCAGGCCATCCCGCCCTGCCAGGCCATCCCGTTTGAAATGATATTACTGCTTAATTCGCCTGACAAATAGGAAATCTGCAAGCCCAGCAGTCTTAACCAAATTACATTTGTAACGGTATTTATTTCGCTTGAGCTGTCGATTTTATAATATTCTCCCCCTGTTTGATTGGCAAGCCAGCTCATTAGATCCTGGCCTTGTTCAACTCCTGCAAATCCCATAGTATAAATTTTTATACCGGGATTAAGATTAAGCTTTGTAACTAACGAATCCGCGGAAACTTCACCCGCACTGTACAGTAGAATTATTTTTTTATTTGTCGAATTCATATCGAATAAATTCTCAGCGGCGGTTATCCGTGAAGCCAAATTTCCCGAAGTGTCGGGCTGCAGGTTATTCAGCCTGTTTCTTAATACCGTGTAAAAACTGGTATCGATTGATTGTACGTTATCGGTTCCGTCTACCCAGCCGATTTTATCACCCTTTCTTAAATTGGCAAGGAGTTCCGCCGACGAATTTTTTGAAGGCGTAAAACCGTTGAGAATATCCTGCGAAGTAAAGTTTACCGAACCGTCAAATACCAGGACTATATCATAGTAAACTTCGTTAAGGTGGCTGTACATATAATTGATGCCGCCTACGTCGTATGTCGTAACGGAAGATTGATCCGAGTAATTCGTCGGGTGCACGTCCCTCTTAGATGTCTCGCCGACATTAATACGGCCGTACATCGTAGCACCCTGGTTATTATTTCCCATTGATAAATTATAGAAAGGATCGCCGGGATTATATAAATCGGCAAGGCCCGTAAAATGCCCGATTTCATGAGTAGCGGCATTTTGAACATCCAGGTCGGTCGAACTATCCGCCGGATCTGTTGTCCAGCTAAAATGAGTTCCCGTAGTAAGCGAAGCCGGTTTGCCGTTAAAGGCAATATCGGCATCGATCAATTCGCCGTTTAGAGCATTGTATCTGATCCTAGTAACCGATATTACGTCTTCAGGTGCTCCTACAATGTTTGCCCAATCGGAAGAGTCGGCAATCCATACAACATTATTTATCCCGTCCGTATTTCCGCCCCATTGTTCGGTAGTTGATGCCGGGTTTATCCTGGTATAATGCAGCGGTTTTACCCGGCTCCAGGTATTAAATCCGCTTACGATTGCGTTAACATAATTTTGACCGTGATCGATTACCGATGGAGCGATCTCGTAATCAGCCTGCCCGTTCTGCCAATGCAGGGGTATCCCGGATAACGTTGTATTAACCTTGTAATGGAGCCCTTCATTGGCGCTTTCGGAAATTGAGTTTGAAAATTCGGACGTGCTTAAAGCAGTATTGTTTGCTTTATCAAGTTCCGTGGCGGTTGCACTTACAACTTCGCCGCTGTTTAGGACGGTGTTGCTCAGGTTGGCAAAAAAGTCCGACTCGCCCGCAATGTCCGTGGTTACTTCAATTTCCCCGATATAGCGTCTTCCTTCCCTTGTATTTGAATTCGTATTCGCGAAAAATTGTATTTTATAATTTGTATTCGGCGCGCTGTTGAGGTTTCCCTGTACGGCCGTGCCTCCTCTTATTTTCGGCAGCAAGGTTGAATCCTGCCACGAATAAAGAGTGTTCAGCACGGGGTAAGGCTGCGAATTGTTAGATGACGGCGCCAATTGGATGCCTAAAAAGAAATTATTATAAATAGAATTATATATAATTGAATTACCGTTCCCCGTCTGTACGTATACGCCGTCGCCTGCGCCCGATACTCCGTTATTAAAAACCGAATCATGCTCTATGCTGTTATTGCTTCCGTTAATTATAATACCGTGACCGGCATTATTATAAACCAGGTCCCCGGTAATTGTATTACTTGAAGCATTTAATTGGATCCCGAAATTTGAGTTGCCCCTTATCGTGTTATTACCGAGAGTGCCCGTTGTATTTAAGAGATAAATTCCTCCCGAATTATTCCCGCTTATAATATTATTTTTTAATTGATCCAAAGGAGCGGAATTCATCGATAATCCAATGCCGTAATTCCCGGTTATATTATTATCAGAGAACTCATTATTTATTGAACCGGCATCAACGGTAATCCCGTTTCCCGTTGCCGGACCCCCGTTCGAGGTCCCGTTCCCGGTTACAGTATTGGAGTTTATTACGTTATCACTGCCGCTGATATATATGCCGCCGCCGGTGTTAGCCGTATCCTTATTGGCAATAAGGGAGTCGCCCGAAGAATTTAATAGAATTCCGTAGCCCGTATTTTTTAATATTGTATTCCCGGTCAGCGTTTCTTTGCTGCCGGTTACGGAAACGCCGCCCGATTTATTCGTCCCTATCGTATTTCCGGTTATTTTATTTCCGTTGTTCCCGTTTAACAGCAAGCCGAAATTCAGATTGCCGTAAATTGAATTGGAAGCAATAATCCCGGCACTGCCGGAAACCGATATGCCGTTCAAAGAGTTATTGCCGATGGAATTATTTGAAACCGAGTTTTTGTCCGCGCCGGATATGGAAATTCCGTTCCCGTTATTGTTAATTATATTATTATTGGATACGGTATTATCCGCCGAGCCTGTTGAAATTGAAATCCCGTCCCCGGTTGAATTTGCTACGTCATTTGCACTTATAATATTTCCGGTGGAACTTATTGATATACCCGATATTTGATTCGCAAAAATTTTATTCTCCCCGGTATTATTAAGAGTTAGACCGGCACTGGAGGTACTTGTTACTGAGAGCCCGGTCATAGTATTCCCGCCCGATGACGCCGTAATACCCGCATAAGCGCCGCTTACCTGTACAACGGGTGTTCCGTTATAACCGCTCTGCGTAGTTGCGTCCAGATATACTGACTGAGTAATTGCAGGCAGGGGCGATAAAGGCTGGATTACATGAACAGTTCCCGGTATGTAAAAATAAATATAACGTCGGCCGGTCGAGACATTTGCTTCCTGTATTGCCGAGCGAAGCGTAACTTGCCCGTCCGTTGAGACTGCAGATCCGTCGCCTGTTACGGCATCGGGGTCATCCAAGACTGATGTAACCACGAAGAAAGGAAAGTTCTTGCTTTTTGTAGGAATGACTTGAGTTGAATCTATATTGTTTATATACAGATCGTTATTGTAACCGGATAAATCATTCAGAATATTTACGGGACTTATATTTGTAAAGGACCATTCTCCGTACAAGTTTTGCAGAAGCGAACTCGGGATATTTTCAGCCGGGTTTCCGTTGCCGCCCGAATTATTGATATTGTTGTCACCCAGGGCGGTATTAAATATTCTTATTTCATCCATCAAGCCTCTATACGCTCCTGTATTTGATTCCCCTACGAATAAGCCTGTCGAGCCCTCCGTTATGTTATAGCCTGGTGTCATTTTAAAAGAAGAGCTGGATAATAGGGTGCCTCCCGAATATATTTTAAGGGTGCCGCCGTCATACGAACCAGTCAGCGAGATCCATTGGAAAGCTGAGAGCCTGGTAATTGTATTGACCGTATCGGAATTATTATTGCCGACCGAAAAGTATGCGATATTATTTTTCAGGAATAAAGAAAATGTAGTCCCGTTATTTACTTCCCTGTAAATTATAGGCACAGCCGTATTCGGAGGCGTATCACCGATGAGGTAAATCAATGCCTGAACCGTTATCTGGTTATTCAGAGTATCGCTGTTGAAGAATTGAAAACCCTTCTGGTTGGCGTCTGTATTTGCGGGCTGTCCGTCGTAGACATAAAGTCTGCTGCTGGTCCCGTTAAATATAAAAGAATTGTTGCCGGCGTTTTGCGCCGATGCATTGTTAAAAAGGATTAAAGTAACTATAAAAATTACGAGGCAAAAAATCTTACTTGTAAAATTATTCATATTTCCCTCTATTATTAAACCTTATATTAATAATAATTAACCGGTAGGTCCTTTTTGAGGATTACTCAATTATTATTTTTCAGATAACTTTTAATTTGAGTTTTTAAATAACTGATTCTAATATTAGAGCCGGTGACTTCTTCCCCTGTTTTCGCATTTTTAACAATTCTTATTTTACCGTTATCGCCGTCGAATACCTTATAACCGTTTCCTGTTCTTTCCTTTTTTAGAAAGACAAGTACATCTTCATCGTTTTTAAACCTGGGCATATGCGTGTATAATTCTCCTATGCCTCCCACCTCTCCGCCCGGGTATACAACGGTGACCGTATTTTCTCTATTTCTTCCTTTTAGGTAGTCGTTAACCTGCAGGGTCGCTTCGGTGTATATTCTTGTTTTGTTTGCGTTCCAATTTGATTTCTGTTTAGATATTTTCCCGGTTACAATTATATCCGCTCCTTTGGTCAGCTGCTGAAGTTTGGCATTCATTTGCTGCGGAAAAGATACGGAGGCAAACCCGCTGAAGATTAATGCAAATAAGAAAAGATAAAGGGATTTACTTCTCATGATTAATTCCTTTTCTATTATTTTAATAAAATATTTTATTGTCGCTCTAAAAATGGAAGGTGATTTTATATATTTAGATTTCCGCTAAAAAGAATGTCCTAAAACTTTAACAATATTATAAATATATGCATTTGATATTTTCACTCATATCGGGCTGGTTTTAAATAATATGAACGAATATCAAATGTTTATAATAATAATTTAATGGGGAAACGCCAGATAGTATATGGGAATTATTACCAAAAAGCAAATAAAAACGATTATCCCTTGTTAAATAAATGATTTAGTTCCGGAGATTTTCAATTTGCGCGGTATTATTAACTATTTTAATGTGAGCTTCAGCATTTATTAAACCTATTTGTTAATATGACGATTTTTATTTTGAGCGATTAAATCATCATCTACAGCTAAAATACATTATGTATAAAAGATATTTTCCGGATGCGGTTCTTTAAGGAACAGAAGAATTACCGGGAAGATAAATGGTTAAGACGGCAAAAAATAAATGAGCCTGGAAAGAAAATACTCTTTTGAAATTCGAAATTTCCCGTGATTATGAAACGGTTTTGAATTAAATTATTAAGGACAAAACGGAGGTGTACTTAATATGAGAAAATTTACACTTGCTTTCGCGTTAACTCTTTTATTGGCGTGCGGATTATTCGCCCAGAATTCACTTAATATAAAAGTTACGGAGATTGCCGTCTGCACTTCGGTGGAAAACAGGCAGCCGGTGGGGACAGATTCCGTTTTTAATTCCGATGCGGGAAAGTTGTATTGTTTTACCGGTATCAAGAGCCAAACGGATACTGCGGAAATATCTCATGTCTGGTTCTATAAAGATAAGGAGATG
Organism: Ignavibacteriaceae bacterium; assembly: GCA_046706945.1. Lineage (GTDB taxonomy): Bacteria > Bacteroidota > Ignavibacteria > Ignavibacteriales > Ignavibacteriaceae > FEN-1297. The sequence goes on along the minus strand of JBJKOY010000075.1, from coordinate 4,711 downwards.
GCAAAAATTACGCTGCCGGTGAAGGCAAAAAGCTGGCATACATGGTCGGCTAAAACAATCTTGCCGTCATGGAAAGGGAATTGGAAAGTAGAAATACAGGATGCGGACGGCAAGGTTATCGCCGCTAAATCTTTCGAAGTAAAGTAGGATTTTTTTTTCAACAGGTGTATCCGGCGGTTAAGGAAATTATTCTGGATGCTGGATACTAGATACTGGATACTAGATACTGGATTCTAGATACTAGATACTAGATACCGGATGTAAAAACAGGTTAAAGATGATTATGGATCGGGAAGGATTAACAATGGCTTTTACATTTCTATCCTAAAATTAATTACTTTAAGTTAAAGATTTACTTGCAGCGACCAGTACAATCCCCACAAGTATGGCAAGGGAAAAACTGAGAAGCGTACCTATGAGAATATATTCCGCCGTTTTTTGCTGGTTGCTGTCCTTTATTTCGCCGAAGCGGAAAACAGATTTGGCCGCAATCAGAAAACCTATGGCTTCAAACTGGTTTAGGATTATAAATGTCAGAATCAACACTCTTTCGATCATTCCTATCCATTTGCCCGCATTCTTCAGGCTATCGCCTGCGCTGTTTATTTCACTTATCCACTTTCTCTTTTACCCAATCGTTCGGCTGGAATATAAAGTCTGCAATAAAATGCGCCGTTAGTATTCTTATAAGCAAGATTTCTCAGCTTTGCTCTTATTAATATACTTATCAATAATGCCTTACCCGGCTGCTTAATAACGGTTTGAAAGCTGTCGCCCCTGTAAATTTCGAACGGTTTTTCAACGGCCGCCGAAAATTCAAGCGTTATTTCTTCAAATGTTTTCCGCATTGCGGATAATAATAGCTCCCTCCGGCCTTTTACCGCCGAGGATCCGATAATGTCGCCCGTTATTACGAAATAATAAGCTGCCGTTTCTTTGGTTTCTTTTTTCAAATCCGCCGACTTTTATTTTCTTAAAACTTAACGCTTATAATATAATCATATAGGGTTATAATTGTTAAATATAACCGTTATAGGTTATAATATTATCAAATAACCATTAATAGTTATAATGCAATAGAGCTTTATAATAAGGTTCCCGGACTAAGCCCTGTTGCGGCAATGTGCTCTACTACGGTTCGGAATCTTCGGAGTATTTATGGAAGACCTCGGGATAAGAAGGGGAGCAGCCGTATCTCCGTCATCAAATTCTGTCCAGCGAAGATAGGCAGCCCGGCGGTTTTAGACAAAGAATTGACACACACGGTTTTTATAAAAGCTGACATATCTAAAATTTATTTGCTACGGTGTTTTCTATACCGAATAAGTCGTAAGGTTTTTCTTTATAATTTTTATTGAAGAAAAAAGCGGTAAAGAAAATAAACAGAACAAATCCCAGTACGATAAATAACTGGGCCCTTGAAGTTTTTTGAATTTCATGCTTAATTTTTACTTCACAGACTTCGCCGGGGCAATATTTAACTTTCCCTTTGTGGAACATCGGATAAAACTTGCACCCCAGACAAATACCGAAAGCGGTTTCGAAAAACAGGAATACCAGGCAGATAAAGCAGATGAGTCCCGTTATCGGGCTGTATGCGTTTACTATAACAAGATGGATAAAGATTGTGGACGCCAAAATCACACCGATAATCCATGCAAACTTCTTTTGAGGAGCGCCGACATACTCGGGTACCTGGTTCCTTACGATCAACCGCCCGGTTATTAAAGAAGGAGAAAATTTAGGATTAATAAAAACGCGGATTAAAATGTCCGTTAGGAATACCGTTACGGCGTACTTGAGCCATAAAAAATCACCCTGGAAAATTACCTTAAGTATGGATATAAACATCATGACAAATAATATTCCCGCTGCGGCTCTTATTTCCCTTTCATTCAGTACGGGTATGTCGTACCCGTCTACAATTTCTCCGAATTTTATTATGTTTTTCATCGATACCTCTTTGCTGTTTCGTTTTTATTTTAATTCATTTCCGGTTCAAAAATATTTTTAAGATCTCTTCTTTATTTTCCGCAAGAATATGTAATTGAAAAAGTAAATGAAATAGAGGGGCTATATACGGCGGCCCGGAGTAAACGGACGGCTTAATTACGTCTACTAAAAATTCCATTAATCATTTGTGAAATGATTATATTTTAGCCTTATAATCTTGCTGATGGATATTTATAAATAATATTATCAAGAGAATTTATGAATATTAAAAACGCCAAATTATATCTATGGGTCGGGGCCGGCTATCTTATATTGTCTTTGATTATTCACCTGGCGGGACATCCCGGTCCGTTTTATTTATGGCTTATAAACGAAATATGGAAGACTGCTTATATACTCGCGGTAATTTATCTTTTCTTTGAGTTTACTTTGCCGCGTCTCGGCAGGAAAAGGATTTTCAGGTCGATTGCTCTTTTATTCGCGCAGTTCTTTTTATTTTCATTTATATTTTATTTATGGATCCTTCTCGGGACGGTACTCCGTATTTATACCGATTTTATGCATTACCCTACCTTTTCCAAAGGAGTATCGGACCAGTTCGGATCAAGTATATTTGCTCTAATTATTTTCGGAATATCGAGGCATATTTATAATTTTGTAAATCTTAAACAGACAGCCCAGCAGCTTAAAATCGAAAAGCAGGAAGCGGAATTGAACTATCTTAAATCGCAGACAAACCCGCATTTTTTGTTTAATACGCTGAATAATATATATTCGTTATCCAGGGATAAATCGGACCTGGCGCCGGAGTCGGTTCTGCGTCTCTCGAAAATTCTCCGCTATATGCTCTATGAAACCGGCGGGGAATATATAGCAATAGAAAAGGAGTTAAAGATCATAAGCGATTATATCGAGCTTGAAAAGCTGCGTTACGACGAATCACTCAGGATAAATTTTAATTACGATATCGAGGATATGAAGCAGGCATTGCCGCCGCTGCTGCTTATTCCGCTGGTAGAAAATGCGTTCAAGTACGGCGCTTCCGAGACCCGGGGCCGTCCTTTTGTGGAAATTCATCTTTCGGTTAAGAGCAGGCAGCTTGCCTTTTACGTAAAGAATTCTGCCGACGGAACATCAGGCGAACAAGAGGTAAAAGAAAATATCGGGCTCTCGAATTTGCGGCGGCAGCTTGAACTGCTTTACACGGATTATGATCTTTCTGTCAACCGAAATGAATCCGAATTTACGGCAGCTTTAAAAATTAATCTTGCGAGCCATGTCTAAAATAAAATGCATTATAGTTGAAGACGAGCCTCTGGCGGTAAAAATATTATCCGATTATATTTCGCAGGTCCCTTACCTTGAGATAGCGGGGAAGTTTAAAGACGCGATTCTCGCCGCCGACTTCCTGCGTGATCATAAAGTCGACCTGATCTTCCTGGATATACATCTGCCTAAGCTGAAAGGGATGGCTTTCTTAAAAACACTTGCAAATCAGCCGGCGGTTATCGTTACCACCGCGTACCACCAGTACGCGGTTGAAGGATTTGAGCTGAATGTAACCGATTACCTTCTTAAGCCTTTTGAATTCGAGAGGTTTTTAGTCGCCGTTAACAAAGTAAAATCGATACCGAAGTATGAACGGACCCTGGACGAAAGTACCGAGAAAAAGGATTTTATATTCCTTAACGTGAACAAGAAGAAGGTAAAAATCCTTTTTCCGGAGATTGTTTACGTAGAGAGCCAGAGGGAATACGTAAAAATAGTTACTACAAAGAAAACGTACATTTCAAAAATGAGCACAAAAGAGATTGAATCGATTCTGCCTTCAAATCTCTTCAAACGAATCCATCGTTCGTTTATAATTTCTGTGGATAAGATCGAATCATATAATGCCGAAACGGTGGAGGTAAACGGGATTTCCGTTCCGGTCGGCAGGGGTTATAAAAGCGTTTTAGAGGAGCTATAATAATTTCCCAAAAAGATGAAAGCAAATTATTATATAAGCATTGTATTAATCGCGGGAGTTGCCCAGGGAGTTTTTCTTTCCGTCGTGCTGCTAACTATAAAGAGAGGGAACAAAGCCGCCAATAAAATATTGGGAATCATAATCCTTTTGTTTTCGTTGATGATCCTGCCTCACGTAAAATTTAATACCGGTCCCGGCGGTCCCGGGAATTATACCGGGCAGTATATCATCCACATGATCTTTTTCCTGGTGCCGCCTTTAATTTTTTATTATGTAAAATTTTTAACCGGCGAATACAAGCTTAAAGCAAAAGATTCGCTGCATCTTCTGCCGTTCTTCCTGATCCTTTTGATATTCATTCTCTTCAGTTCAATAAATGCCGGAAATAATACATGGAGATGGGCCGGAATATTTATGACTTATATAATAGTAGTCCAGTTTGTTATTTACCTGTACTTCTCATTAGGATTATTAAAAGTTCACAGGAAAAATATCGAACAAACCTATTCTTACTACGAAAAAATAAATCTTAACTGGCTGAGGTTTTTAATATGGGGACAAATTATTGTCTGGGTTTCACTTTTAATTGTTGAAGGCGTAAAAATTGAACCGCATGAGATCATGTGGATACCGCTGGCGCTATTTATTTACCTCATGGGATATTTCGGTTTAAGACAGCCGGAAGTATTCGCGGGGGAGATCGTAAATGAAATTAAAGAGGCGCCCAGGAAGAAATACGCAAAGTCGGCGCTTTCGGGAGAAATGTCCGACGATTATTACCGCCGTCTG
>JBJKOY010000074.1:0-2812 GCA_046706945.1 Ignavibacteriaceae bacterium | reverse complement strand
CTATGGAAAATAATATTCAATTAAAGGACCTATTCCAGAAGGAATTCTCCAAAATGGTTGCCGTAATAAGTAAGCTTTACGGTTTGCAGCACATCGAAACAGCCGAGGATATCGTAAGCGAAACCTTTTACATTGCGGCGGAAACCTGGGGAATGAAAGGCATTCCAGAAAATCCTACCGCATGGCTTTATACGGTAGCTAAAAATAAAACGCTTTATCATTTCAGAAGAAATAAAATTTATCAGGACAAAATAATCCCCGAGTTAATTTCCAGGCGGAAAGATAACTATGATAATTCGGAATCGACCGATTTGCAGAAAGAATTGGATTTTTCCCTGCAGAACATTAAAGACAGTCAGCTGCAAATGATGTTTGCCGTTTGCAATCCGTCTATTGCCAGTGAAGCTCAGATCGGACTGGCTTTGCGTATTCTCTGCGGTTTCGGCATTGATGAAATTGCCGAAGCATTTTTATCGAATAAAGAAACCGTCAACAAGCGGTTATTCAGGGCAAAAGAAAAACTGCGGAACGAAAATGTAAAGATGGAAATGCCCCATGAAAATAAAATTTCAGAACGTCTTGATAACGTTTTACGAATTATTTATCTGCTGTTTAACGAAGGATATTATTCAAGAACAAATAATCAAATTTTACAGAAAGATTTCTGCCTGGAAGCGCTGCGCCTCGGACTTCTTCTTACGGAATATGAAAAGACTAACCTTCCGAAAACAAACGCTTTAATTGCGCTGATGTGCTTCCATGCCTCCAGGTTCGAGGCAAGACAAAAAGACGGCGGATCCATGATCCTTTATGATGAGCAGAATATAGAATTGTGGGATGCGGATTTAATAAACCAGGGGATACGGTATTTGGATCTTTCCGCCCGCGGAAATGAAATAAGCGCATATCACCTGGAAGCCAGAATTGGCTACTGGCATTCTATAAAAGAAGATTCGGACTTTTCCATACGGGCCGGCGGACAGAAATGGGAAGAAATTCTGCAGTTGTACGATCAGCTTCTGGAATTTAATTATTCTCCGAGCGTTCTGCTTAACAGAATATTCGCGCTCTATAAAGTAAAGGGAAGCAGGATTGCATTGGCCGAAGCAGAAAAATTGAACTATGAGAATAACCATTTTTATTATTTACTGCTCGGTAAGCTTTATCAAAATATAGATAATGAAAGAGCGAAATTAAATTATCAAAAGGCTTTGGCCTTGGCTAAAACGCACTCCGAGAAGCAGAATATTCAAGAAAAAATTAATAACCTCTTTTAAATTATTTAGGTGTCCAATTTTTCTATTCCCGATCATTATAAGAGTGCAATTAAAATATTAATAAAATAGAAAGGAATTAAAAATGCAGCCGATCAAAAAACTCATGATGCTTGCTTTGGTTGTAAGCGATATGCCCAGAGCAAAAGCTTTTTATGCGGATAAACTCGGTTTCAACATAGCCGCGGACTACCGCCAGGACGATGATCACTGGTGGGTATCGTTAACCTTGCCCGACGGCGGAGTTACTATTACGCTGACTACCTTTCGAGGAGATGTTAAACCCGGAGGTATGACGCTGTGGTTCGGGACTTCGGATATTACCGCGGCTCACAATGAGCTCGGGAAAAACGGAGTCGAGGTCAGCAAAATAGGAGACGACCTTCACGGTCCGGGGTCCGGCGTAAAATGGTTTAATTTTAAAGACCCCGAAGGCAACGTATTGCACGTGGAACAGATATAGGTGCGAAAGTGATTTATTGCAATTCTTCAAGATGTCGCGTAGATTAAAAACTAGGAACTGAAAGGAACGATTGAAATATGATTGCGAAAGGCTTCCGGTTCGGCTTGCTGCTTCAATTTGCCGTAGGTCCTGTCTGTCTTTATGTTCTGAAAGTTGCGGTTGAAGCAGGAGCATTTCCTGCTTTCTCCGCTGTAGCGGCCGCAACTATAGTTGATTTTCTGTTTGCGTCGCTTGCCGTCATAGGTATCGGTCCGATGCTCGACAGACCGCAAACGAAAAGGATAATGAGATATTTCGGCGTAGTAATCCTGACCTATTTTGGCTTAGGAATAATCCTTACCGAATTCGGCATTGGCATAATTCCAGGACTTGGAATATCGTCTGCGGCCGCGACATCAAATGCTTTTTGGGCAGGCATTGTTCTGACCGCTGCGAACCCTTTGACTATTTTGTTCTGGGCAGGCGTCTTCTCTTCAAAAATATCGGAAGGCGGCATCAACACAAAAGATATCATACTGTTTGCCGCAGGCGCGGTATCGACAACTTTTGTTTTCCTTGGAATTTTAATTATCGTTGCCGGGTATCTTCATCCGTTTTTTACGGCACGAGTAGTGCTTGTCATGAACATATTGGTCGGAATAGCACTTTTGGCTTTTGCCGCCAGAATGATGCTTGACCGGAAACCTCGGACAATACCCCGAATTGCTGCGGAAGACATTTAAAAATGAAGAATATTTCACTATACCTAAAAGAGTATAAGATACAATCATAAAAATTAAGGAGATCACTATGAGTCCCAAAACCGAAACGAAAAGAGCAATAAATAAAAAAGCCGGGGGATTTACGGATGAAGAAAAAGCTGCCGTAAAGGCCCGGGCTAAGGAATTGAAAGCGGAAGAGCGAGCAAACAAAGATAAGGCACAAGGTGAAGAAGCGGCGCTTGAAGCGATCGCAGGTATGCAGGAACCGGATCATTCCATGGCAAAGCGTCTTCACGGAATCATTAAAGGCTGTTCGCCGGACATTTATGCAAAAACCTGGTACGGTATGCCCGCATATGTCAACAAGGAAGGCA
>JBJKOY010000073.1:0-9999 GCA_046706945.1 Ignavibacteriaceae bacterium | reverse complement strand
GCTTAACAGCAAAATCATCGGCGGCGACGGAACGTCCCCGCTGGATAACATCTTCGACAGGATTATATACGGCGAAAGTCTTCTTCTGCCCGACAGAAGCAACGAGGCGACGCTTCAGGCCGTAAATGTTCTGGGCAGGCCGGTTAAACATTTCGATACCGGCGGGGTAATACTTACTCCAGAATTTGATTTTAAAGGACAGCCGAAGAACGTTACGCGAAAACTTTTCAAGTAATATAAATCCGTACCGGACTGGACGGATGCAAACCTGGACAGCGATCTCGAGACGGAGGAATTTGTTTCATCCGCGGAAACCGATGCCGTCGGAAGAATTACAAAGCAGACCTCGCCCGCCGGGAGCATCTCAACTCCTTCTTACAACAGAACCGGACTTATAAAAAGCGAAACCGTATCACTTATTAATCCGGCTCTTACTTCGGATTATATTGTCGATATAGATTATAACGAAAAGGGCCAGAGAAATAAAATTACTTACGGCAGCAGCGTTACTTCGAATTTTTATTACGACAAAGAAACCTTCCGCCTCATCCGGCTCGAGACAAAACGGCAGAACAACGATCCTCTGCAGGATTTGAATTATACATACGACCCGTCGGGCAATATCGTATTCATCGAAGATAAAGACGTACCCGTCGTCTTCTTCGACAACCAGAAAACAGACGGGCTTTCGGAATATACATACGATGCGGTTTACCGTTTAGTACAAGCGACCGGAAGGGAGAACAACGCCGCGCTTACTTTCGACGGCAAAGACAACTGGAACGATGCCCCCTTTATTCACCAGGTCAACCAGGGGGATCCAGCGGCCGTACGCAGCTATACGCAAAGCTATCAATACGACGGCGCCGGCAACATACTTCAGGTGAAACAGCAATCGTCCGGGAACAACTGGACAAGAAATTATACTTACGAAACCAATAACAACCGGTTGAAGACAACGCAGGTCGGCGCCCAAACATACAGCTATACATACCATCCTCAGCACGGGTTTATGACTGCGATGCCGCATCTTGAAGAGATGGATTGGAATTTCCAAGAAGAACTCGTTAAGAGCGTCAGGCAGAAAGTTAATCCCGGCAGCGGGACGCCCGAAACCACTTATTATCAATACGACGGTGGGGGACAGCGTATAAGGAAGATAACCGAGAACAGCGCAAAGCAGGGTAATGTACCAACTAAAAAAGAAGAGCGCATATATATCGGCAGTTATGAAACTTACCGCACGTACAATGCAAACAGCATCGATTTCGAAAGGGAATCGCTGAGCTTAATGGACGGCCCGCACCGCTTTGTAATGATTGAAACGGTAAAACAAAATACTAATAATGCCCCGGATCCGTCCGAAGCCGCAGGCACAAGACTTACCCGCTACCAGCTGCACAATCATATCGGATCAGCCGTACTCGAACTGGACGATACCGCAAAAGTAATAAGCTACGAAGAATATCATCCATACGGCACCACTGCTTACCAGGCGAACAACGCGGCCATTAAAGCAGCCGCAAAAAGATACCGTTATACGGGTATGGAAAGGGATGAAGAGACGGGATTTAATTATCACACCGCGCGGTATTATCTGCCTTGGATTGGGAGGTGGATGAGTTGTGATCCAAAAGGTATCAAAGGCGGCCTAAATCAATATTTATATGCGGCAAATAATCCAATCTTATTTTTAGATCCATCCGGCAATAAACCAAATGTAACATTAGTTACTAGTACGAATAATCCGGATGAATCATTAGCTATGGCAATAATAAATGGTTTGATTAATGTAGATTCACAGGAGGAATTTGAACGACAAATTAGGTTTCGCACAGCTCACGGAGATAAAGAATGGTATAATTCCTGGTCTGAATTGGAACGCATTAACTATGCTGAGGCACTTGATCCCGCTCAACAAAAAGAAATGCTCAATGAAAAATGGAATCAATTTATTAATCAAAAATACGAGGATTACTGGAATAAAAAAGCTGCCGAATGGGAGCACGCAACAAAGATAATGATTGCCGCAAGCAAAAGTGCGCAATTATTTACAAAAATTACAATAGGAATTGTTGCAGCCATACCTCTTGCAGACGCTTATATAGATTACGGAGGTGTACAATTAGCAAAAATGATCGGTAAAGGAATAATCGGTTCAACAGTTGCCGGAATGCTCACCAGTAGTGGAGGATCGGACGGTGGCTTTGGCACAGTTGCTAGTTTTGTCGGAGGACTTGTTGGCGCAGGTAATTTGAATATTAAAGTATCCAGCGGGGGAGGCGTAGCTAGCAATACTGCAACAGATACAGCAGACGAGCTTGCGAATGTTGTTAAAAGAACACTCAGTAAAGCAGAGGGAGGCCCTGTTGTTGCTACTGCATCAAGCAATGTAGCTGACGATGCAACATTGAGATTGAATCAAGCCGAACATGAAGATTTACCGACTATTCTCCAGGAAAGGGTAAATATTTCGAATGAGTTATCAAACAACAATCCTAGTGTTATAACTCGATATCAAAAGGTTCAAGGAATTTATGATCATGCTGATATAAAAGCTGTGGGCGGGCAAATTAAAGCAATAGAAGCAAGTTTAGGTAGAAAGATTACTCTAGATGAAGCTAAAAAAATGATAACTCTTGACGTCATCAGTACAAAAACCGGCTTAGGATTTCCTTTGTGTTCTAGATGTGCATTTATTTTAGAAGGTTTTAATTTATCATCAAGAACGGCTGAAGCTGTCGAAGAACAAATGGCTAAAATTTGGAAAATGCTTTATCCGTCAAATAAACCTTTATAGTATTTATATAAAAAAATTAAAGTATTGAACTATAATTTTTTATTAATCTATAATTTGAAATATAAACCATATTATATAATAACTCGCAAATTATCGGTTAGTTTTGAAATATAAGGAGAGATTCGCATGGCAGCAGTTAGTTTTAATACTGTAAGCGGCACTATTTACGACGCAAATAATGTCCCGTTGATACGTGTAACGGTGCAGGCGTACGATAAGGACTTAAGAAGCGACCAACTGCTAGGGCAGGCAGTTACAGATGCAAAAGGATTTTACAGCATAAGCTATGACAATACAAAATATGCGGATTCCGAATATCAGACTGCGGATGTTTTTATTCGAGTCTTAAAGGGCGGCAGAGTTTTTCTCGGAGAATCGCCTGTTTATTACAACGTACCCTCAGATTTCAAATTGGATTTTAAGATCGGCAATACTCCTATTAAATCGCCCGACGAATTCGACGCGCTCGTTCAAAAAATTAAACCTCTGACGGATCCTCAGAAAGTCGCGATCGCCGACCTGCAGGAAAACACTAAATTTAAGGATGTAACATTCCTTTCAAACGAAACCGGCGAAGACGCCTCCAAGATCTCGCTGCTGCCTATAGCGTTTACATTGTCGGGGAATACAAAAATTGCCCCTGATATATTTTACGGTCTGTTCCGTCTGCAATTTCCTACGGACCTGAATGCATTGCTGCTTATTAAGAGCGATAGCATAACAAGCGGGATAAAAACCGCGGCAGACGAAAATATTATCTCCGAAAAATGGAACGACCCCAAACAAATAAGCACGATTATTCAAGTCTTAAACAATCTCGCCGCCAGTGCGGCACTCTCCGGTAAGAGCGATCAAAGCGCCGCTCTTAAACAGGTAATAGGCACGGCGCTGCCTGATCCCAAGCTGCAGAAAACATTCGTGAGCGTTTATCTGAATAACGAAAGTACTCCCGAAAATTTCTGGGATACGCTTTCAAAGCAGCCGGGCTTTACCGATTCGAAATTGATTGGCGGTATACAATCGGCTTTGAAGCTTAACCTTCTTACGAATAACGTCCCTTCGCTTGCCGCATTACTTTATACCGAACAGCAGCAGAACCCGGCGCTAAAGGATATCAGCGGCTTTGCTTCTTTTACGTATGACGACTGGCATACGCGTATTGATAAACTAGTTGCCTCCGGCCAATTGAAAAATTTTCCGGAAGGCATAACAGGTAATACTCCCGAAGAGAAGTCGGCAAATTACGCGGATGCGCTGATGAAGCTCGTTAATTCGCTGTTTCCCGTTCAAGTATTTGCCGACCGGCTCAGTAAAGACGGCAGCAATGCTTTTAAAAACTCCAAGGCCGATTTACAAACCTTTTTGGCCAACAATACCGACTATGATTTAAAAAACAACAACATCAACAGTGCTTTCAATAAATCGAATTTAACCGGGATTAAGGATAAGGAGGGACTGAAAAAAGGACTTACCGTAATTAACCGGCTGTACAAAATAACCGGCGACTACGGCGTGATGAGTGCTCTAAGATTAGACGGGATAGATTCAGCAACAAGCATCGTGAGCAAATATTCTTCCGCGCAGTTCGCGGAAAAGTTTTCCGGAACTATGGACGGCGCAGCCGCTTCGGCGATATACAATAAAGCTCTTCAAATCGACAAGCGTTCTACGGTTCTGGCTATGAGCCTTAAGATGAGGAACGATATTCCCGTATACGTAATCAACGGGCTGACCAACGACGCCTCTCCCGATTACGAATCGTTGTTCGGCGACACCAACTGTCAGTGCGAGCATTGTCTCTCCGTTTACAGCCCTTCTGCTTATTTTGTTGATATACTAAACCTTCTGCAGAAATATCACCCGGATGATGCATATAATAAACTCATTAATCGCAGACCCGATTTAATTCAAATACTGCTTACATGCGAAAATACGAATACGCCCCTGCCTTATATAGATCTCGTTAACGAGCTGCTGGAAAACCTTATTGCTCCCGTACCGCCGGTGGTAGTAAACGGGGCGCCGACATATCCGCAATTTCAAACCACAAATTCCGCCGACGAACTTGCGGCATTTCCGGAGCATGTCGATACCGCCGCATACGATAAATTACTTACCGCAAATTCCGATTTTAACCTTCCGTTGAATTTGGCTTTGGAAGAAACGAGGTTGTACCTCGAAAAGCTTTCAGTAAAGCGGTATAAACTTATGGAATTGTTTTACGGGAAGCACACCGGCAACAAATACAACGACATTAATATTGCGGCCGAATATTTGCGGCTGTCGCAGGATGAGCTGAATCTGGTAAACGGATCCACGCCGTTGCCGGTTAATTTGGGGAATGTTGCGGCTTTCCTGAATGATACGGGTCTTACTTATATAGAAATGCTTCAATTAATGGAGTGTTATTTTATCAATCCGCTTAAAAACGGGGAACGCGGTATAAAAATAGTTCCCGGTGTTCCCGATCAAACAACATGCAACATCGCTGACCTGAAATTTCAATCTTCCGATGCCCAGTCGCTTAAAGTCAATCCTTTTATCAGGCTTTGGAAAAAAACCGGCTGGGATCTTTTCGATCTCGATACGGCTTTTACGGCATTGGGCGTAATAGATTTCTCCGGCGACGTGAACGGAAAATTAATAATTCCGCTTTCGCATATCGCTAGATTAAAAGAGCGGTATAATATAAGCATACCGGACGCGCTTGTTTTATGGTCGAACATAGATACGAACGTTTATGTAGATCATTCGCAGGAAGAGCAGCCGGCCCTGCCGACTCAATATGAAAGTCTGTTTCAAAATAAAAAAGTCACGAACCCGGTCGATCCTGCCTTCGCCGATCCGCTTGGACTCTCGGGTAACCTCTCCGATAAATCGGATGTAATAACGGCCGCGTTAAATCTTGCGCAGAGCGATTTCGATACGCTGAGTACGGCTCCTTATACCGACGGGAAATTGAAACTGGAAAATCTAAGCACCCTCTATCGGTATAAATTACTTTCGAAGATACTGAAGCTGTCCATAAACGATTTAATAACCGCTATTGACCTTTGCTCCGTTAATCCTTTCGGAGGCGGCGGACATACAGGAGATACTCTCATTTTCGCCGATAAGATTTCACTCATACGTTCTTCCGGATATACCGTATCGGGTTTAAATGATATTCTAGCCGCCGGCGCGGTTGCCGCTCCCCAGATCGATATCACCGGAACCGCTAAGGTTTTGACTTCTATTAGAGAAGGACTTCGGAAAATAGATCAGCTTCAGCCCGTCGGCGGCACGCCCGCCGAGCAGGCCAAAAACAAACTGCAGAATCAAAATAAATTTATTTCGGACACTCTTGCCGCCGCTTTTAAAACCGATGCGTCGATTACAAATGTATTGATGAACAATCTTGTAAAATATACGGCGAATAATACAAAGCCGGCCATTACTCCGTTCATAGATGAAGCATTTATTTCAAGCGAAGGCGCAATATTTACCGTCGATAATTCCGGCAGCGTAAGCTGGGCCTTTCAGGATCTTGTAAACACATACATTTTGCTGGGCAATACCTGGAACCGTATTTCGGGCCTGTTGAATAAACTTAAAATTACAAATGACGAATTTATTTATTTTCAAAATAACGAATCAATCCTAAATATAAACGGGGTCTGGAACCTTCCGGTATCTCAATCCGGTAGCGCATTGTTCCCGGGCTTCAAAAATTTGTACAATATCATATTTTTTAGAAATAAATTGACATCGCCCGTTTCCGACTGGTACAACCTGTTGGAATTTCCGATCTTAAACAATACGAGTGCTAAAAAGGATTTCGTCGATTCATTAATTAATTTAAGCGGGCTGACTCAAACGGCCCTCGAATTCCTTATAGGTTCGGGAACAGACATAAACGATACCGGGTTTCTTAAATTTAAATTCCCGTCGGATTTTCTGGACGGATCGGTTTTGCTTGCGGTTATCGGGTGCGCGTATACGGCAGACGGCCTGGGGAGCATTCCCGATAATATTGCAAAGTTAACAGTTCCGGCGCCTACCTCTGCCGAAGCGGACATTGCGCTTAGTCTGCTTAAAGCTAAATATGATATTCAGACATGGCTTAGCGTTATTAAGCCAATCAGCAATCAATTAAGAATGAGAAGAAGAGATGCACTCGTCGGTTACATTTTAACATCACCCGGTACGGATATGGTTTCCTTCAGGCAGAGTAATAACATCTCGGACGTAAATTCACTGTATGCTTACTTCCTGATCGATCCGGAAATGGATGCATGTATGATGACTTCCAGGATTAAACAGGCGATAAGCAGCGTACAATTGTATGTAGACCGCTGCCTGATGAACCTTGAAAACGGAATCAACTTGAGCAGCGATTTTGCCTACCAATGGAATACCTGGCGCAGCCGATACAGGGTATGGGAAGCCAATCGAAAAATTTTCCTGTATCCCGAAAACTGGATCGAGCCCGAACTGCGCGACGATAAATCGCCTTTCTTCAAAGACTTGGAATCGAAGCTGAAACAAAATGATATTACCGACGAAATTGCCGGAGAGGCTTTAATGGAATACCTAGAAGAGCTGGATACCGTTGCAAATCTTGAAATGGCAGGCATTTACCCTGACAGTCTGACGGGAGTAATTCATGTAATAGGGAGAACAAGGGCCGTACCCCATCAATATTATTATACCCGGCAGGAGAATTCAGTCTGGTCAGCATGGGAAAAAGTAGAACTTGACATAGACAGTGACCAAGCCCTTCCGGTAGTCTGGAATAACCGGCTGATGATATTTTGGGGATTATTCAGCGAGAAGCAGGATAACGGTTCCGGAAGTTTTACCGTACCCTCATCTCCCGGACAAATTCCGCCTTCTCCCAAATACGTTGAAGTAAAACTGGCTTGGAGCGAATACAAGAACGGGAAATGGGCTCCGAAGAAAATTTCGAAAGAAACGCTGACGGTTCAAGAAATGAAGGTTGTTGACCACAGAACAGTCCCGGAGAGCATTTATTATACCGGCGGCGATCCGGGGCTATATTCATTCAGCTCCTTCATAGGCAGCGAGGGTCTGTATATACGGTTATTTGCATCCACAACATTCGGGTACGGCAATACACAGGATAACAGATTCGGTGCGTTTTATTTTGACGGCTGCCATAATGGACCTTCGGTTAAAAATGTCGATCCTAATATAGACGGGCTGAAGCAGGTAGAAATAAGTTCTCTTAAAGGAGCGGTCGATAATCAAATGTTTGTGGATGAATCGAGAAACGATAATTTAACTTTGTATAACAGCGGTATATACGGCAATTCAGGCAGCGTCGGCAGCTCAACGCTTTTCAATAATACACCCGGCAAATTCAGACTGCTTCCGGATCACCATGAAATTGAAATTTCAAAGCCTTCGAATTTCTTTTACGATAACGGTCATAACAATTTTTATTCATATTCAACCGGCGGCTTCAATAGAAATTTATTCGATAATCCGTCACTGCTTGCACATGGGCTGCTGATAGCAAGAAAACCGGTTGAACCTGTTGTGCCGTTAAAATTACAATTGCGGGATATTTCAGTTTCAAGCACTTTCGAAAATCCTGCCCCCCTCGCAATTTCCTCCGGAATGGTATCTAGTACGGAAAAATTTATTCCGTTCGTCCCCGTATTTCCGGTTTATTTCTTTACCAGGTTTTATAAGTTTCAGACTTTCTATCATCCTTATGTATGCGATTTGATTAAAACTTTAAATTCTTCCGGAATTGACGGCCTTTATAAAAATATGGTTCTTGATATCGACGGAAAATATAAGGACGGTATACAAAACCTGGCCGATGCCCCTGTCTTTATTCATAACGGAGCGTATGATCCGACTGCATTAGTCCAAACCCCGTACCCGGTTGAAAACATTGATTTCAGCAACGGCGGTATGTATTCAATTTACAACTGGGAACTATTTTTTCATATTCCTTTATTAGTTGCTTCAAGACTTTCGCAAAATCAAAAATTTGAAGATGCGAGAAAATGGTTCCACTATATTTTTGATCCGACTCGGGCATCCTCACAATATAACGCGGGGGCGGAAAAATTTTGGATAACAAAACCTTTTAAGGATGAGATTGAAAAAGGCATTCTTCCGATCGAGGACATACTTAATAATGCTTCGGGTGATCTCGATGTACAATTAAATAACTGGGAGCAGAATCCATTTAATCCGTACGCGGTTGCAAGATTAAGAATTTCGGCTTTCATGCGTTCAACGGTTATGAAATATATCGACAACTTAATTGCCTGGGGCGACCAGCTTTTCCAGCAGGACACACTTGAGACTATCAACGAAGCGACCCTATTATACGTTACGGCCGCGAATATGCTGGGTAAAAAACCTGAGCTTATCCCTGCCAGGGCCGTTCCTACCGAGAATTCTTTTTCGGACATAATGAATAAACTTGACAGCTTCAGCAATGCAAAGGTTGCGGTCCAATCATTCTTTTCTTTATCCGGTTCAAATTCTACGGACGGTTCGATCGATTCCGTAATGATGCCGCTGTTTTGCATACCGAGAAACGATAATTTGCTCGGATATTGGGATACCGTTGCCGACCGGTTGTTCAAGATTCGTCATTGCCTTAACATTCAGGGAGCAGCTCAACAGCTTCCGTTGTTTGAACCTCCTTTAAATCCGGCGCTGCTGGTAGCTGCTGCCGCAGCAGGTCTCGACTTAAGCATTATACTGAACGATATGAACGTCTCACTCCCCAATTACCGTTTCTCAGTGCTTTTTCAGCGTGCAAACGAAATATGCGGCGACGTAAGAAATTTGGGCGGCGAACTGCTCTCCGCTTTGGAGAAAAAAGATGCCGAACAGCTCGCCCTGATCCGTTCAGGTCATGAGTTGAATATGCTGGACGCAGTTAGAGATATTAAAGCAGCTCAATTGGATGAAGCAAATCAAAATTTGGACGGTTTAAACAGGGCCAGGGATATTTCACTGGCAAAGCGCGACTATTATGCAAGCAGACAGTTTAAAAATGACAAGGAAACCGAATATATTGATAAGTTGAACAGTACGCTTATATTTCAGGAAATACAGAGACTAAATGAACTGGTAGCCAGTATTTTATTTAGTATCCCGGAAGTTACAGTCGGTTTATGGTCATGGGGTGCAGCCACGGGCGGGCAGCATTTGGCGGGAGCATCGAA
>JBJKOY010000072.1:0-9760 GCA_046706945.1 Ignavibacteriaceae bacterium | reverse complement strand
CTTTAATTACCTGCAATTGTTTTAAGTTTACTTGTTTCGAACAAAATATTATTATCACCAAAGTATTATCAAATATCAATTATCAGATTTTAAAATTCAAATCCTTGCGTAAGTTTTAAATTTGTTGTTCGGCAAATTAATTAACAATTAAAGTCTCAAACTTACTTTATATATTATATCGGATTCTGATATAAATTTAACTCCTTCCTAAAAACACCGTTAAATCTCTCAACAGAGACAAAATATTTTTCATTTCTGATAATATTTTAAATACTTATTACTCCAAACTGAATAATTCAACATTTTTTTAATGGTACGTATTTTGAATTTTGTACAAGAATAAAATATAAATCCTATTTATATTATGCATGATGTAATTAAAACGGGAATAAATTGTCCATTCTGTAACAGTTCCAAAATAATTAAGCACGGAAAGACTTCCGCCGATATTCAGCGTTACAGATGTTTATTCTGCAATAAAACTTGGGTGCAGAATAAAGTTGCGAAACCTGCTCCTGATATAGGTGCTCTTACGGAAGCATATTTAAGCGGCTATTCTTACAGGGACCTTCGTTCGATTTATCACAGTTCGCCCATTAGAATAAATCAAAAAATAAGAGAATATCTGGTCGGCTGTTCTTCCTGGGAAGAGTATCTGGATGCATGTACTCCGAAACACGAAGCGCGCCTAATTCATCTCGTCGGGAAAAAATTCAAATGCAATTCGGGCAGCAACAAGGAGAACTCGATGTTTGTCGCTTTTGCAATAGACGCATTATCCACGGTAGTGCTCGGATTTGAACTTGCCAAGGGAGACTCTACCCAGGTATGGACCAGACTGCTGGATCGAATGAATTGCCGCGGGTTTGTCTGCCCCACATTTATGTCTTACGGTTTCAAAACAATCGAAGACGCTTTGAAGATCGTTTTTCCTTATTCAACTACGTTCAATAATTTTACGCGCGCCTGCTACGACAAACAGCTTAAGAACGAGCTGTATTTTGAGCCCGATATAAAAAAATTAATCCTGGAAGCCATAACTGCCTACAAGGTCAACCAGACCTGCCAGCTTGCAAATTATCTGGTGATTTTCAAAGATAAAAGGATGAAGCAGATTGTTCTTAATTCAAGGGATTATTTCCTCAACCGCCTGCAGGAAAGAGTTAATAAAAAACCTACTATACGTTTTGAGGGACTTCTCAGGGCCTTTCAAAAGAGATTTGAAAAGTTTCATATGATTAAATATGAACCCTGGCCGATAATTAATGGATGGATTGCATGGTGGATGCTGGTTCCTATGCCCATAGGTTTCAGCAGACTGTCTTTGTACCTGCAGCATCCGCATGAAACACATTTTAAGAATTTCAATTGCGGTACTCTGCCTGTTCCTTTGAACCTCCCAATAGACAGCCCGGAAATGCGGACGTTCATTGTCGAACTTGCGGTACGCGCCGTTCATATCCCCATAAAATGAAATGGGCAAATCCCCGGTAGCATGTCCTGTCCTTTATATCTTCTTTCCTTTTAATATATTAACAATGCAACACATAGATTACAAAACCCGGTTTTTTATTGTATTTCCTTCGTTGCTTCTTTAATTTTTAACCGAATTTTGGAATAAAAGTTTTGCGGATATTCTGAATGAATATGCCTCGGAAGCTCATAAATAAGGGCTTGGGTACGGTCGGACGGAATATATCGCAAAAATTTTTCGTAACAAAGATGAATTCTTAAATATGATATTTGTCCGTTCATATTCTGAATAAAAGTTTAATAAACCAAAACAAATACATTAAAATATGGGAGTCAAAATGGCTGAGAAAAAACGCGAGACGCCGAAATTAGATGAACTCGAAAAAGGTGCCTGGCCTAGTTTTGTTAAGGAAATAAAGACTGCAGCCGATAAGAATCCGATGGCTAACGATTTGCTTGGACAGCTTGAACGCTCATATAACGAGAAGATCGGTCATTGGAAACACGGCGGAATAGTCGGAGTACTCGGTTACGGGGGAGGAGTTATCGGAAGGTATTCCGACCTTCCGGAAGAATTTCCTAACGTATCGCACTTTCATACCCTGCGTATTAATCAGCCCGCAGGCTGGTTCTATACATCCGACGTATTGAGAAAATTATGCGATATCTGGGAGAAGCACGGATCCGGGCTTACAAATATGCACGGCTCTACCGGCGACATAGTTTTTCTCGGAACGAGAACAGAAGAACTGGAACCGATATTCGGCGAACTGACGGAACTGGGTTTCGATCTCGGCGGTTCCGGTTCGGATGTTAGAACCCCGAGCTGCTGCTGCGGCAAAGCCCGCTGCGAATGGGCCTGCTACGATACCATGGCATTAACTTATTTCTTGACCATGCACTATCAGGACGAGCTGCACAGGCCCGCTTTTCCGTATAAATGGAAATTTAAAATGTCCGGCTGCCCGAATGATTGCGTTGCGGCGGTTGCAAGAGCCGATATGTCGATCATCGGAACATGGAAAGACGATATACAGGTAGACAAAGCCGCGGTTACCGGATACGCCGAGTCCGGTATGAATATACAAAGAGACGTGGTAAATAATTGCCCGGCCAAGTGCATGGACTGGGACGGAAAAGAATTATCGATAGACAATAAATCGTGCGTGAAATGCATGCACTGCATAAATACGATGCCCAAGGCTCTTTCACCGGGCAAGGAACGGGGCGCCTGCATCTTGATCGGTTCGAAAGCTCCGATCGTAGAGGGTGCGCTGCTTTCATCCGTCTTAGTCCCGTTTATAAAACTCGAACCGCCTTACGATGAGCTGATCGACCTGGTCGATAGAATTCACGAGGTCTGGGCTGAAAACGGTAAAAACCGGGAAAGGGTAGGCGAATTTATTCAAAGAGTAGGCATGGGTAATTTCCTGGATGCCATCGGTGTGGAACCCATTCCCGAGATGGTTGCGCATCCCAGAGAGAACCCGTACGTCTTCTATGAGGAGTACTACGAAGAAGACGGAGAAGAAGAAGAAGAGGAAGAAGAAAAGTAATTTTTTAATCAAACTTTGAAATTTAAAATTACATTCTATAAGGAATAAAAAAATGGCTGAAGAGAAAAAGAAAAGGTTAACCGATATAGGTCCGCCGCATTATGAAAAGTTTTTACCGCCGATCATAAAGGAAAATTACGGTAAATGGAAATATCATGAGATATTAAAACCCGGGGTTATGGTGCACGTATCCGAAAGCGGCGCAAAATTATTTACAGTAAGGGCAGGATCGCCGAGACTGATTAGTATAGATAAAATCCGCATCTATGCCGACCTGGCCGATAAATACTGCGGCGGTTATTTAAGATTTACAAGCCGTCACAATGTTGAATTCTTGCTGACGGACGAAACCAAGATCGAACCGTTGATAAACGATCTGCGCGCATTGGGACATCCTGTGGGCGGCATGGGCAATTCCATTTCCAGCATAGTACATACTCAAGGCTGGGTGCATTGCCATTCCGCGGCAACGGATGCATCTGGAATAGTTAAATCGGTGATGGACGAGCTTATAGAATACTTTACCGAGATGAAGCTTCCTGCGAAGCTCCGCATCGCCCTGGCCTGCTGCTTGAATATGTGCGGCGCGGTTCACTGTTCGGACATTGCGATACTCGGTATTCACAGGCGTCCGCCCAAGGTAAAACGCGACAAATTAAATGCTATGTGCGAGATCCCGTCGGTTGTTTCCGCCTGTCCTACCGCCGCCATTAAACCGGCAACATTCGACGGAAAACCGTCCGTCGAAGTTACCGAAGAAAGATGCATGTTCTGCGCCAATTGCTATACCGTTTGTCCGGCAATGCCGCTGAACGATCCGTTAAACGACGGTGTTTCGATCTGGGTGGGAGGCAAGGTTTCGAACGCAAGGAGCGAACCCATGTTCTCAAAGCTTGCTATCCCGTTCCTGCCGAACAATCCGCCGAGATGGCCGGAAGTTGTGGACGCGGTTAAAAATCTTGTTGAAGTATGGGCAAAGGATGCGCAGCCCTACGAGAGGATGGGCGAATGGATAAACCGGATCGGATGGCCGAGGTTCTTCAGAATGACGGGTATTCCGTTCGAGAAAGAACATATTGACGATTTCAAACATGCCGGATTGACATTTAAACGTTCGGCACATTTGACTTATTAAAAGGAGACTATTATGGCTGATCAAGTAACAGTTGAAGAAGTTTCCGATGCTATGTACAGGATGATTAAAGACAGTATGGGACAAAAAAAGTGGAAAGCCACGGATTTAACCAAAGCAGTTACCGAGCTGTTCGGAGACAAATGCGATAAGGCAATGGTTAAGTCAGCTATCAGGGAACTGATAGAAAGCGGTAAATGCGTCTATACTTATTTCGGCGGAAGTTTTATTGAAATTCCGCATAAAGAAGGCGCCGAGAATTAAGGAGGTCCGGTCATAGGTATAAGGTATAATGGTATAAGGTATATGGATATTAGGTATATAAAAAATATTTTTAATGTATTTCCTAATTAATAATACTTATACCCGATAACCTATACCTTATACCCAACTGCCCAACCTCCGGCTAGGTCGTTGTCCCGATTATCTTAGACGGAATTAATGCATAATGAACGCGAAAAACTTTCCAAGAGTAGTGATCAGCGGTTTGTCCGGCGACTCGGGCAAAACCGTAGTAAGCTGCGGACTTATAACTTGTTTTAAAAGCATGGGATTGGATGTCGCCGGCTTTAAAAAAGGTCCGGATTATATCGATGCCGCCTGGCTGAGTCTGGTCCTCGGTAAACCTGCACGTAACCTCGATTCTTATATGATGGGGTTTCGAAAAATTAAAGGATCTTTTTTACGCCATGCCGCAGACGACGGTATAAATATTATCGAGGGGAACAGGGGACTCTTCGACGGCGTTGACAGCAAGGGAATACACAGTACCGCGGAACTCGCCAAAGCGCTGAATTCGCCGGTCATTTTAATACTGAATGTTTCGAAAGTTACTCGTACTGCGGCGGCTTTAATATCGGGATGCAAAAATCTCGACCATAAATTAAGGATTAAAGGCGTAATACTGAACCGCGTATCCGGGGAAAGACACGAAAGGGTCTTAAGAGACTCGATCGAAGAAGTAACCGGGATCCCGGTTGTAGGAGCGCTTCCCAAACTGCCCGGCAAGCTGGTTTTACCCTCTAGGTATCTGGGACTTGTAACTCCGGGGGAGTTTGAACAAAACTCTTTGTTCATGAGTGAACTGGAAGATGTAATTAAAAATAATATTGACGTGGAGAAGATTTTAAGCATAGCCAAAAAATCGCCTTCATTTGAGCCTGAAGAACAGGATCATAAAGAAGAAGAAAAGGGAGTTAAACGGGAGAGCTTGAAGATCGGTTATTTTAAAGATAAGGCATTTTCGTTTTATTATCCGGAAAACCTTGAAATGCTTGAAGCGAAAGGCGCCGAACTGGTTCCGATATCGTCTATCCACAACATGTACTTTGACTTCCTCGATGCTCTTTATATCGGCGGCGGATTCCCGGAAATGAACCTGAGCAACCTTACCGCAAACCAGGCATTGATAGCAGCGATCAAGAAACTGGCAGAAGACGGATTGCCTATTTATGCCGAATGCGGCGGCCTGATGTATCTGGCGAAGGAAATAGTCTGGAAGGAAAGAACGTACCCTCTCTCAGGCGTTCTGCCGATTACAATTAATATATATAATAAACCCCAGGGGCACGGCTACTGCGTGATGAAGGTTGACAAAGAAAATCCTTTCTACGAAGTAGGAACCGTAATAAGAGGACATGAATTTCATTATTCCAAAATAAATGACTATGACCCCGAAATAAAAAGCTGCCTCAATGTTACCCGCGGTGTGGGATGCTTTAATTCAAGGGACGGATTGACGTATAAAAATGTTTTTGCAAGTTATTTGCATGTTCACGCTTTGGCGACGCCGGAATGGGCGGACGGAATGATTAATTGCGCGGTGAATTATAAAGAATTAAAAACCTCCCGGCTAGTCGGGATAAATTAATATTTGTTTTACGGAAAATAAGCAGTTGTATGGAGAGTAGTTTATGGCAAAGTTAGTTAAAAAGTCAAAGAAACCTTTGGGAGGTTTAACATCCCGTTCTTCAGGAAGTTCGTCGGTAGAGACTTCTCCGCTTCGCCCGGTTCAGGTCCTTAAAACACCGCCCTGCTCGAACGGATGTCCGAACGGAACAAACATAAGAGAGTTTATAACTACCATTAGTCAGGCGGAAGACTGCGGAAAATCAAATAAGCAGGCATTCGAAGAAGCATGGACGATCCTGACGGAAAAGAATCCGTTCCCCTCGTCGTGCGGAAGGGTTTGTCCCCACCCGTGCGAACTTGAATGCAATCGCAATCATAAAGACGGGTCAGTGGGAATAAATAATCTTGAAAGATTCGTCGGCGACTACGCTTTGGAAAACGATTTTAAATTAAAGATGATATCGACCGAAGCATATCCCCAGAAAGTAGCTGTGATCGGGTCGGGCCCTGCCGGTTTGTCGTGCGCATACCAATTGGCCAGAAGGGGGTACCGGGTCAAGGTGTTCGAAGCTTTCTCCAAGCCTGGCGGGATGCTGAGATACGGTATACCCAATTACAGGCTGCCGAAGGATGTACTGGATAAGGAAATAAAAAGGATTGAAGATCTCGGTGTTGAAATCAACTGCAATTGCGCGGTCGGAAAGGATATTCCTTACGAAGAGCTGCAGAAAAATTACGACGCCATATTTGTGGGAATCGGCGCTCATAAAGGCAGACTGCTGGGAATCCCCAACGAACAGGCTTCGAACGTTTATACGGGAACCGAATTTTTAAATAAAATCAACTCGGGAGAAACCGTCGAAGTAGGCGGCAAAGTACTGGTTGTCGGAGGCGGAGATACGGCGGTTGACGCCGCGCGAGTTTCAAAAAGGCTGGGCGCGGATGTAACAATCGTGTACAGACGTACTAGAAAAGAGATGCCTGCAATCGAAGAAGAGATTGTCGGTGCGGAAGAGGAAGGAATAAAGATCGAGTTTCTCGCCGCCCCCGTGGATTTCGAAAAGAACGGCGAAACGGTAACCGGGATGAAATGTCAGAAAATGGAACTGGGCGAACCCGACGAATCCGGGAGAAGAAGACCCGTCCCTGTTGCCGATTCCTTTTTCTTTTTGGATGCGTCTACGGTTATCGCGGCAATAAGCCAGGAACCGGAGTTTAACGGACTTGAAATGCTGAGGGAAGGCAAGGACTGGATACGGACCGATAAAGAACATATGACCAAGATTTTCAATACGTATGCGGGCGGTGACGCGCTTGAACTCGGCTTGGTTACGATAGCCATATACGACGGAAGGCTGGCGGCGGAAACTATTCATAACCGGTTCCGGAATATCCAGCCCGAAAAGAAAGAAGAACTCACGGTAATTACGCACGACAAAGTTATATTGAGCTATTATGAAAGCAAGCTGAGGAACGAACCTTTTAAACTCAAACCGGAAGAGAGATTGCAAAACCCGGATCTTGAAATTACTTCGGCTTTGACGGAGCAGCAGGTTATCGACGAGGCAAAAAGATGCATGAGCTGCGGTTCGTGTTTCGACTGCGGAACATGCTGGAGTTATTGCCAGGACCAGGTAATCGTAAAGCCCGTTATAAAACATCATGCCTACAAATTTAAATTGGATTTCTGCAACGGCTGTAAAAAGTGTGCTGAAAACTGTCCGTGCGGGTATATTGAAATGAGATGAAACTAAATATGGATGCATGAATGCATGATTGCATGAATGGATGCACAATTTGTTAATAAAATGATAAAAAAACCGAAAGCGTAATCTGCTTTAGAGAATCAGGAAATTCAAATATTAAATATTTTTTCTTAAATAAATTATAGGATTGTACTATGCCGTATTTTGAATATAAAGATATGAAGATCGAAGTCGACGAAGACGGTTTCATTCAGAAACCCGAAGAATGGACCGAGGAAGTGGCGAAAGCATTGGCTACTACCGAAGACATCGAAAATATGACCGAAGCTCACTGGAAGATCGTTTATTACCTGCGTGAGTATTATAAAAAATTCGGGATAGCCCCGATGATTCGCAAGGTTTGCAAGGAGACGGGTTTCTCGCTGAAAGAAATTTACGAATTGTATCCCTCCGGGCCCGCAAAAGGCGCCTGCAAAGTAGCAGGCCTGGCCAAACCGACGGGATGCGTATAAGAAAAATTACGCTCGATGATTAGAGAAATTTTAATAAAAAACAAATCCGCGGTTTTGGAAAAATGGATTAAGTCGATTACCGATACATATCCGGCGGAGACTTCAAATTTTTTAAGACTGCAGAAGAACAGGTTCAGTAATCCGGTCGGTTTTGCGGTTTCCGCCGGGGCGGAAAAAATTCTTAACGAAATCCTGAATGAAGGCAGTCTTGAAAGAATTAAAGACGCTTTAACGGATATAATCAAGATACGGGCCGTTCAGGATTTTACTCCGTCGCAGGCCGCCGGAATTATGTTATCACTGAAGAAAATTATTATTGATGAGCTTGATAATAAAATCAAGGATTGGAAATCATTCGAAGAATTTATCAAAATAGAATCCGGTATTGATAATGTTATTCTGTATGCTTTCGATCTTTATACGGAAGCCAGGGAAAAGGTTCATCAAATAAGGATAAACGAGATAAAAGCGAGAATGCTGTACGACGGTCCGCATGAATAGCTTCAGGCTTATTCGGAAATAAATTGGTAATCGGATGCATGATTGCAAGGATGCATGAGAATAATGGAACATTCTGTATTTGAAACATGCAATCATGCAGCGCATGCAACCGTGCATTACATGCAGCCAGGCTTTAAGTACTGCAGATAAATTTTTCGGAGCTATTGAATTATTATTGAACATAATTACAGATGATACAATGAAAATTTTCTTTTCTCTTTCGGCCGTTACGATTTTAATAATTGCGGGAATTGTGGGCGCCGGTACCCTTAAACTTGATTTGATATTCGGGGTAATTCTGCCCTATATCGCCCTTACAGTGTTTATTGCAGGCATTATCGTCCAGGTGGTAAAATGGTCCAGGTCGCCGGTCCCGTTTAAAATCCCGACCGTCGCGGGTCAGCAGAAATCCCTTCCGTGGATTAAAAACAGCAGGTTTGACAGCCCGCATACTATCCTGGGAGTGGCAGGCAGAATGTTTCTCGAAATCTTTTTTTTCAGGTCGTTGTTCAGAAACACGAAAGCGGAACTAAGGGACGGGCCGAGATTAACATACGGCAGCAGCAAGTACCTTTGGCTGGGCGCATTAATTTTTCATTGGTCCCTGCTTGTTATCGTCATCAGGCATTTCAGACTTTTTACCGAGCCCATCCCGTCGTTTGTCTTGATGCTCCAGAACATCGACGGATTTTTTCAGGTAGGCCTGCCGGTACTTTATGTTACGGATGTTCTAATCACGGCGGCCCTGTTGTTTTTAATTTTCAGAAGAATAATAGATCCGAAGTTAAGGTACATTTCATTAGCAACCGATTACTTTCCCCTGTTCCTGATTATCGGCATCGTTCTAACCGGAATTTTAATGCGCTATTTCGACAGGGTGGATGTCGTAAAAGTGAAAGAACTTGCCGTCGGTTTGTTCACTTTTCACCCGGCTGTACCCGAAGGGATAGGAGTTCTTTTCTATATTCATTTATTCCTAGTTTGTTCGTTGATATCTTATTTCCCGTTCAGCAAGCTGCTTCACATGCC
>JBJKOY010000071.1:0-2137 GCA_046706945.1 Ignavibacteriaceae bacterium | reverse complement strand
CCGTCTTTGTGGCTGCGATTACATTCAAGTTCGCACGGGTGAGGACAAACCCTTCCGCACGACGAGGGGAACGGATTTTTTTCCGTCAGAATTGTCCACGCCTCTTCGAATGCCTGCTTATCGGTCTTCCCGCAATCTTCAGCCTGACTAATGGTCGTTATAAATTCTCTTATATTTGTTCCGTTCGGGCATCCGTTAGAGCAAGGCGGGGTTTTAAGAACCTGAACCGGGCGAAGCGGAGAAGTCTCCACGGACGAACTCCCCGAAGAACGGGATGTTAAACCTCCCAAAGGTTTCTTTGACTTTTTAACTAGCTTTGCCATAAACTACACTCCATACAACTGCTTAATTTCCGAAAACAAATTAAATTTAATTACCGGCGCCTGAACTACGCATACGGATATATGCCGGATTTAATATCTTCCATCTGCTGCAGAATATCATTATGTTTTTTCTCGTCGGTCATTAAATATCCCAGCAAGTAACGAACGACGAAATTACGGGAATTCTTTCTTGACTCTTCGGCCAGCCTTATGGTTTCTTTTTCAAGCTCGATATGCTTTTCCACCATTTTCCAGACTTCCTCCAGTTCCTCGGGCGATAAATAAATCGCTTCTTTTTCGAAACTGTTTATGATCAATTGCTGTACTTTTTTATGCATGGCGGAGTCCTGCCTGATAATTTCCATTACCTGCCGGACAACGGGATTTTTAGTTTTCGAAATAATTTCAGACGTTGACTCTACCGATTGATCTTCAACTTTCTGCCATTTTTTCAAAGCGGCCAACAATTTTTCGTTTAATTCTTTTTGTTTTGCCATTTCATTTGCCTTTTAATTTATCCCGACAAAACGGGAAGTTTTTAAATCTTTATAATTCACCGCGCAATTAATCATTCCGTCGGCCCATTCCGGCGTGGCCAAAGCATGAACGTGCAAATAACTTGCAAATACATTTTTATACGTCAATCCGTCCCTTTCGTTAAAGCATCCCACGCCTCGGGTTACATTGAGACAGCTTTTTATTTCCGGGTCATAATCGTTTATTTTGGAATAATGAAATTCATGTCCTCTTATTACTGTTCCTACTTCGTAGAACGGATTTTCATTATCAACCTTCATCACGCAGTAGCCGTGTCCCTGCGGTTTATTATATATATTAATGGTTATAGGCAGTACGCCGGAAAGCGGATACTTTCTCTCCTTCCAGACTATTTCCTTTGCCAGATACATCAGCCCGCCGCACTCGGCATAAATAGGCAGCCCGTCTTCGGCCAGCTTTTTGATCGCTGCTATCAATGCCTGGGTTGCGGTAAGGTTGCTCAGGTTCATTTCCGGGAATCCCCCGCCTATATAAAGAGCATCGAGGACGTCAAAGTACCTGTTGTGGATGGATGATATCGGGACCAATTCGGCACCTTTCGCTTCAAGCATTTCAAGGTTTTCGGGGTAATAAAACGAAAATGCCTTATCTTTAAAATATCCTATCTTAACGCCCTCCCGCTTAAAACCGTTTTCTTCTTCTTTATAATCCGGTTCTCCGGGTAAAAATGGAGGCGCTTTTTTAGCAGTGTTTAATATCCTCTCTAAATCGACGTTATTTTTAATTACTTCTTCCAGTTCATTGATGAACAAAGAGTTTTGTTCGAATTCTCCCGGGGTTACAAGTCCGAGATATCTCGATGGTAAAACCAGCTTGCCTGGCAGTTTGGGAAGCGACCCTACAACAGGGATCCCGGTTACTTCTTCAATCGAGTCTCTTAAAACTCTTTCGTGTCTTTCCCCGGATACTCGGTTCAGTATTACGCCTTTAATCCTTAATTTATGGTCGAGATTTTTGCATCCCAAAATTGACGCCGCTGCCGTACGGGTAACTTTCGAAACATTCAGTATTAAAATGACGGGTGAATTCAGCGCTTTTGCCAGCTCCGCGGTACTGTGTATTCCCTTACTGTCAACGCCGTCGAAGAGTCCCCTGTTCCCCTCGATAATATTTATACCGTCGCCCGCGGCATGGCGTAAGAATGATCCTTGAACTTTTCGAAATCCCATCATATAAGAATCGAGGTTCCTTGCCGGTTTACCGAGGACCAGACTCAGCCAGGCGGCATCGATATAATCCGGACCTTTTTTAAAGCC
>JBJKOY010000070.1:0-6518 GCA_046706945.1 Ignavibacteriaceae bacterium | reverse complement strand
TTTATCTTACAATTCGCTGACATTTAAAAACCTTGACTTGTTTAATTTCCGGATGAAATAAATTTAATCATGTTAAAAGGAGATTGAACATGGACAAGTATTTGATCTTATCTATGGTTTTTTCCCTAATGATTATTTCTGTCAGCGAAGCACATTTTAAAAAAGAGGATGTTGAATTGTCGGTCAACGGCGCGGCAGGCTCATTGTCCGCCGAAAGCATGCTTAATATTTTGAATTTGTCGAGCTTCTATTTCGAAACTTTAACAAATTTAGATATCTCATTTTCTCCTGCATATTATTTTACGGATAATATTAATATAAAATAATTATAGTTGATGAGGGAGAAGGATTCAAATGAAGAAGATCATAGTATGCGTATTACTGCCGGTTTTATTTATCTATTTTACCGGCTGCTATAGTATTGAGACTGTTTCGAAAGACGAATTCTTAAAAGATAACAAACGTAAAAAAGTCGAAGTCATTACTTGCAAGGCCCAGAAATACGGATTCGATGAACATCAATATGTAATAAATGCGGATACGCTTTCCGGAACAGGCGCAAGATATAACGGAAGTGAAAAAGATCCCTTTTCCGGCAGTATCCCTCTGAAGGATATTGCAATTTTTAATACCGAAAATTTTAATGCTCCTGCTACCGCGGCTTTAAGTTTTGGTGTAATAATTTTGACAACTGTATCAATTTTGTTGATTATATTAAAGCCTAAATTTTATTTTCAAATCGGAGTTTTTAATTGATACATTGAAATTCGTGAACCCAAAAGCAGATTCATATTGAATAATTAATTCCGATATAAATTCTAAATTAAATATTTGTTCGGTGAAATGCTTAAAACATATTTCATGAGGAGAAACGGGGATGAAAATAAAATATTTAATGTTTTGTCTTTTTGCTTTAATTTTATTAGCCTCATTAAACACATGTTTTCCTACTTACCGTGCCGTTAAAATAAATCCCGATACGGTAGGTACTGGTTTATTTAAAAATTTACCGGCAAAAATATTTACGACCGGTAACCGCATTTTCCTTTTCCCCGACGGTTTCGAAATCGACAGCGGATATATAAAGGGAGAGGGGACAATCGGCAATTATGATTTATCGGAATCGAAACATAAAAATATCAGATTTCCTGTTGACAGCATTACCGCGATGACCACATACGAGGAAACACACAAAAGCAGCAGATTCTTCGGTTCATGCCTGTTTACTGTTACCGCCGCGCCTCTCCTAGTCATAGGGATTTATTGCATATCGTGTCCAAAATGCTGTTTCGGATCCTGTCCTACGGTGTATATAAATGACGGTAAAGATTACAGACTTGAGGCGGAATTATTTTCGGAATGTATCTCAAAACAATTGGAGAGTAATGATATTGATTTATTAAAACAGAACGTGGACAACGATTCTTTGGAGTTAAAAATAACTAATGAAGCTCTTGAAACCCATTACATTAATAAATTTGAAGTTGCAGTTGCAATGCATCCCAGCGGTACGGAATTGTACCCCGGGATTAGCGATAGTCTTTTATTATTTTCATCGCATTCAGCACCGATCGGCGCGGTAACAAAGGACGGGGAAAATATAACTCAGCTTTTGTCAAAAGACGATAATAAATATTACAGAACCGGGGTCAGTAAAATCTCCGAATTAAAAAATGGTCCGGTATATGATTGGATAGATATAAAAGTTCCGAGTTCGGGAAGATCATTTACGAAGATGCTTCTTAAATATAGAAACACGTTATTAAGTACAACTCTTTTGTACGACGTTGTTTTAGGCTCGCAAGGCGCGGCAGGTCTTTCTTGGACCCATAGGATGAACGAAGATCCCGTCTATGCTTCACAATTTAAGATGGTTTACGATGCTTTTTCGGGTATAAGAATTAAATTATTTGAAAACGGAAGCTGGAAGTATTTGGGAAAATTTAAAGATGCCGGTCCTCTTAATTGGAAGTATATCGCGGCGGAAATTCCCTCGTCGGGAGCCGGGAATACTCTCATTCGGCTCGAATTTATTCCCGATAATTTTATGATTGATTATATAACTTTCGATACGACAACCCCAGCCGGAAATTATGTAAATACCGAAACGGTATATCCGGCCGAGATTATAGGTAACGGCAGGAACCAAACCGACTCGGTGCTCAGCTATATAAAAAAAGACGATCGGAATTATTTGAAGACGGACCCCGGAGATTGTTATTATTTTACTTATAAAATACCCGCCGGGAAAAATTTGGTCAAAACCGTACTAATTTATTCAAAAGGTTATTACAACGAATGGATAAGAGGAAGCTGGATAAATAATAAAAATTATTCTTATACGTTTAACCTTTACGATATAAACGGTACGCTTGTTCATATGGCGGAAAGCTGGATCAATAACAGCGAATTACTTGAAAAAGAATTTTTTCACAGCAGGTTCTCCCTTAAGGAGGCGAAATGAAAAAGTTATTTTTAACTATTCCGTATATCATCTTGATTATGATTATAAATGGTTGTTCATCCGGGAGGTTTAACGTCTCTCTTTACGGCGATAAAGCCGATGTCAAGTTGATAAACGGGAGCGAATTTACTTGCGAATTAATTTTAATATCGGATTCATCCGTAGTTTTCGGCTTACAGCAAGGCAAAGCGGATGCAACTTCGGAGCTGTTATATTCTCCCAGAAGCGATATCCAAGCTATCAAAGTGAGGGGATACAGCGGCGAAGGCTGGCTGGCTCCCGTACTAATTTTTCAAGGTGTCCCGGCTGTTTTAATAACTATTGCGGCCGGGGAGTATGGCAAAAGCGGCGCCGCTTTAGCTGTCGGATTGGTCTCTGCTATTCCTGTTATTGTAACGGCCTTGATTTTTGCTGTATCCGCCGAGGATACACCCGGATGGAGCCTTGAATCTCTTCCGGGAGATATGGATAATCTTAAAATATACTGCCGGTACCCCGGCGGTCTCAGTCATTCTGAGTTAACTGGACTGCTGAAAAAATACCGTCAAAAAGAAATGAAAAGATTATAATTTACGTAAACTTAAACGGCAAAAATAAGTTTAAAAATTCATCTCCGCTTCAACGCTGAAAAACCTGCTTGAAAATACGACAGGAACGCCGACCGGCTGACTGGTGCCGGGGAATACGTGATACCAGTTATATGACGCTATATTATTTTTATTGAAGATATTGTACACTTCGCCGATAAGTACGAGGTTAGTTTTTTGTCCTAAATTGATTTTATATGTTATGCCCATATCCGTCCGGAAATAAAAGGGGATTGTCCAACTTGCCGAGCTGTCGATCTGGATATAATATTTATTCGTCAAGGGGTCTCTGACGGAAACTCTCGGGTGATAAAGGAACCCGGAGCCGAATAATAACCTTACGTGCGCCTGGAAATTGGTGTGTTTTTTTGCCCTGTCCTGCAAAAATATTTTAAGAGTATGAGTTTGATCTAGCAGGCGCCTGGTATAAGGACCGCTGCTTCCTCTAGGACGTTCGCCGGTATCTAGATAGCTGTATCCGATCCACGATTTAATCCCCGGGACAAGATCTCCTTCGTACTGAAAGTCGATTCCTCTTGCGTAGCCCTCGTAATTGTTTTCGCTGCCGTAGACCAGGTTTAACTGATCGATGTAATAAGGAATTAGGTTATTAAGATTTTTATAATAAACATCCACCGTATAGTCCGCGCCGCTTTCCGTGCGCGTTTTCCAGGTCAGCATAAAGTTTATTGCTCTCTGGGATTTGAGGCTCGTCTTTGAATTTACGATTTCCTTATTGCTTACTTCGTGATAAAAAGGAGGCTGATAATAGAATCCGGAACTGAGATTAATTGTACTCCTGGGTGAATAAAAATAATTGACGCTTAATCTGGGACTGACCAGGGTCTCGCCGCTAAAATCATATCTTAATATTCTTACTCCAGCCTCCGTTTGGAACTTATTGCTGAA
The DNA here is from genome assembly GCA_046706945.1 of Ignavibacteriaceae bacterium. Classification (GTDB taxonomy): domain Bacteria; phylum Bacteroidota; class Ignavibacteria; order Ignavibacteriales; family Ignavibacteriaceae; genus FEN-1297. The sequence goes on along the minus strand of JBJKOY010000070.1, from coordinate 2,558 downwards.
ATTAATCCTGTCCTGGACATAACCGCTGAAAGCGGGAAACCCTACGTTTTGTTGCATTATCGTATGATAGGGCATATCAAGAACGGAATCTACACCGAACTCGTTCATTGAATCGTTTACGGTATGATCGAATTCATAATAATTTGCCTCAATTCCAGTTTCAAAAAAGTGAATTCCGGTATTATAATTGAATTCGGTTTTTAATTTAAATGCATTCATGTTAAACCCGTCCCGGGCAAACCTGTAATTGGTTTTCAGATATACCTGGTTCTCCTGATAATTATAGGCATTGTTCGAATAAAATATGTTGCTGTTGAGATCCTCGTAGTTCTTTTCTTCGGTCGAATAAAGTGATCCGAGAACCGAGATATGCGCCTTTTCCGAAAGCTCTGTGTTGTATTTCAGTCCGGCTAGCGCGGTATTGAATGAATAGCTATGCAAGCCGGAATATTTCAAAGTTACCTGCTTCACGTCAAAACGGGCGACCTGAAAATTGCCGTTCCAGTCTTGGGGAGTTAAATGGAATTTATTTTTGGCGCCTATGAGAAGCAGCTGCAAATTCGATCGTGGCGAAAAATCATAGTTCGCAATCAATTGCAAATCAAAATACGAAGGCTGGTAATTGCCCGTTGTCTGAAACGAAGACGAAAAAAGTCCCGGATAAGAGTACCGTACCGCGCCTGCCAGATTAAGTTTTCCGAATCTTTTAAAGAGCGCTAGACCGGAATTTAAGATTCCCGCCCTCGCCGTTCCGCTTAGTGTTGAATCGAAATTATCTTTATAGGTAAGTTCCAGGGCGGAGGACATCTTATCTCCGAGCCGGGCGGAAAAAGTCCCCCCGTTGAAATTTAAATCCTGGACAAGATCTCCGTTTACGATGGATTGGTTTTCTTCTATTCCTTCGGTGATTAGAAACGGCCTGTAAATTTCAAATCCGTCCAAGTACATTAGATTTTCCGTATAATTCCCTCCGCGTACGTTGTACCCGCTGGTAAGTTCGTTATCGGATGTAACGCCTGCCAAAATTTTTATGCTTCGCAGAACGTCTGAATAGATTGTCGGCATTCTAATAATATCTATCTTATCGAGCTTTTGGGTTGCCGGCGAAAAAATTTCCTTTTTCCCGGTTATATAGACCTCCTTCTGTCCGATTACCGTAGGTGTTAATTTTACTATTAAATTCTCATCAAGTTTATCCTTGGTAAGTAATACTGATATGCTTTCCTGTTCGTAGCCTATATAGCTGATTTTTACCTGGTAGGTGCCTATTGGCAGGCGTATGATAAAGTTTCCGATGCTGTCGGAAACCGTTCCGTAATTTCCCGGAGTTACGCTGATATTTGCATTTGTGAGTCTCTCGCCCGTTGATTTGTTGATAATGCTTCCGGTAATTTTACCCCTGTTGCTCTGGGCGAAGGAAATGATGCCGCAAAATAAAACCAGTAATATTGTTTTACGCATTTCTTCCCTAAATACTTTCGGAAAAATTTGAAATACCGTAGAAAGTTAGGGTCGATAACGCTCCGGCATTGGTTAATAAATTGAAAGGAACCTTTTAAAAATAATATACTTACCAATAAAAAAAAGTGTAAATATAAATAATCTGAACGAAGAGGAAAACCGCTAAGCTCGCAAAGGGACGCAAAGTTTACCGTCTTTTAATTTCTCTTATTTTTTATCTTCTTCTTTTTGTAAAGATTGTTCTTTGCTTGTTTGGCGGCCCCGGCTGTTCAACTAAATTTAATAAAGATTAAAAAAGGAGGCGGGGGTTTTGCCCTTCGCCTCCGTTAGAGAAAAGATTTACGACATCTTGGCTATTTCTTCCACAACCTGCGGGTTTGCAAGCGTGGTAATATCCCCTACATCCTGTTTGTTTGCAATAGCAGAAAGTACCCTCCTCATTATCTTTCCGGAACGCGTTTTAGGCATATCCGGAACAATCCATACCTTTCCCGGTTTTGCAATCGGGCCTATCTCCCTTGCCAGTGTTTCGGTTACCTTTTTTTCAAGCTGACCGTTTGCTTCAACACCTGGCTTTAATGAAATAAAAATGTGTGGAATTTTTCCTTTTATTGGATCCGCAACGGGAACAACGGCAGCCTCACCCTCTTCCGGGACCATTAATGCCGCTGATTCCAATTCCTTGGTTCCCAAACGGTGACCGGCAACATTAATAACATCGTCTATCCTTCCAAGAATACGGAAATATCCGTCAGGCGCTTCAACCGCTCCGTCGCCCGCAAAATAAGGCCAATCGCGCCAGTCCTTGCTTTTCGGATCTTTATTATAACGCTGATAATACTGCCTTACGAATCTATCGTCATCTCCCCATACGGTTAACATTCTGCCGGGCCAGGGATTCTGAATACATATGTTGCCGGCTTTTCCGCACCCTGCGGGCAATTCTTTCCCCTCATCGTCGAATATTATCGGATAAATTCCCGGTACTCCGGGTCCTGCGCTTCCGGGTTTCATATTATGTATTGCCGGAGTCGTAGAGCATAAAAACCCTCCTGTTTCGGTCTGCCACCAGGTGTCGACAATTACCGCTTCCTTTT
>JBJKOY010000069.1:0-1339 GCA_046706945.1 Ignavibacteriaceae bacterium | reverse complement strand
AAGGACTGCTTGTCTCGCTCGTTATAGGCATCCCTATTCTGATGATCTTTTACTATACATTGAACAGGTTCGGAAATTTATGGTGGCTCCCGTTCGCAATTGCATTGTTCCTGATTTCGGTCGTACTTGCAAGACTGGTACCCGTAATCATACTTCCTCTTTTTTATAAAATCATTCCGCTTGACGACGAGGAGCTGAAATCTAGAATAGAAAACCTGGCAAAAAGAGCCGGGATCAGGGTAGAGAACGTATACAAGTTCAACATGAGCAAGAATACCTAGAAAGCAAATGCGGCATTTACGGGACTGGGAAAATCAAAAAGGATTCTGCTCGGGGATACTTTAATAGAGAATTATTCAACGGACGAAATAGAAACGGTTATTGCACACGAACTGGGGCATTATAAGAAGAAGCAAATAATAAAAAATATTATAATCGGTACGGCCTCCAGTTTTCTGATGCTGTTTCTGATTGCGCTTCTTTACCGCGTCTCGCTCGGGTGGTTTGAATTTAAGAACATTACGCAGATAGCTGCTCTGCCGCTGCTGTCGCTTTGGGCGATGCTGGTAGGAATAGTTCTTACACCCGTTACAAACATAATATCCAGGAAATTCGAATACGAAGCCGACGAATATGCCGTGCTGGAAACCGGCAAGAAACAAGCCTTTATAAATACTCTTGAAAAACTTACCGATCAGAATATGGGCGACAAGGAGCCGCATCCCTTCGTGGAATGGTTCTTTTACAGCCACCCTTCGATAAAGAACAGGGTGAAGGCGATCGACGGGATAGCTACGGAGAATATAAAAAATAACGGGTTCGGCGGAAATTTGAAATTTGAAGGTAATTAATTGAGCTCGTACATTAAAATTTTTTTCCTTATAATTTTCACCGTTATACTTTCGGTATTAGCCCTTATCGCCGGACTTGTCGACAGGTCGCACAACCTTTATTTTAAACTGTCGAGAATCTTCAGCAACGGTATTCTGAAAATAGCCGGGATCAAACTTGATATCTCTGGTAAGGAAAATATAAGCGAAAAAGCTGCGTATATATACGCGGCGAACCACAGCAGTCTGTTCGATATTCCCGCAATGCAGGCTGCCGTACCGCAGCAGACGAGTATAGTTTATAAAAAGGAGCTGGCAAAGATACCGTTGTTCGGCTGGCAGATGATGGCAGGTCCGTATATCCTTATCGACAGGAAAAAAGCCGACAGCGCGAGAAAGAGCATAGAGCAGGCTAAAAAAATGATGTCAGAAAAAGGCCGTTCCGTTCTGTTATTTCCCGAGGGTACGAGAAGCAAAACAGGCGAGGTTCAGCCTTTTAAAAGAGGAGC
>JBJKOY010000068.1:0-1324 GCA_046706945.1 Ignavibacteriaceae bacterium | reverse complement strand
GGAGCTTCAAACCTTCCCCAGGTACCGGACATTAAAACCGAGCCTTTTGTACTTTTCGTTTTGGACATATTATTATTTTGCCGGCTTCGAGCCCAATATTTCGCAACATCATAATTTAACAGTACTCCGTCTAAAAAGTTACCTGCAGGTTGTGCGGCTATTGTCTGTCTCGGTGAATAATTTATTTTAAATACAATTTTGGTATAAAGGATAATAAGTTTTTGATCAGGGTAAAATTTAACGGGAGAGATAATAAACGATTGAACCGGGATATTTCTCATAAGGTCGTACTGCCCGAAATAAACCAATTGCTGCGAAGGCTTATAATTATAATAATCCTCGCCCCCCTTATATTTTAAATCGTTGTCAGTAGAATCGTAATGAGGATTAGGGACGGGTAATATCTCTCCGTCAAGCTTTTCCGAGGAGATGCTTATTATTTCAACCGTATTCCCGGATTCGCCGGGCACGCCCAGGTTCAATATCCTGACAGGAACGGACGGTGAACCCCATTTGTTAGTATTTAGAACGTACCCGTACGGTAGATTTATCTTAATATATTTATGATTATTTACACGGATAATAGATGTATCGGTAAAGACCGGTGTGTATTCTATTATTATGGATTTTCGGCCGGATGATATTATTTTAATATCATCATGCGCATAAATAATAAAAGGAAGGAGAAGAAAGACGATTAAGTAGAATTTGTTAATCATATATTTTTGAATATTGATTGGTTACATTAATTGTCAAAGGAATAAATCAATTTTCCGTCAACGTTTTTTGCTGTAACAAATTCTCTTTATAATCTTCCCTGATGTTTTGGTTTAATTTAATTAAGCTTTAACTAAATAATCAAGGCAATTAGATTTTTTTAACTTAAAAAATTACCGGGGCAGGATGATATTGCTCTCCTTTAGTGAGTCGATTATTTTTTCCGTGCTTAAGTACCGGATAGGGAAAATATTTTTTTCATAGAGTATTTTCTTATCAGTACCTATAAGAACAAGCTTCCTCTTCGTACTCCCCAAAAGATTAAACGCGCCGAACTTCTTACATACTGCTTTGTCCTCGTCGGCCAGCAGAGGAATGCTTATACCGGATTTATTGCAAAAAGATTTATGCTTCGCGCAGTCTGCCGGATTTATACCCACGATTTTAATCCCTTCAATGAGAAATTTATCTTTATTCTCGGTATAATTGCTCAGCTGCATGGTGCATACCGGCGAATTATCCTTCGGATAAAATACCAGCAGTACTTTTTTATCCAGATTTTCGTAAAGATCGAATATGCGCCCCTCTTCGTCTTTTAACCTGAAAT
>JBJKOY010000067.1:0-14261 GCA_046706945.1 Ignavibacteriaceae bacterium | reverse complement strand
TGTTTCTCATTTTTATAAATTATTATATTGAATTTTAATTAAATAATTCCGAACTAAAATTTTGTAAAGGAAGTAATTGACTTATGAAAAAACGGCTGGTTTTTCTGGCAAGTATATTCTTTTTACTTACAGTGCATCCTATATTTGGGCAGGACAGCGTAAACTGCTTCTTAAAAGATTATGTACCTAAAAAAGCCGTAATTCCGCCTTATGTAGTATCGGCAAAAGTAACGGATCCGGTTACTGCCACGGTAAATATTAATACGGCCGATACTCTAAGTAAAGTCTCGCCGTATCTATTAGGAAACGCCGTTGCTGTATGGCTCGGAGCTAATATTAATAATCCGGCTATGGTAAAATGGATAAATATGTTAAAACCAAGTGTTATCCGTTTCCCGGGAGGAAGCTGGTCGGATATTTATTTTTGGAACGGGAATCCGGGTGATTTGCCGGATTCAATTCCGGATGGAACTACATATAATAGTTATAATCGCACCTATAAAAAAACTAAATTCTATCCTCAATTTGGTCCCAACCTTAGTTTAACTCCCGCCGGCTATTATGATCTGCGGAAAAAAACGGGAGCTCAAGGATTAATAACAATTAATTACGCTTATGCCCGTTACGGAACGAGCGCGCACCCGGTAAAACAGGCTGCCCATCTTGCAGCCGAATGGGTGCGTTATGATGCCGGCCGAACAAAATTCTGGGAAATCGGCAATGAAGATTCCGGTCCGTGGGAAGCGGGATGGCTTATTGATACGGCCGGTAATAAAGACGGACAGCCGCCTATAATTTCCGGAACTTTGTACGGAGAACAGTTCAAAGTATTTAGAGATTCAATGAAAGCTGCTGCCGAAGAAACGGGCGATACCATTTATGTCGGTGCGATAATAGATCAATTCAACGATGATCAGCCGGGAGGAAATATCAATTTAGGAAACAAAGGATGGAATCGTCAGCTATTTAAGGCCGTCGGAGATTCGGTTGATTTTTACGTATGGCACGATTATTACGCCGGCGGCAATACCACCGTCAGGGGTCAGGTAACAGTAGGGCGCTCTCAGGTTGATAAGGATATTTCTTCTATGAATTATGATATTTCAAACAAAGGAGGCGCAAACAGACCGATAATAAACAGTGAATGGAATACGGGCGGCCCTTCTTCGGCACAAATTTCAATTGCCAACGGCATGCAGGCTGTTACAATCTTCTGCGAACAGGCTGAAAATAACGTGGGTTTATCAACCCGCTGGCTTCTAGCCAACTGGGATACGGACGGAATGTTTTATTATAAAAGTCCGCCTGATGCAGGCATACCGTTGTGGAACCCGAGACCTGCATTTTATTATTTGTATTACTTAAGACAGTTTTTGGGAGATCAAATGGTTAAAACATCGGTTTCCAACACTAATTTACTGGCATATGCAAGTATGTTCGGGTCGGAAAATATTGCTTTAATCTTGCTGAACGTAGGGGCTGCGGATCAGGTTGTTAGCGTGATACCTCAGAACAAAGGAGTAGGGAATCGGTTTTATATGTATACCCTGACGGGAGGAAGCAGCATGCCCCTGTCTCAATCGGTCGTAGTTAACGGCGATTCGGGCGTCGGTACGGTTTGGGGGCCGAATACGGATCTTCAGAATATTCCGGCGGTTGCCTACCCGATCGACAACTCCATTACATTTAATTCGCCTGCAAATTCTGTTGAATATATCATAATGGATCCGGGAAAGAATATTATTACATCGGCGGAAAATCAAAACAGTTTAACTCCGGGTAAATTTGAATTAAATCAAAATTATCCCAATCCTTTTAACCCCGCCACTTCTATATCGTATCGGCTTCCTAAATCGGCAACAGTAACCATAAAAGTATATGATATTTTAGGAAAAGAGGTTGCCGTTCTTGTAAACAAGGAATTTAAATCTGCGGGTAGTTATGAAATTACATTCAATGCTTCAAATTTACCCAGCGGTGTATATTTTTACCGGATGCAAGCCGGAAGCTATTCAAACACAAAAAAATTAATATTGCTGAAATAAATGTGAATTAATCTCTTCACCGGTCCGGCCTGCTTATGATTAAGGCAGGCGGGAGCTTGCATTCACCGGAAAAACCGCGTTATTATCCAGCTCGCCGGAAAGTATTTGTCACGGATATATTTATAAAACAATCATTGAATCATGCCTTCGGTGAGTACTTCAGAACTTTTTAATTTATATTCTTAACAGGTTAAAGTTTTATCCATGTTATATATTTAGCTGCTTTATTCGAATCCCCCTAACCCCCTTTACCAAAGGGGGAACCTTATATTTAATAAGAATATGTTATTGCTCATATAAGAAAAATCTTCCGGTCAGCAGGACTTGAAAAAACCCCGCTAACCGGTTAAGTTTAAAACCGGCGTAAAAAAGAGCGAGTTTATTTACGGGGGAGGAAAAATGAATTACTAAATCCGGAATTATAATGATCGCGGGAATTATCTATGAATCGAATTAAAAACAGCGGCTTCGGGGGACTGCTTCAATTAGCAGGTATAATAATAATCAGCTTAACAATATTTCCAGGCTTCGGACCTGCCGGCGGGAATCAAATATTAGATCAAAAAAAACTTGCGGAAGAATATTATAATAACGATGCCCGGTGGTATCTTAACAATATCCCGTTCTTCGAATGCTCCGATAAAAAAATTCAGGATGTATATTATTACAGGTGGAAGCTTTATAAAGCCCATATCCGGAACGTCGGCCAGAACTATTATGTTGTAACCGAATTCCTCGATAAGGTAAGCTGGGATAAAGAACCTTATTCTTCTCTGAACGACGCGACCGGCTTCCACATCTACGAAGGCCGCTGGCTTAAGGACAGGAAATACATCAACGGTTATATAAACTATATGTACAGGGGCGGCGGGAACGACCGTCATTTCAGCGAAGGCATTGCGTACGCTTCTTATGCTTATTACCTAGTTAACTGCGACTCTTCCTTCATCGAAAGACAATTGCCCGTAATGCAGCATATTTATAACCTCTGGCTCGACCATTACGACTTAAAGAAAGACCTTTATTTCATAGAACCCCTTCTGGACGCTACGGAATATACAATTTCTTCAATCGATGCATCCGGAGGAAAAGACGGCTTCAGGGGCGGCGATGCTTTTCGTCCCACCATAAACAGCTACATGTACGGCAACGCTCTTGCAATATCGCATATCGCAAAAATGAAAGGCGATTCCGCTCTATCCCGTATTTACATGAAAAGGGCCGCGCAAATAAAAGCAAACGTGCAGGCGGATTTATGGAACGACTCTTTACATCACTTTATCGACAGGTATAAAGTAAGCAACAAGTATGTTCACTATTGGGATTTTATAAGAGGCCGGGAGCTGGCAGGCTACGTCCCTTGGTGCTACGATCTTCCCGATAATAATGCAAAGTATAATTCGGCGTGGGGAAATTTAATGGACACTTCAAAGTTCCTCGGCGAATACGGTCTGCGTACCGTCGAACCTTCCTATCAATATTATATGAGACAGTACAGGTATGCGGGCACGCATCCCGAATGCCAGTGGAACGGTCCCAGCTGGCCGTTCCAGGAGACGCAGGTGCTGGAAGGCATGGCCGACCTTTTGAACAATTATAATCAGAACATTATCAGCACATCGGATTATTTAAAGGTTCTCAGGCTCTATACCCAGCAGCATTATCTTCCCGACGGAACGCTGAACCTGCAGGAAGATTACAATCCCGATACCGGCAAACCTATTGTGGGCTTGCACAGGAGCAATCATTACAATCATTCTTCCTACAACGATTTGATTATAACCGGTCTCTGCGGGATACGTCCTTCCGAAGGAAACATGCTTATAATAAATCCCTTGATAGACAGTTCGATTGAATATTTTTGCCTGGACGACGTTCTTTATCACGGACATAATTTATCGATTGTATACGACAGGGACGGTAAAAAATATAATTTAGGGAAGGGACTTACAGTATATGTCGACGGAAAAAAAACTGCTTTAAAAGAAGTCGACGGAAAAACCGAAGTCAACGTCGGACCGCCGGTTGTAGTTAGACCAACTTACAAAAAAGACCTGGCTTTGAACATCTGGGAGAGCGGGTATCCTAAACCTTCGGCTTCCGTCAACAACGAACCGGATTCGCTTTTCCCGGCAATCGACGGCCGCGTCTGGTACTTCCCGGAAATGGAAAACAGATGGTCGACGTACGGCTCCTCATCGCAGACGGACTGGTACGCCCTGGATTTCGGAAAAAACAGAACCATATCCTCGGCAAAAATTTATTTTTACGCGGACGGCAAAACTTACAATGTACCCGACGGTTACAGCATCGAATATTGGGACGGGGGCGGCTGGAAATATGTAAAATTGATATCCGCGGTTCCCACAGTTCCTGTAGGGAATTCCGTCAATGTAGAAACGTTCGAAAAGATTAACGCTTCTAAGATCAGATTTATATTTCAAAATACTTCGAAAAAATCTGCGGTTGCCGTTGCCGAAATACAAGTTTATAAATAATAGGAGTATAATATGAAAAAAACTATTTACACTTTGTCGGTCTGTCTTTTTATAAGCTCCAGCTTATTTGCACAGGGGACAAAAAAATCCGCATCCGGTAAATTGAAACCTCCGGTCAAATTAACTTCCGAACAGGACCATGCGAGAATGATGAAGCTTCTTCATATCGATTCGCTTCGTCCGGGACCCTCCGGCAACCCGAGCGCGCCGAATGCGGCAAATTCGAATGAGGCGATAGCCAATCCGTATCCCGATTTGCCGGACCCGCTGGTATTAAACAACGGGAAAAAAGTTACTACTCCTGCTATGTGGTGGAAGCTTCGCCGTCCGCAGATTAAAGCATATTTCGATGAAGATGTTTACGGGAAAGCGCCTAAACATCTACCGAAGGTTAAATGGGAAGTGATAAGCGTAAAAAAAGACACTATTAAAAATATTCCCGTAATAACTAAAAAACTTATAGGCCGGGTAGACAACTCGTCATATCCTCTTATAAGCGTGAATATAGATTTAACGTTAACGGTTCCGGCAGAGGCTAAAACCCCGGTACCGGTAATAATGGAATTCGGCTTTAGGTTTCCTCCGGGATTCAAGATCACCGAGAGGATTAAAAAATTCATGGATTCGATGACGGTCTGGCAGCCAGAGGTATTATCGAAAGGCTGGGCATTTGCCGAATTGATACCGACGAGTTATCAGGCAGACAACGGCGCAGGTTTAACCGAGGGAATTATCGGGCTTTGCAATAAGGGGCAGCCGCGCTCGCCCGACCAGTGGGGAACACTACGCGCCTGGGCCTGGGGCGCAAGCAGGGCGCTGGATTACTTTGAAACCGATAAATCCGTAAATGCGAAGGAAGCGGTTATTGAAGGGCTCTCAAGGTTCGGCAAAGCCGCGCTCGTAACAATGGCATACGATCAGAGGTTTGCCATCGGCTTTATAGGTTCATCCGGCAAAGGCGGCGCCACCCTGTTCCGGCGTCATTTCGGGGAACAGGTTGAGAACCTTGCATCGACAAGCGAATACCACTGGATGGCGGGAAACTTTTTAAAATATGCCGGACCGCTTACTCCGAAAGACATGCCCGTCGATTCACATGAATTGATCGCAATGTGCGCGCCCCGTCCCGTGTTTATAAGCTGCGGCTCTCCTAAGGTAGAAGGTACATGGCTGGACGACAAAGGACAGTTCATGGCCGCCGCTGCCGCCGGACCGGTTTACAGGCTGCTCGGTAAAAAAGGACTCGGGACAAACGTAATGCCCCCGATGGGAACGGCGCTGCTCAACGGCGATATCGGTTTCAGGCAGCATTTCGGCGGACATACAACAATTCCGAACTGGCCGGCGTTTATAAAATTTGCCGAAAAATATTTTAAATAAAATTAGCGGGGAATAATTTGCAGATAACGGCAAGTTTTTTTTTTGCGGGATTTTACTTCCATATATTTTCTAAAATATACTGAAATTGTCGAAAAACAAGTTGTTTTACATGTTTTTTGCCCAAAAGAATAGACCGGTACAATTGTTTATAAATCGGTTTTAAAAATGAACGTTTGCAAATTTGTTTTAAATTTTTGAACCATTGTAATAGAAATTTATTATTTTAATATATAGAATTTATCGGTTTAAATAATTTATATATAATAATATTATTAATCTGTCCGCCGGGAATTAATATCAGTGATTAAAAATTAAATCGTTTCAATATTTGTCTTTGTTTTCAAACCGGAGATATAAATGAAAAGGGTGACTATTGAAGATGTGGCAAAGGAAGCAGGCGTTTCCAAGGGAACAGTTTCAGCCGTAATAAATGCAAAAAATTCAGTAAAGCCGGTTACCCGCGACCATATTATTCAGGTTATGAAAGATTTGAACTTCCGCCCCAAAGGCATGGCGCGGAATTTAAAAAACGGCAACCAGGATAAAAGCATCGGAATAATAATAAAAGATTTAAATTATCCTTTTTATACCGCGATTGCATCGGGCGCAAGCGAATACGCAAACGGCAAAGGATACTCGGTTATCGTCACCAGTTCGGAGAATAATCACGAATGGGAAAAAAAATTCTCTCATATATTTTCCACGAAGGATGTGAAGGGTACCATTATTGCGCCTATAGTAGAGGGTGAAGCGGAGATCGAACATTTATTTAAATTAAAGATGATCAATTATCCCTTTGTCCTTCTGGAAGACGTAAAGGGTATCCAGGCAAATGTTGTAGCCATAAACAACCAGAAGGCGATCAAGCGCGCCGTAAAGTATCTTATGGACAGCGGCCACACAAAAATCGTTCACTTTGCGGGTCCGCAGCATTCCTCTCATACGCAGGAGAGAATTGAAGGGTTCAGACACGCATTCAGCGAGAGTCCCCTGATTTATCATAAAGACATGATAGTTCCCGTCGGTTCGAATCAGGACGATAGTTTCAGCAAGACGATTGAATACTTCAAGAATAGGAACCGGGAGGATTATCCTACGGCGATTGTGTGCTTCAACGACCAGCAGGCGCTCGGTGTTATGATGGCGCTTAAGGGATTAAATATACGGGTGCCCGACGATATTTCCATCGTCGGTAACGACGATATTAATTATGCCAAGATATACCCTGTCCCGCTCACAACTATCAGGGCCCCGCAGTCTGAAATAGGGAAGAGAGCCGCGGAGATCCTGATCAGGAATATCGAATCGTCGAAACAGCTTCCCGTTGAAAAAGTGGTACTTGAAACCGAATTTATAATAAGGGAGTCGTCCAAAGTATTAAAGAACCGAATGTAAGTTAACTGACGGCTCTATAAACCGAAGACGCGTATTACTTTCCGGGTTTATAATCCGCCGGTATTCCGCTTGATGTTATCTAACCGAAAAAACATTCAAATCATTTTCATATTTCCCCGGGATTGCGGCGGATTCCGCGAACAATTTAGGTAAATCTTTAAACAGTACAGGTGCCGCCTTATAATGTCGTTTAATTATTTTTTCCCCTTGCCTTTTAAAGAATTATTATTTAATATAAAACCAGTTCAAACGAATTTTTACCGGTCATTATAAATAAATTACTGCTATATAATCTTCATATAAGTAAGAGGGAGAATAAAACTTAATATTGTAGGGATTCCGTTCCGGCATTAAATAAAAGCTTTAAGAGCGGTCAAGAAACCCGGTATTTTTACCGTGATTAATCAATATTAAAATTTCTTTTTTTCTATTTTCAAATTCCACTTCACTATTTGTTGTTAAACGGGGCTTATTGGGATAAAAATATCCTAATAAGGAAATAATTTATCTTTGAGAAATAACCGAATGCTCGGGGATAGCTACCTTTCCTGAAATTAGAAACAACAGCATTCTAAGGACTCATTCAGCGTCACATATTCTTTTGTAATTACTCGGACAGATTCGAAAAAGGATTATTAGTTTCCTAAAAAAAAACGATATCTCGAGGAGGAAATATGATGAAGGATAATTACTGTGTCTGCGCTAGAATATTCGTAAGCCTAACTCTTTTCTTTTTCCTGATTTCCCAATCTTATTCGCTGGCTCAAACAGGCTCGATAAAAGGTAAAGTCTTTGACAGGGAAACCAAGCAGCCCCTGGTCGGAACTAATCTTATTATTATGGGCACCAGTATCGGAGCGGCTTCGGACCTTAACGGCGAATATCTTATCCGCAGTATACCTGCCGGCCGGCATAGTCTCGTCATTTCGTACATAGGTTACGATGCCGATACGGTTTCGGTTAACATAACCGCCAACAGAACGCTTGAGCAGGATTTTTATCTCAAGGCAAAAGCGCTTGAAGGGAAAACGGTGGTAATTACCGCCCAGGCTCAAGGACAAATCTCGGCAATCCAGCAGCAGCTTACCTCGAACAGAATTGAGAACGTGGTTTCCGAGACACGAATACAGGACCTGCCTGACTTTAATGCGGCACAGGCTATATCCAGGCTGCCCGGTATTTCAACTCTTCAAAGCTCAGGCGAAGCGAATAAAATTGTAATCAGAGGCCTGGCTCCAAAATACAACCAAATTTCTATCGGAGGGATAGCGCTTTCGTCTACCGGCAGCACTCAAATAGGAATAACATCTCAAGATATAGCCGGGAGCCCTCAGAGAATAAGCAACGACAGGAGCGTGGACCTTTCCATGATTTCCCCGTATATGATAAAATCCATATCCGTATATAAAGCGTTAACCCCGGATCTTAATGCAAACGCGATAGGCGGTGTTGTGAATATGGAATTGAGGGAAGCGCCGCCGGAATTTCATGCAGACCTTCTCTGGCAATCCGGCTATACGGCAAAGAGCAACACATACGGTAATTACAGGGCGGTAGGATCGGCAAGCACGCGTTTCTTTAAAGATAAGCTGGGCGTTTATGTCCTGGGAAATATAGAGAGCTATGATCGTAATGCCGATAACATGAACGCCCTTTATCAAATTACTTCCGACAAGGCCGGCGGAAATGCATATCTTCCCGTTAGGGTTTCAAATGTCCAGCTTAACCGCCACTTTGAAACCAGGAATAGATACGGCGGAAATCTGATCCTAGACTATAGGCTGCCCTCAGGCTCTATCAAGCTCGTTAACATGTTCAGCCGTTTAAATTCCAAATACAATGATTATAAAACTATATACGATTATGCGGGTCTGACAAACGATCTTATTTTCCAATACGGCGAGGGGAATAATAACGTCGATTTAGCGCTTAATACGCTGAACTTTTCATATGATTTGGGATTTATGACCGTCGATTTTATTGCCGCAAATAATTATTCCAGGAATAATTTGCCCGAGTCTCCGCAATCCGAATTCAGGCAGACCAGGGGAGTAGGATCCTCAACGGAGAATACGATTCCGGAAGATTTGACGCACCTTGTAACTTACGGGGGAACCGATAATGTCTTTTTAAATACTCTGACGCTTTTCAGCTCGGATTACAAAGAAAACGGGCAGGCTTATAAAGGAGATTTTAAATTACCGTTTAATGTAGGCGCGGCCTTTTCGGGATTCTTAAAATTCGGGGGAGAATTTAAATATACGCAGCATCAAAATGCTCAAAATACTCCCTACGCTACTATTGCCGGAACGAATGATATCCAGACGGCGATTTCTGACGGTATTATTGCACGCCATCCCGGTGTGATTTTTAACGGCAGCGTCGCCCGATTCCCTGCGACAAGCTTTACTTCTTCCGATGCCTCTATTTATAAAGATGTCTTTCTGGATAATAAATTCGGTAATCTGATATGGGCCAATGATGCCGGTTTACTCACCGATATAATTTATTTTATATCGGGTAATTCTCAATTCAGTTCTTATAATGCATCGGCGACGCAGCCCGGCGGATGGTTCGACGGATATTTCCAGACCTTGCCGAATACTTATAAGTATATCGAAAGATATTATGCCAGTTACCTTATGTCGGAACTTAACTACAGTAATCTGATGATTGTAGGGGGCGTACGTTATGAGAAGGAAAAATCTTTTTATGATGCATGGAATTTATTGGACGGCAGGGATGTAAGAACCCAACAGAAATTTTTTGTTTCGTCCCAGCCGGAAAATGAATTCTGGCTGCCTATGGTCCAGGCCAGATATAATGTTAACGATTGGTTTGACGTAAGGGTTGCATATACGCAGTCCTTGGCCCGTCCCGATTATCAGCAGCTTTCGCCTCATTTTACCATAAGTTATACTTTAGGCGGTGTAAGGGCAGGCAATCCTAATCTTAGAACGGCGCACGCATATAATCATGATGTCATTTTTACTTTTCATAACAATGAATTGGGATTATTCTCAATAGCCGGTTTTTATAAGGAAATAAAGGATTTTACTTATTCCACGCAATATCCGCTTTACGATACGGCACCCTTAGGCATTGCAACCATTAATGATTTTAATATCGGGGGAGCAACTCCCGTTAAAGGGGCAACTTTGTACAGCTACTTTAATACCCCGTATATTGCCTATGTAAGGGGTGTTGAGCTTGATCTTCAAACAAGGTTCTGGTATTTGCCTGTCCCGTTTGACGGAGTAGTGCTCGGTGTTAATTATTCTCATATTTCTTCAACTGCGACATATCCGTGGAGGAATGCCAGGACCGTTATTATCGGACCCCGTCAAACTTGGACGGGCGTCTTTGACAGCACGCGTTCCGGGCGTTTGATTAACCAGCCGAACGATATTGTGAATGCCTATGTCGGTTACGATTATAAGGGATTTTCCACCCGTATATCGGCCCTTTTCCAGGGAAACGCCGTTAGCAATATCGGAAATTTTCCCGAACAAGACGGATTCACAAGAGATTATTTCAGGATCGATGCTTCGGTAAGGCAGATACTCCCGTGGTACGGTGTTGAACTTTACCTGGATTTGAACAACCTCAACAGCGAAACCAATACATCGGCTCAGCAATCAATCGGCGGCTTCACCAATGAGCAGAATTACGGTTTAACCGCAAATCTCGGAGTTAGATATCGTTTATGATAATAAGTTCTTTGGTGCATATTATTTTATAAAATTTAAGGAGGCAGGTTATGAATCTGATTTATAAGTTATTTCTATGCACATTTCTCTTATCCTCATTATTAATTGCTCAAAAAACTATTGTTGAAGTCCCTGATTTTTTTGATACGGGAAACGAGGGAACACTTAATGATGCCGTTCAGGCAGCGATTAACGGCGGCACTTTATCAAATACGATCTTCAAATTAAAACCGTACGGTGTATATGTTCTAACAGGTGCGATAACTACTCCTGCGGGAGGAGTGCTTGATATTGAAGCCGACTCTCCCGGAACCACGCAGCAAACCGCACCGCCCATGATTTGCTGGACTGCCAGTACGGCTCCCACCAAAACATATCTTTTTGATGTTGCAGGGGAAGTAAAAATGAAAAATGTCTGGATATTATGGGCCAGTCTTGACGGTACCCGGTACACATCAACCATACGCGTAGGCGACTCATTAACGGTTTCAGGCGGACGCTGCGAATTTGATAATGTTATTTTCGATTACGTGCAGCAAAATTCCAGCGGCGCCATACAGCCTTATGCGACTCACTTTAAAGGTTATTTTACGAATTGTTATTTTAGAAACTGCACCGATGTCCATTTCAGGTATTACAGCAGAGCGGTTTCCGTTCCTTATGCCGCTACGGGACTGCATGTAGACAGCCTCATGTTCGAAAACTGCACCTTCGCAAACATGGGCTATGTTTACATGCAGGAAGCCGGGGTTTACGGAGACAACGTCTTCTTTAACCACTGTACGTTCTATAACATCGTAATGCATACGCTTGAATCGGGATGGTGGCATAAAATGTATGTTACCAACTCGCTGTTTATAAATACCTGGCTGTTCGGTTACATCCCTTCGTCGCCTGACGGAATTAACGGCGGCACTATCGCAATCGTTCCCATAGACAGCAGTTCTATAAGCAGCGGTTTCGGGTTCGACGTCCCCTTTACCGAGCAGGACCGCCGCGTACTGTTTGCAAACAACAATTATTATATAGAGCAATGGCTTGTTGACTGGATGGGATACGGCCCGAACGGTTCTCCTTATAGTAAAGATAAACATCGAAACAGACTGGACGAGGATATACCTATGCCGCAGCCGATGTTTAACGGTCTTACAAATACAATGTTCGATTCAACCGATCCAGGGGGAAATAAAATCTGGCCTTATTTCAGCAGGGCGAACCTCGATAGTCTCGACCCCGGCTTTATTAATCCTCCTATTAATATAGATTCTTTAAAAGATTTCTTAAATCGTAAATGGGGCGATAATACCAATATTCAATGGGCATGGAACTTTGCGCAATATGATACCAACGGAGGGCAGATTTGGCCTCTTAAGGAAAGTTTAGCTTATACCAATGAGAAGCTGAAGACTGCGGCTATAGGTGATTTCCCCCTGGGAGACTTGTACCACTGGTGGCCGGAACAATATGCGCAATGGGAAGCGCAGAAAGCAGATGAATATACTCGGGTTCATTCCTGGCTTGAATCGGGCGCCGATCCGGGTGCCCTAGGCGTTAGAAAATTACCAGGCAGCGGTATTCCCAAAGAATATGAGCTTAACCAGAATTATCCGAATCCGTTCAACCCGGCAACAAAGATCGAATACTCTATTCCGCAAGAAGGCTACGTGACTTTGAAGGTGTATAATTCAATCGGACAGATTGTTTCTACGCTTTATAACGGATACCAGAAAGCCGGACGGTATGTGGCTGTTTTCAACGGGAAAAATCTTTCAAGCGGAGTTTATTTCTATAGACTGGAAACGGGGAACATTTCTCTGTCTAAAAAATTCGTTTTAATGAAATAACGCCGGACCTCCGGAGTTTCTAAAACTCCGGAGGATTTCTTTTTAAGTCTCGTGTTGAATTCAAAAGCAGCCGAAGTTAAAGTTAAATAAACTAATAATAATTAATCCAAAAAAAGGAGGCTGGAAATATTTATCTAAAATTCGATTTCAATTATGCATTTAAATGTATTTGAAAGTTTTTTTATTGCTTATTTTAATTAAAATCGGAGGTGAAATGAAAAGATTTCTAAGTTCGATTTTTATCGGGGTTCCTCTGGTGCTGGCCGCCGCCGGATTTCTATTCGGTCAATCGGCAACAGCTACCTGGCCGCTCGACAGTACGGCGAATGTAACCGTCACCGGCAATGTAACTGCGGCACCGGAATCCATGCTAGGTGTGCAGGCTGCTTACGAGGTTCCGCCTGCCGGGACCACGAACCCAGTTCAGAAACTGAAACCCGACTCCACCACAAGCGGGACGTCGGGAACGGGATCGTGGCCTATGGAAACTGCGGCTAACGGCAGACGTTATGTAGAATTTACCGTATCCCCGCAAACCGGCAGCAACCTTACCGTCAGCTCGATTGCGCTGATGATAGGGAACAAAGGTATAAAAGGGATGGACGCAAGTATCTATTATTCAACCAGCAGCAGCTTTGCCGATTCTGCCAAAATAATGGAGATCGACAGCGTAATCGAGAACGCGGTAATGGATACTACTTTAAGCGGACTAAACATAGCCGTGAACGGCGGTGCAACTCTTTATGTCAGAGTTTATCCGTGGCTGGCGGCCAGCTCGACAAGTACTTCAAAATACTTCTATGTAGGCAACCTGGTAGTAACCGGAACAACTTCCGCTTCAAACCCGGTTACCCTGGGAACGCAGCAGAATTTTGAAAGCTACAGCCTGGGAGCTGCTTTGCCTCATATCGGCTGGACGCCGACGGATATCCAGTCCGTTGTGGTCAATGACCCGCTGAACAGCGGTCACGGCAAGGTTCTAATGAATTCGGTTCACAACTATAATGCGGCCCCGGTTATTACCTTTGTCCTGCCGTCGGGAAAAACACTTGCGGATTACGACTCTCTTACTTTCGACGGATTCTTCCAGAAAGGAGACGTAGCCTATAAATATATTTTAGCTACTGCTTATCAGACAAAGCCTACCGGACATTTTCTCGACACCGATACGCTGGGTTCTTATAACCGTGCTCAAGGCGCCGCAACAAGCTGGCAGCATTTCAGCCTCAGCATCGCCAACACCAAGAGTTTTTCTGATACCATATATATTGCTCTCGGTATAAAGAAAAACTCTTGGTGTTGGCGATGCTGAGGCTGAAATGCTGCCAGCTTGTTGCGGCGCCTTGAGCACGGTTATAAGAACCCAGCGTATCGGTGTCGAGAAAATGT
>JBJKOY010000066.1:0-5152 GCA_046706945.1 Ignavibacteriaceae bacterium | reverse complement strand
TTATAGCGGAAATCGCCTGAACCGATTTTCCCATACTTAATTCATCCGCCAGGCAGGCCCGCTGACTCTTGGAAAGAAATTCAATTCCCTCTTTTTGATAAGGATACAGATTCGAGAATATTTCGGTTTGTTCTTCTTCGCTCAGACTAATTACCGGCTGGAGCGCTTTATTTACCGGTTCCGTATCGATTTTTGACGACTTGCCTACTCGTACGGGATTTTGAGAAATATCATAATCGTATTTTATCGAAAAATCCAGGTTATTCTTTACCGTCAGACCTGTAAAATCCATTTTCTTTATTTTAACACCGTTGAAACCCAGTTCTTTTGAATAGTTGTTCTTTATTACTCCGGTTTGAATTTCACTTTTGAATGTAGGAGAGATTACGGCAGATTTCTTTATACCGGGTACCGTCCGGGCCAGGATTTTAGGAATATTATCAAGGAGATCCATTTTTACCTGGATTTCCCTTCCTCCCAGAGTCAAGCCGTCGAAAGTATTTAACAAGGCGATATCGTAAACTTGCGGAATTAGCCGGGAAAGATGGTCTACAACTTCCGGCAATTTAACATAATAATCGATGGGTATAATATCGCTTATAGTAATCCCGTATTCAATCGGAATGATTTTCCTTGCGGGAATATCTTTATTGATATTTTTCGATTTTATATCTCCGAACGAAAAATCCACCGTGTTATTTGCCGGGATCTCGGCAAGATTCCTGGTTAAATTTTCTGTAAGTTTTCCTTCTTTTAAATTTACTACGGCTACCGGTATGTTTTTGGTTTCGGGATTTAATTTTTTTTTAATTTTTTCTTTTTGGTTGTTGACCATCAGGAAATAAATGGAACGGCCGTCCTCGCCCACAACCGTGGAAAAAAATTGTTTTAGTTCGTAATAGAATTGGATGTCTACGTTATAAGATTTCGTAATGCCCATTCCGAAAAATACCGGATGAGATTTTGATTTAAGACGGTACATCCTGGACGAGGCTTTGATACTTTTAACCTTTGAAATTTTTGCTTCGAGCATCCGGCTGTCGGGGACGTCCATATGGAGAACTATCTTATCGGTAGGCTTTAATTTGGATTTCAGCTGCTGGATTTCCAATTGTTCCGAAACGGGCGCACGCAGCCACCTGTCCCATAAAAAAGTTTCGATATTTTCTATGGAAGATAATTTTGAAGCAACGTTCTTCCTCAGGTTCTTATAAACGGCCATTACTCACCGGTTTTTTGCAAATGAACCTGCTCGCAGGCGGTTTTCAGTCTTTCGAAAGGTTCAAGCAGATTCCTGCTTTCGGAAATAGTATTCAGCTTGTCTCTTATTTCCGGAAGTTCCGCTTCGAATTTTTTAAGAGTTTCTATCGCCACTTTTGAATTGTCTCCGGCGGAAGCTTTTAATTCTTCTTTTACGGAGCCTGTTTTGGCGCTTGCATCGGATCCGCCCACAACGCGTATTACTCTGACTCCCTGTTTATTATTCGCGCCCAGGAACAGAGGATCCTTTACCAAGATCAAATCAATCTCCTGACTTATAGAACCTAAAAGAGGTACCGCAACAAGTTCTACGGCTATGTGTTCCATTAATACGTTGCCGTACAAAGTCTTTTGAAAATTCGTCGGTTTAATCGGAGCGGTTACTCTGAACTCTAAAGGTTTGGTATCCGTATCTGTCACAAGGATTGCTCCCATTATACCCTCGTTGTTATCTAAAGAATAGGTCTCCAAGAATGCTATCTTAGACAAAGCCATAATAAGCTCCTTTATAGTATTTTATTTAAATTATCCTTTTTTATTTAATATTAAAAGGAAAATTCCACATTTGATTTTAGAACAAATTATTAATTTTAAGCATCCTTCCATAGGAAAATCACTCCCCCGGATCAAAACGGAGTCACTCAAACTTAACTCTAGTAAAAGAGTTCGGAATGTAAGATTGATTAGATAACTGCAAAAAACAATTGTTCTATAAATAAGTTATTTTTTACTATTTTTCAAGAGCTAAGTCGTTTTTCCTATTAATTGAAGTCAAAATCACATACTTGAAAAAACCTGCTTTTGTATGGATTTATAAAATACAAGTTCCCTTGTATTTTCAACGAACAAAACAATTTATTCCGTTATTAATTACAAATTAAAAATGAAAATTATAATATTATAATCGATAAAAAATAAATAATTTAAATACTTAAGAGATATTCCGGGAAATCACGGGATGAGAAAGGGGAAAATCATAATAATAGCCGATTATAAAAAAAGCCGGAATATGCTCTAAAAATACCTTTCGATATTACAAACTTGCCGAAGAATCACTTCTGAATTGGAAACATCGGGAACATAGGTTACTGTGTCTAAATTAAACACGCAGTCAAAAAAGACAATTTTGAAAATGCTTTTTTCGAACAGAAATAAACTTTTTTAATAACGGTATTAAATTTGTTAGGCGGTAGAGCAATGTTTATTTAAGCTTAATTAAAAAATCATGAGCAAGCTCAAAATAATGTCGATTTTAATTTTATCCGTGTTTGCATGCTCTTCAGTGGTACTGGGGCAAAAACATTCCTCGATCAAATACAAGAGTACGGGTAAGGCGGATACATCCCTGTCTTATGATAAAAAAATTAAGAAAACATCGTCAAAGGAAGATTTGACTCAGAATAATAGTTTTTCTCAAAACAATACGGGAAATCAGGCCGCAGCAGACTCAGCGAAAGCGGCTTCAAATCTTTTAATGTTGAAGAAAATTGTAAACGGGATTAAAAATACCGAAAAAAACGATTTAGGAATTAATGGCCTGATAGTTGATGAAACGGAATCAAAAATAGGACACGATTTTTATGATGCGTTTTATTCGGAATGGCAGGCCCCGAAAATAATGACCGACTATACAATAACAATATCGGAGAAACCGTTGCCGCAGTTAGGCACGCAAATAACAATTTTGATAAACGATTCCCCTGTATTTAAAAGATTTGTTCAGCCCAGGTACGAAATAATTGAAGAACTCGCAAGGCAGGGCGCGGCAACCGCATATTCCTATTTGGAAAATTATACCGAAATTCAAAAACAACTCCAGGGGGAGGATCTAAAAGGAACCGGGATTTACTAAGTGTTTAAAACAGCGAAAGGTATTTATGAATAATTTGAAATTTTATTTTTCGTTTGTAGTTATGTGCGTGCTTTTTGTAGCGGGGAAAAGTATGGCCCAGCAATTTGTATATACTCCCATTAATCCGAACTTCGGGGGATATTATTACAACGGATCGTGGATGCTGGCGGAAGCGCAGGCACAAAATAATAAGACGGCACCGAGTTCTTCCGGCGCATATAATCCTTACTCCGACCCTCTTCAGAATTTTCAGCAGTCCTTGAACCAGCAGATATTGAGCCAGTTGTCGCAGAAAATCGTCACGTCAGCATTCGGTGAAAGCGCTCTTACGAAGGGCCATTATCAGCTCGGGAATTATATTATTGATATAAATCCGTCAACCGACGGTCTTCACGTAAACATACAGGATAATTCAAACGGCAGTCAAACTACCGTCGTAGTGCCTTACTATTAAAATTCGCGGGATACATTGATGGGGACTTTTATATTAAAATTTCTTTCGGAACGTTCGCTCAAACTTGCACTTGAACTTGAACTTACGCTTGTTCTTTTCCTGTTCCTGTTTATTGAAGGTTGTTCGATCTACAAACCTCTCGGGACGGAACCTGCGGAAATAGGCGCTCCCACCGCGGTTGAAAAAGAGCTCGCATCGTTACCTGCTCCCAAAGAACCCATAGTAGCGGCGGTTTATAAATTCAGGGACGAGACCGGGCAATACAAATTGTCGACCACGGGGAGCAGTTTTTCGACGGCGGTAACCCAGGGTGCAACCACTATTCTCATCAAGGCGCTGGAAGACTCGCACTGGTTTGTTCCCATCGAGCGCGAAGGTCTTTCTGACCTGCTGAACGAAAGAAAAATTATCCGTTCGAGCCGGGAGAATTATCTCGGCGACGACGGGAAGAAATTACCCGATCTCCCGCCGCTGTTGTATGCGGGAGTGATACTTGAGGGAGGAATCGTCTCGTATGAAACCAACGTTATTACCGGGGGTTCGGGTGTTAAATATTTCGGCTCAAGCGCTTCGGGACAGTACAGGGAAGACAGGGTGACTGTTTATTTAAGAGCAGTCTCTACACAGAACGGCAGGGTGCTTAAAACCGTTTATACAACCAAAACAATTTTATCTCAGATGGTGGACGCGGGATTATTTCAGTTTGTCGACTACCAGAACCTTTTGGAAGTCGAAACGGGATATACTTACAACGAACCCGTAGATTTCTGCGTTACGGAAGCCATTCAAAAAGCCGTCGAGAGCCTTGTAATAGAAGGAGTAGAAGACGGCCTGTGGCAGTTGAAATATCCGCAGGATATGTATTCAATGGCTATAATAAGTTATAATAAAGAAAAACTGCAAAGCGGCAGGGAAGACCAGCTCGGAAACACGGTAATCGAAAAAAGACCTTTGATCGGGATCGATTTAAGCGCAGGGCTGCAGCAGTACTCGGGTGATTATCCCGATCCTTTAATGAAAGTTTTCGGAGGAGCGGGAATAAGATTTAACTGGGACAACAACTGGTCGCTTGGCGCGGCCGTAAGGTACGGCAGACTGGGTGCCGCGGATGCGTTCGATAATCTTTTCGGATCGCTGGATTTATCGGCTTATTATAAATTGATTCCGAGATACAGTTTGACTCCTTATCTCACCTTGGGAGGAGAGATATTGTATAAAAAAGAGAACGGCGCCAAATTCCCCGTACAGATGAACGAAGCAAACAAATATTACTTTGCCGTTCTTTCGGGTGTCGGACTTGAGTACACTATAAGCAACACGGTAGGGCTAAGCATCGAATTAAATAATCATTATGCTTTGAGCGACGAACTTGACGGAATGTCCCAAGGCAAATTAAACGATTACTTCTGGGCCGCAAAGGCGGGAATTACGATTTATATAATTAAATAATAATTTATAAATAAAATAAGAAAGGAAGGAGGGGGCAGGAAGAAATAAAAAGCTAAATACATCGCGTTTTCTGGTGGAGACGCAGCGTATTTATAGCCGGCAGCGCTAGGGAGCCTTCTTTGCAGCGAGTGTAAAGA
>JBJKOY010000065.1:0-11424 GCA_046706945.1 Ignavibacteriaceae bacterium | reverse complement strand
CCTTCTTTTACTTTATCAATAGGTATATCAATGCTTAACGTACCTTTAGCCAAAGACTTGTAGGGAATAATTTTCCCGTTCCATTTTACTTTATAACTGTAATCCGGGTTCATGCAGGCAACTACGGAAGTAACGCTGTTGTCGTTTTCGCCGGATGACAGGTCGGCCGAGAAACTGCTGAAGTTATAGCCGAACTTTTTGTTATCTATCCATGTATCGAAGCCGGCCGTAAAGTTGCCCGGACGAAAATAAGCAGAATACCACATTACAACCGGCGAAGATAAACTGCTGAATATGTGCCATCCGGCGCCCCGGCCGGTTGCAATAATAAAATGCTCCATGCAGTTGTAAGATGTTTCGACTTCGTTTTTCCAGATGTCCAGTGCTTTAACCGCAATTTTGTAGGCAAAATCGGATTGTCCCATATCCAGCATTGTTTTCCAGAAGAACCATTGATGAGCCATCCAGACAGTACCGTTCCAATAGCCGTCCGTTCTGTAATAAGGAGCCGACTGATCGACCGCGGATAACCCGGCGGAAGACCAGATATGCTTGCCGGATTCCAGGGAGGCGAGAATTCTTTTTTTCTGTTCGGGGGTGCAGATCCCCGCAACCAGCGGGTAAGCCCCGTCCAAGGTCATGTCGTAATTTACTTCATTTTTATATTTAAGTATATGAAGCGGGTTCCCGTTTTTATCGTGAACAACATAGCCGAAGTAACCCGATTTTTCGTCCCACGAATATTTCTGCAGCGCGCTGCCGAACGTTTTGATCTCTTTGTCGTATTCCTTGACGTCTTCTTTCTTGCCGAGATATTCCGCCGCCATCTTTAAAATCTTTGCCGTTCTTATTTCCTGCGCCGTTGTTATTACCGGGGCTACCTCGGCCTCCAGGTGATTTTCGTGCGTATATAATTGCGGCGGCAAATCATCCCAGCCGCCGGAGTTATAAAAATAATCCCATGTCTTGAGGATATGCGATTTCAGAACGCCGGTTGTCGAACTTCCGAGCCGGCCGGCCATAAATTCGTGGTACTGTTTTAAGCGAGGGTAATAATATTCCAGCAGAGATTTTGACTGGGTCTTGTTCCATAACTCCAAAAACAAATACTGCTGCGTAGGCACCGGCGAGCCGTGAAGAATAAAAGCCGACTGCGCTCCAGGGTCTTCAACATATTCATTTAAACTTTCTATTGCCTGCCGTACGCTGGTCTGCAGGAGCCCCATACCGATAAAGCCGGCATCCCATGTATATAGACAGTCCCACCATCTTCCGGGAACGTAAAGACGCACATATTGTTTCTGCATATAAACCGGATAGACGATATTGCAGTCCATCGTTGCGTTCATACGCTCAATGCTGAATTTATATTTCTCGCCGGCAGGGTTGCAGTCCATATTGACAACGTGTTTCTTTGCGGCCGAATAAATATTTTCGTATTCAGCCTGCTTGTTGTTTATTTCTTCCAGGTATTTTTCGACTTCATCCTTGGTCCCGCAGCAGACAACGCCGTATATAATTTTTTTCGAATCCGGCTTCATTACGATCGGTCTCAAAAATACGTCAGTGTAATGCCCTTTCCCTTCGCCGTGAAATATTGTCTGCACATGCTCGTTAACTTCGCGCTTAAAATAGTCCGAAATATCGCGCATATACCATTGGCGGATCTTAAACAGATCGAATTGCCAGAGCAGGCCGTAGTACAAATTCACGTCGTCGTACTTCAGGATAATCGAATTCTTCAGCGGTCCTTTTATAATCCGGGGTACCGGGTTCCATTCTTTCCGCTTAAATGAGATCTTATTCGCGGAGTCGGATTCCGTTATTATAAACCCGTCGAGCTGAACACCGTCCCCGCCTTCCGAGGTTAAAGTAATTTCATGAGTGCCTTTATTGAGTCTGCCTATCTTTAAAGTATCTAAAGCAAAATCTTTCGTCCCGTTAAAAGTTATTTTCCCTCCGGTCATTCCGGATAGATCGAACGTTACATTTTGAACGGAATCGGTTTTATACCTGACGAGCAGCAGCGCGTTGTTAAAATCTTTTTCGACATTTATTTTATAAGAGACAAAATCGCCTTTATCCAAGCCGAAACCAAGCCCGATGCCGGAACCGTTGACGAAACCGTTTTCTCTGATTTCTCCGCGCATAAATCCGTCGTAAACCAAGTTATCGGTAGGCCTTGTCTTAAAAAACTTCAGGTCCTCGTAATTCAGCGCATCGAACCACCGGGCGCCTTCAGGCAGTTTTACTATTTCAGGGTAAACGGGAATAAAATATTTATATTCGGTAATTGTCGGAAAGTTAATCGAGGCCATAAAATGCAGGGCGATGTTCTCGTTTTCATTCGTATTGTTGACGCATTCGATTCTAATCAGGCGCGACTTCTGCGTTATCTCGGAATAAGATATGTCGGTATATACCTGATCCTTCCATTCCAGTTCATGCCTGAAGCTGAAATATTCCAAACCGGGCGAAGCGTCCCAAGGGTGGTAATCGTTCTCATAAAGTACGTCCGGCACGTCCACTTTTCTTCTGTAAAAGCCGGGGAAAACACTCAGATCGAACCTGATTCCGCTTTTCACGTCCGGAATGTGCGATATGCCGTTGTACCGCTTCGTATACGGCCCCCATGCCGGGAGGCTCAGGTCGTACGTATTATCCAGTTTCTTTAGAGAGTCTGTTTGTAAGAAAGTCTGTGCTGAAATATTTAACTGCGGAAACATGAAAAATGTACCGATAAGAACCGCCGTAAAATGTCTAATAAAAAACGAATAGAATATTTTTTTCATCGGTAATCCCTTGCTGTTTTTTAATTCAGCCTTAAACATTCGTGCTGTATTTGATAAAGGCTAAAGCAAATAATTTTCGACCCGGACGGAAAAAGCCCGCTTCAAAAGAAAAGAACTAAAACGTTCCAAAATAAAGAATTGATTATAACTAACAATAATTTCAACAATTATAGAATTTTAAGAACTATATACTAAACCGCTCCAGTAAATAATCAATTAATTTCACAAAGTCAAATTATTTTTTATAAAGAATCTTAATCCTTTTATATACCGCAACTTAATAAGGAAAAAATTTTAATAAGGCCGGAAATTTATTTTACTTCTTTTTTAGGCGAGCACGAATTTCTTTCGATCAGTTTATGTCCTAGTATTAACTTCTGTTTTAATCCGCCCGGCGGTTCCGTGATCTGTTTTACCAGTAAATTCGCGGCGGATTTTCCAATCTCGTATGCGGGCATTTGAATGGTAGTTAAAGGTATCTTAACGTATTTCCCGAAATCTATGTTGTCGAACCCGATAACCGATACTTTTTCCGGGACTTTTATTTTCAGTTCCAGGAGAGCGTCGATAAGTCCTATGGCAACCAGATCGTTGTAACAGAAAACTGCCGTGGGGCGCTTCGCCTTTCCGGAGAACAATTCTTTGCCCGCCTTGAAGCCGTGCGTAGTATAAGGCTCAACGGGTATTATATAATTGCTGCTGATCGGGATATTGTTGTCGATCAGCGCCTGCTTGTAGCCCTCAAGTCTTTTCTGCCCGTGCCCGGAATGAACAGGTCCGGCAAAATGAGCTATAGCCGTATGCCCCAGCTTTATCAAATACGAAACCGCATCGTATGCCGCTTGGAAATTATCGATATCCACGATATTCGTCGAATAGTTTTTGACTTCCCCAAGAATAACAAGGGGGTAATCTTCGTTAAGCAGACTGATGAGGTAGGAATAATCCGATTCCTCGCTTTGAAGAGGGGAGATCAGCAGTCCGTCCACTCTCTTTCCGAGCAGGGCGTTGATGATTTCGGATTCTTTATCCTCTGATAATTCCGAACTGCCCAGCAGAACCGAATACCCGAGCTTCGAACATTCGTCGTAAACACCCTTCATTACTTTTGAAAAGTAGGGATTGTCGATTTCTTTAATAATCAGTCCGATGCTTTTGGTTTCTTTAGCCGCCAGGGACTGGGCGATATGGTTCGGGTTATAATTATATTTTTTAATGGTATCTAAAACTTTTTTACGGGTTTTTTCCGATACCCCCTTTTTGTTGTTAAGTACAATCGATACGGCTGATTTGGAGACATTTGCCAGTTTTGCAATATCCGAAATCGTCATCCGCATAAGCTAAACCCATTTATTTTGTAATAAAGTAAATAATATAAGGATTTTTACCGTAGCTATAAACCTGTATTATTAAATTTTTTATTACCCGGCTTAAGATAAAAGTAATTTTATAAAATCGAAAATCGGGGCGGCTATACAAGAAATAACAACTTCCGAATATACCTATTGAAGCAATTCGTTAAGTAATTTTTCGTCCGCCGGAAATTCCGGATTGAATTTCCCCGATCTCATATAATCTATAATACTCGTATACAACCGGGCCGCTTCCGGGTATTTCATAATCTTCCTTAAATCTGACATACAGATTAAAAGCTTACCCTTGCCGACTTTAAACTCGAATATTAATCCCATCTTGTCGTTCCTCTCGAGATTATCGATAACCTGTACTATCGGCCTGTAGCTTTTTCCCGCCGCATTAAGGATCAGCGGATTACCGTTCTTGATGATAGACCACCACTGCCAGTTTGTATAAAAATCAGTCGGGAATTTATTAAACAGCGGGTGCTCCGGGTCGGTTAGAATTCCCATAGTTCCCGGTGAAACCGGTTTCTTCGCTCCTTCGCTTATCTTTTTAAACATCCCGTAATTCCAGAAATCCGGAATGAACATGCCCGGCACGCTGTTTCTCCTCACCGAAGATGCCGGAGGGAAAAGAAGCACCTTTGCGCCAGCTTCGAGCCTTTTAAGAATATCCCCGGTTAGATCCGCCGTTATAATTATCCCGTAATGAGCAATTAATTTACCGGGTTCCGGGTAGATCCAAATATTGTATGAATTGGAATAAGCGGTGTTCTCAATAAATAATTTAATTTGAAGCTTCTCCGGGACGTTAAGTTTGGAAAGCGGTATTTCGATTTTTCCCGCAGGATATAACCCGCCGTAAGGAGATTTTATATCCTTTACCGTACCGTTAAATATTATTTTACCGTTTTTATCCGATGCTTCCCATTTAAGGTTTTGATGAATGTTATTGTTCGAATAATTTGCTATCACGATATCGGCGCTGAAAGTCTCCTTATTCGTCCAGCAGTATTTTTTAAACTCCAGCATGGGAACGACGTCGCTGCAGAACTGTCTCCACCCTTTTCTTGAAATTACATTTTTACTGTCCATGAACGCATCAAGGATGCCGACAAGGGCTGTTCCCTGTCCCGGGTAATCCTGAAGGTCCAGCAGTTGAAATCCCGCAAAGCCGCGGGTCCTTAAAGCCGTTTCTATTTCCGCTTTATAACATAATGCTGACAGGGCGCCGGAAGCCTTTGTAAAATCTTTATCCTGGCCGAGCATCCCGGCTTTTTTCAGACGGCTTTTAAATACTTCCAGGTTCCATGGTTTCAGTATGCCTGTATATTTTTTAATTTCGCTGAAATCGGGATATATTTGGTACTGGCCTACTTCATGACCGACCAGCGGGATTTTTATTTGAGATACGGGATAGGAATAATCGTAGTTTGTAGAAGGATACCGGCTGTTTAGTATACCGCCGTCCCTCGAATCCGCAAATGCCATCGATAGCCTTGTGTGAGTTAAAGTTGTATCGTGAGAATAGGGGGTGCGTGCCGCAATATGGTAATTTTCATAAGGCGCCGGAGGCCGGTAGCCTATATTATTGTTCGTGCCCTGTGTATACAGCAGCCGGCTGTCGATCTTCTTTAGAGAGTCGATAATTTTTTCAACTCTCTCATGCCCGCCCCATATTTCGTTTCCCGGGGAAAGCATAACGAAGGACGGGTGGTTTGCATAGTTCTTTAACAACCCCAAACCTTCATTTAAAAGATCGCGGGCAACCGAATCCGAATTTAAATCTCCCCAGAAAGGCAGCTCCGCCTGAATATAAATTCCCAGCCTGTCGGCGGCTTCGAACGCCGCTTCCGGAGGACACCATGAATGAAACCTGTAGTGGTTGATGCCGTACGACTTGGCGATCCTGAAAACGCGCATCCATCCGGCCGTATCCGTCGGAGGGAATCCGGTTAATGGAAAGACGCATGCATCGTTTTTCCCGCGCAGGAATGTTGTTCTGCCGTTGATAGTAAAATTTGTGCCCCGGGTCGAGAATTCTCTCATCCCGAAGGTAACCCTCATATTATCGTGAACATTTTCGCTCTTGCCGCTTATAATGACATTCAAATGATACAGCGGGCGGTGATATTCATCCCAAAGATCCGTTTGACCGCCTAACGAATATTCCAGTTCAATAAGAGAATCGCATTTCACATTATATTCCGCGGGCTTTAAAGAAAAGATCTTATTGTTTAATTCTTCGGAAATCTCGAACTTGATGTTTATTTGCTTTAGTCCGAGGCCGTTATC
The DNA here is from genome assembly GCA_046706945.1 of Ignavibacteriaceae bacterium. GTDB lineage: Bacteria > Bacteroidota > Ignavibacteria > Ignavibacteriales > Ignavibacteriaceae > FEN-1297. The sequence goes on along the minus strand of JBJKOY010000065.1, from coordinate 4,979 downwards.
GACGGCTATTTCCGCTTTGAATTTTTTCCCTGCTATATCCGGATATATTCCGATATTTTTTATGAAGGACTTATCGGAAGCCTGAAGATAAATTCTGCCGATAATACCGTTCCAGTTCGTCTGGGTATCTTCCGAATAAATGTGAACATTGCCGTACGGGGTCAACTTAAGGGAATTGTCTACTCTTATTGTTATTGCGTGTCTTCCCGTGGTCAGGTAATTGGTAACATCAAAACTCTGAGGGGATTCCATAATGAGCGATGCGCCGGCAAAATTATCGTCAATCCAGATCTCGGAAGGTTTGGTCCTTTCAAGTACAAGTTCTACATGCCGGTTTTCCCACCCGGGGTTTATATAAATTACCTTCCTGTACCATGCGGCTCCCTCGTATTTATAGACCCTGTTGAGATGCATGGTCGTGGTATCGGTGTTAAGGAATCCCTTCTTATTTAAATCGGTGGTACCGGGCAGAAGTATTGAATCCGCAAGATCTCCGGAATACCATTTTTGCGCAATGCCCTTGTTATCCGGGTCGAGTGCAAACTGCCACCGTCCGGACAGATCCGTTGTCAGGCGAAAATTATCCCGGCCTTTATTTGTCGAAGTTCCATTAATTTTTTTCCCTCCGGCAAACAGTTCAGGTCTTCCGGGAAAGAAGGCAAGCATGATCAGAAAGCAGATAAAATATTTTGATTTTCCCATGATTTTACCCCGGGGTCGGAAATGATTAATTATTGAATATGAAATTAAACATAATTATTCATTTTATAATATTAATCGTTCTTCCGGTTATTACAAATTATGAAAAAAAATAAATCCGGAAAGGTATTGATGCGGCACGGAAATTTTGTTATTGTCACGGAGATTAAATAGTCTGAAATTAGAACGAGGCGTTATAATCATAATTAGGAGTTTATATGCCGAAAAAATTGGAAGGAAAGGTAGCAATTGTAACGGGAGGCGGAAGAGGCATAGGCAGGGCGATTGCGGAGGCTTATGCCGAGAACGGCGCGGCCGTAATCGTAACTTCGGCCCTGCATAAGGAGGAAATAGAAGAGACGGCATCGAAAATAAACGGGAAGGCGGTATTGGCGGATATTACCGAACATGATGAAGTTAAAAATTTGGTTGATACGGCAGTTCGAGAATTCGGCAGGATAGATATACTGGTAAATAACGCCGCAAGGGGGATGAGGTTCGTAAACGAATCGTTTATGACCGAACCGAAGCCGTTTTGGAAATCCGATGCCGAAAACTGGCAGATGGTTATAAACACGAACATCAACGGAACGTACCTGGTAACCAGGACAGTAATTCCTCAGATGTTAAAACAGAAGCACGGAAGAATCATCAACATTTCAATAAATTCGGAAACGATGAAGCGGAAAGGATTTTCGCCTTACGGTCCTTCCAAGGCCGCGCTCGAATCAATGAGCGTTATCTGGGCGCAGGAGCTGGACGGGACCGGAATAACGTTGAATATTTTATTACCGGGAGGCGCAACCCTGACCGGTATGATACCGCCGGGCTTCCCGGATGATAGGAAACAAAACCTGCTAAAGCCCGATGTTGTTTCGCCTGCTGCCGTTTACCTTGCTTCGGACGAAGCCTCGAACGTAAACGGACAGAGAATAATTGCGGCCGAATGGAACAAAACGCACAGTAAATAGAAATAGATGAAAAATTCTCCGGCAACATAGTTTACAGACTTGGCGCATCTTAGCGTCCTTGGCGGTTAAAATCTGACCGGCAACTAAATTAAAATTGATAATTTAGGTCTTCTTTCTCACGTCCGCTGACACTTCCCTATTCCTAAAATAATTTTCAAATCGCTTTTCTCTTTATTTTAATTATTGCCGAAGATTCAGTAATTTTAAAATTAATTATAAATATTGTTATATAGTTGTCGAAAAAATCAGCGGGAAAAAAATGGAAACAAAAATTATCTGGACAAAGATAGACGAAGCACCGGCTTTGGCGTCTTATTGTCTGCTGCCAATCGTAAAATCCTTTACAAAAGGTTCGGGGATCGAGATCGAATTAAAAGACATTTCTCTCGCGGGGAGGATAATAGCGAACTTCCCGGACAAGCTTAAAGACGAGCAAAAAATTCCCGATTATTTAAGCGAACTCGGAGAACTCACCCAGCTGCCCGATGCCAACATAATAAAGCTTCCGAACATAAGCGCATCCGTTCCGCAGCTTCACGCGGCGATAAAAGAATTACGCGAAAAAGGCTACGACATCCCGGATTACCCGGACGAGCCGAAAAACGAAGAAGAAGCCGCGCTTAAGAACAGGTTTGCAAAAGTACTCGGCTCCGCCGTAAACCCGGTTATCAGGGAAGGCAATTCGGACAGACGTGCGGCCGCGTCGGTGAAAAAGTTCGCCAAGAAAAATCCTCATAAAATGATGAAGCCCTGGCCGGAATCCGGTTCGAAAACCCGGGTAGCCCACATGAATCAAAAAGATTTCTACGGTACCGAAAAATCCATAACGCTCGGTAAGGAAGACGTAATTAAAATAGAATTCGTCGACCCGGAAGGGAAAGTCACGGTACTGAAAGAAAACCTGAAACTGCAGAAAGGGGAAATAATAGACGCCGCCGTAATGAACGTCAAGGAACTGAGGAAGTTTTACGCGGAACAGATCGAAAAAGCAAAGAAAGACAACGTCCTGCTTTCGCTTCACCTTAAAGCAACGATGATGAAAATTTCCGATCCCATAATGTTCGGTCACGCGGTTTACGTCTACTATAAAGATGCCCTTGATAAACACGCTGGTGTCCTGAAAGAAATAGGCGCGAACGTTAATTACGGGCTAATGGACATTCTCGAAAAGTTAAAAAAACTTCCCGACGAGAAAAGGCGTGAGATCGAAAACGATATAAACAAGGTATACGAATACCGGCCGCAGCTCGCGATGGTGGATTCTAGATTGGGGAAGACCAACCTTCACGTGCCCAACGACGTTATAGTCGACGCATCAATGCCCAACGTTGTTCGCGACGGCGGTAAAATGTGGAACGACAAAGACGAGCTGCAGGACTGCATAGCGATGATCCCCGACCGCTGCTATGCGACAATGTACGGAGAGATTATAGAAGATGCCAAGGCAAAAGGCCAGTTTAACCCTGCAACGATGGGAGCCGTTTCCAACATCGGTTTGATGGCGCAGAAAGCGGAAGAATACGGCTCGCACGATAAAACGTTCGAAGCAAAAGGCGAAGGCGTTATGCGTGCGGTGAATTCCGCCGGAGAAACCCTGCTTGAACAGAAGGTCGAGGCCGGCGATATTTTCAGAATGTGCCAGGCCAAGGACGGGCCCGTAAAAGACTGGGTAAAACTTGCTGTAACCAGGGCTAGGGCCGCTTCAACGCCCGCGGTTTTCTGGCTTGACGATAACAGGGCGCACGACAGGGAGATCATAGCAAAAGTCAAAAAATATCTGCAGGATCATAATACAGGCGGCCTGGAAATTAAAATACTCAAACCTGTAGACGCGATGAAATTCACACTGGAAAGAGTAAGAAAGGGATTGGATACTATTTCCGTTACGGGAAACGTTCTTCGCGATTATCTGACCGATCTATTTCCCATACTGGAACTTGGCACAAGCGCAAGGATGCTCTCGATAGTCCCGCTGTTAAAAGGCGGCGGGTTATTCGAGACTGGCGCGGGCGGTTCGGCTCCGAAACATGTTCAGCAGCTTATTAATGAAAACCATTTGAGGTGGGATTCGCTCGGGGAATACTGTGCGCTTGTCCCTTCCTTTGAAATGATTGCCGAAAAGACCGGGAATTCCAGGGCGGCTGTTTTAGCCGAGACGCTCGACGCCGCGATAGGCAAGTACCTTGAGAACGGACGCTTCCCTTCGAGGAAAGCCGGCGAGATCGACAACAGGGGCAGTTCGTTCTATCTTGCAATGTACTGGGCTGAAGCATTAGCCGGACAGGATAAAGATGCCGAATTAAAATCTCGGTTCTCTAAAATGTACGGGGAGCTGAAAAAGAACGAAGAACAGATTGCGAAGGATCTGATTGCGGTCCAGGGCAGGCCGGTTGATCTCGGCGGGTATTATCTCCCCGACGAAAAGAAAACAACGGAAATTATGCGCCCGAGTTCGGTATTCAACAAGATAATAGATGAAATGTAATTAAAAGACTGAATAAGAATATTAACGGCTTCCGGTGATCTTAGAGACTCGGCGGTGAATAATTTTTCTTTTTTTTAAATTTGAAAATATAACCACAAGCCACTAAGATCACCAAGCCTCACTAAGAGGCTCTCGCCATACATATCTTTAAATCTTTCCCTCTTTTAACAAAATACCCATTGCAGATAACGGCAATTCCGAAAAGGCCGACCTAAAATTCATTTTTCTTAGGATGCTTGTAACCCGGCGCCTTTTGCCGTAGGCATCGCTGCGCGAGCGGTGAATAAATAATTCGGCTTTCAATAAATATCAAAATAATTGCCGCAAAGACTTTTAAAAACTTTTAAGACAGCGGGATTTGAGAGGGTAAATTTTATTTCGTACGGATACTGTCTGTATCTTCCGAGGAAAAGATTTCAAATATTTTTCTTGATAAATGCTCGTGTTTTATATAGTTTAATAATTGCATCTGCGGAATCGCGAGGAAAATTAAATTCAAAGTAAAATATTTAAATATTTTCCGGTCACGGGGACAAGTATAATTAGGCAATTAGATTTAAGATCTGCTTCTCATTTTTCACGGGTTAAAAATATAATTCTACAAAAAAAAGGAGTGCGATATGTATAGCAATCTGGGTATCGGCGAAATATTTTTCGCTGTGGCTATTGCCTTCGGAATAATGTTAATTCCGGCAATTTTTTATTTACTTACTCTTCAAAAAGCTCTTGACCGCTGTTCCGTTGAGAGCCGGACAATGTCGCCCGGCCAGGTCTGGCTTTTATTAATCCCTCTTTTCAATATAGTCTGGCAGTTTATCGTGGTA
>JBJKOY010000064.1:0-4302 GCA_046706945.1 Ignavibacteriaceae bacterium | reverse complement strand
AATTTATTCCGTTATTAATTACAAATTAAAAATGAAAATTATAATATTATAATCGATAAAAAATAAATAATTTAAATCCTCCGGCTAAAATCGGGGAAATTCCGCAATGAAAAGTCGAAAATCTTAATAACCGACAATAATAAAAAAGACCGGATATCGCTCGTAAAATACCTTTCAATATTCTAGACTTTTCGAAGAATTACTTCTGCATGGGAAACGTCAGGGACGTTGGTAAATGTGTCTAAATTAAAGACATCGTTAAAAAAGACAATTCTGAAAATGCTTTTTTCAAGCAGAAATAAAAATTTTTAATAACGGTATTAAATTTGTGAGGCAAAAGAGCAATGCTTATTTAAGATTAATTAAAAGATCATGAGCAAACTCAAAATATATTCGATTTTATTATTATCTGTATTTGCATGTTCTACATGCGTACGTGGACAAAAATATTCCGCAGATAAATATAAGAGTACCGGAAGGGCAGATACATCCCTATCTAACCATAAGAAAATAAGGAATACTTTGTCAAATGAAAATTTGACTCAGAATAATAGCCATTCTCAAAACAATACGGGAAATCAGGCTGCAGCTGATTCGGCAAAAGCGGCGGAAAATCTTTTAATGATGAAGAAAATAGTAAACGGAATTAAAAATAACGAAAAAAGCGATTTGGGAATTAATGGCCTGATAGTTGATGAAACGGAATCAAAAATAGGGCACGACTTTTATGATGCGTTTTATTCGGAATGGCAGGCGCCCAAAATAATGACCGACTATACAATAACAATATCGGAGAAACCGTTGCCGCAGTTAGGTACGCAGATAACCATTTTAATAAACGATTCCCCGGTATTCAAGAGATTCGTTCAACCCAGGTACGAAATAATTGAAGAACTTGCCCGTGAGGGCGCTGCAACCGCGTATTCCTATTTGGAAAATTATACTGAAATTCAGAAGCAGCTCCAAGGGGAGGACCTTAAAGGTACAGGCATTTATTAATACATAGACCCGGGGAAAGGTATAAATGAATAATTTCAAATTTTATTTTTCTTGCATAATACTGTCCGTTCTTTTTATTACAGGTAAGGGCCTGGCTCAGCAATTTGTTTACACTCCGATAAACCCGAACTTCGGGGGATATTATTACAACGGATCGTGGATGCTGGCGGAAGCCCAGGCACAGAACAACAAAACTGCTCCCGGCAGTTCCGGCGCATATAATCCTTACTCCGATCCTCTTCAGAATTTTCAGCAGTCGTTGAACCAGCAGATATTAAGCCAGTTATCGCAGAAAATAGTAACGTCCGCATTCGGTGAAAGCGCATTAACGAAGGGGCATTATCAGCTCGGAAATTATATTATAGATATAAATCCGTCCACCGACGGCCTTCACGTAAACATACAGGATAATTCAAACGGCAGTCAAACTACCGTCGTAGTGCCCTATTATTAAAATTTGCAGGAATGTTGATGGGGAATCTTATATTAAAATTGCTTTCGGTACGCACACTCAAACTCACACTTGAACTTGAACTTACACTTGTTCTTTTCCTGTTCCTTTTTTTTGAAGGTTGTTCGATCTACAAACCTCTCCGGACGGAACCCGCAGAAATAGGCGCTCCTACCGCGGTTGAAAAAGAGCTCGGATCATTGCCGGCACCCAAAGAACCTATAGTAGCTGCGGTTTATAAATTCAGGGACGAGACCGGACAATACAAGTTATCGACTGCGGGAAGCAGTTTCTCGACGGCGGTAACTCAGGGGGCTACTACTATTCTCATCAAAGCGCTGGAAGACTCGCACTGGTTCGTTCCCATCGAGCGCGAAGGACTTTCGGACCTGCTGAATGAAAGAAAAATTATCCGTTCGAGCCGGGAGAATTTTCTCGGAGAGGACGGGAAGAAATTGCCCGAACGGCCTCCGCTTCTGTATGCGGGAGTAATACTTGAGGGAGGTATTGTCTCGTATGAAACCAATCTTATAACCGGAGGCTCGGGCGTTAAATATTTCGGCTCCAGCGCATCCGGACAGTACAGGGAAGACAGGGTGACCGTATATTTAAGAGCAGTCTCGACCCAGAACGGCAGAGTGCTTAAAACCGTTTATACTACCAAAACAATATTATCTCAAATGGTGGACGCGGGATTATTTCAGTTTGTCGACTACCAGAACCTCTTGGAAGTCGAAACGGGATATACTTACAACGAACCCGTAGATTTCTGCGTTACTGAAGCCATTCAAAAAGCCGTTGAGAGCTTAGTAATAGAAGGAGTTGAAGACGGCCTGTGGCAGTTGAAGTATCCGCAGGATATGTATTCCACTTCAATAATAAGATATAATAAAGAGAAACTGCAGAGCGGCAGGGAAGACCAGCTCGGAAATACGGTTATCGAAAAAAGACCTTTGCTAGGGATCGATTTAAGCGCCGGGCTGCAGCAGTACTCGGGTGATTACCCCGATCCTTTAATGAAAGTTTTCGGAGGCGCGGGAATAAAATTTAACTGGGACAACAACTGGTCGCTGGGCGCAGCAGTAAGATACGGCAGACTGGGTGCTGCCGATGCGTTCGATAATCTTTTCGGTTCGCTGGATTTATCGGCTTACTATAAATTGATTCCGAGATACAGCTTGACTCCTTACCTGACCTTGGGAGGGGAGATAATTTATAAAAAAGAGAACGGCGCCAAATTCCCCGTGCAGATGAACGAGGCCAACAAGTATTACTTTGCGGTTCTTTCGGGAGTCGGACTAGAGTACACTATAAACAACACGGTAGGGCTCAGCGTTGAATTAAATAACCATTATGCGTTGAGCGACGAACTTGACGGATTGTCGCACGGCAAATTAAACGATTACTTCTGGGCCGCAAAGGCGGGAATTACGATTTATATAATTCAATAATAAATTATAAATAAAAAAAGAAAAGGAAGGAGGGGGCAGGAAGAAATAAAAAGCTAAATACATCGCGTTTTCTGGTGGAGACGCAGCGTATTTATAGCCGGCAGCGCTAGGGAGCCTTCTTTGCAGCGAGTGTAAAGAAGGCGTGGGTACCTCTAACGCCGCCTTAAATTTCCGGGTTCGGTCCTATTACCGGAGCCTTCCGGTAAATATCGATAAAATCCGGCTAAACTTCCACCATTGTTATGCAGCGGCAAATTCCGGGCAGGGAAAAAAAGACCGGAATTTTTCCGCAATAAACTAATTATTATTTCAAAAAATAAGAGGGAACTAACAATGAAAAAGTTGTTTATTTCTATAGTTGCAGTTGTATTTGCAGCTACATTTTCTTTTGCTCAAAGTAATGAAGCATATATTACCCAAGTTGGTCCTACTAATAATACTAGTGTTGATCAATCAGGATCTGCTGGTGGGAATAAAGCATATGTTAATCAGTATGGTACAAATAAATCTTCTATTACCCAACTTGGTGTTGGTGGAAATACAGCAACAATCAATCAGGGATCTAGCAGTAACTCAGTATCAAATGTAGATGGGATACCATCTTCGCAATTGCATAGAGGTTCTTTTATTACACAAAACGGATCTGATAATACTGCATCGGTCAATGTTACTCGTTCAAATAATTTAACTCATATAAGTCAGACAGGAACATCAAACCATGGGACTCAAAACATAGGTTCAACTAATAGTGATAACACTTCGGGTGCACCAGGTATCGTTATGACCCAGGTTGGAACAGATAATACTTCTACACAGTCAACAACACGTGATATGGGAGTTGATGGTATTAAAAATATGACGGTATACCAGAACGGGGAATCAAACACAGCTAACCAAACAAGTATTGGTGGGTATGGTTCAACTTTGCAAGTCAGCCAAATTGGCGATAATAATACTTCTAATCAAACTCAAAGCCAAATAGGCGGGTTGGCAACAACATATGTCAACGGTAGGTCAAATATTACTTCTCAATATCAAACTGATCCGAATAGAAATGGTAATGTAGGATTTAATAATGCTACAATAAATATAAATGGATCCAGTAATACTGCAACAGAATATCAATCTGGTAGAGATAATATGGCTCAAATAACTGTTTCCAGTGATTTTAATACAGCTAATATTTATCAAATAAATGATTCTAATATAGCAACCATTTCTCAATCTGTTGGAAATGGAAATGTAGCCAATATTAATCAGCATTAATTATCCTTTTATAACAGAGGGAATTAAATTCCCTCTGTTATATTTATTATTATTGAAAATTAAAAAATTGGGGATAGGTAATATTTCCAAGTGTATTTTTTTAAGGATTATATAAAATGAGGCAATTATGCGTAA
>JBJKOY010000063.1:0-4983 GCA_046706945.1 Ignavibacteriaceae bacterium | reverse complement strand
GGATGTCCGGATCAACCCCCAAAGATGTCCGGTTGACGCCCTTTACATTTAGTACCAGGACATTATATTTATGAAAAACAGTTTACAAATTATATGGAGCCGGTCAAATGGACAATTCAACGAAAACTAAAGAACTTCTTGAAGCATATTACAAGGGCTTCGCCGTAAAGGACGGCTGGGATTCCGTTCTATCCGAGGATTTCAAATTCGTAGGCGGCGACATGTTGAATACAAAGCCCGTAATCGGAAAACAGGCTTACATTGAAATTATTAATAGATTTTCACGCTTATTCGAGAACATGCGCGTTAAAGAAATGATCGTTGAAAACGAGAACGCCTGCGTGATAGGGAATTACGATTATGTCTTCCCCGGCGGGAAAAGGGTTAACGGCGATGTCGCCGAAATTTGGAAGGTTAAAGACGGCAAGCTCGACGCCCTTACCATTTTTTTCGATACTCTCGGCTTTGATTTATTGACTAAGAAATAAATAATACGGGGCTGCCGGTCCGATTTATCTATTTGCCTTTATCCATCCGGATAATTATAATTGGCATGCGGATATTTCCATTAAAACTACAAACACTTAAAAACGGAACTTGCAAACCGGCCCAAAAGACGAAGCGCCGGGCCTAGAACATTCGGGCAATACCCGGCATTTAGCATATCCGCGGCAAATAATAATCAGCAACGGGTTAATGATGAAACTTACTTTTATTGAGCCGCTTACCGAACTAAAGCCTTACTTAAAATCAATCTGGGTTTGCGAAAGCCCGGTAGGACTTCCCGTATCCGCAAAAAGTATTGCGGCGCCTAACGGATGTCCGAAACTTATTATCAATTATAAAAACAGGATCACTTCTCTGGTTGCGGGCAGGGCAAGCGACAGCAGGGAGCAAGGGATTTATTTTTCGGGGAACAGGGATATACCCGTGTACGTCAGTACTCCGGAGGGGAAAACCGGCTTTATCGGAATCGAGTTCCTTCCTTACGGGGCTTATCCTATTCTCGGAATACCTATGATTGAAACGGCAAACCATCTTTCTACAATTGAAGATATCTTGGGAAAACTCGGCAGAGAGCTGAGAGAAGAGCTTTATAACCTGAAAAGCATCCGCGGCAAGATAGATTTTATACAAACTAAAATGGTGCAAATGCTCGATAAAAGGCAGCTTCAAAGCAGTATAGTTAAATATTGCGTTGATGCTTTGAAATTATCCGACGGATTGCTGGCTGTTTCGGAACTGGAAAGGAAGACCGGCTACAGCCGCCGTTACCTTGAAATGCTTTTTAAGAACCATGTGGGATTCTCGCCCAAAGTTATTGCCGAAATATTCCGTTTTCAAATATTCTACGGCAAATGGGCAAAAGGCAGATCATACGATGAACTTAAAGAAGAACTGAACAATTATTATTTCGACCAGGCGCATTTTTCAAAAGAGTTTAAAAAAATGACCGGTTTCTCTCCACTTCAATTTACCAATGAAGTATCAAATGAGTTCGGCCGCAGGCTTACGGTTCATTAGCATTTCGCATTTTTACAATCCTTTTTATCAAATATTTATTTGTATTACGGTGTAAATGTTAAACAAAAGGACTTCATTCGATTAAGTAATATGGAAAAAAAATATTATTTCCTGAAGTTGGTTCCCAAGCGGGCCGACTTTGCGCAAACAATGTCGGAAGAAGAACGCGATATCATGCTGCGGCATGTTGCGTACTGGAAGGATTATCTGGATAAAGGAGTGGTGGTGGTATACGGCCCGGTGATCGACCCGGAAGGCGTATACGGCATCGGCGTTGTCGGAATTGAAAATGAAAAACAATTGAACGATCTGATTGAAAACGATCCTGCCGGTAAGATAAACGATTATGAATTTTATCCGATGAAAGCCGTTGTCGGCGAAGGCAATCACGGCCGGCATGAGTAAAAAATGTTCTTAATGTTTAAAAATTCCTTACCCGTCTTCGCTCGGAAACAATTTACTTAAAAATTGCAGTAAGCGGGCAAGGTATTTCTACTAATTAGCATTTCGCATTTATACAATATTAAAAACAATTTTGTGCATAGTTTTATTCCTGAAAAAATAAAAGCCTGTCGCGATACTAATTAACAATATAAAAATAAGGTTCAAGAAAATGGAAAATAAAAATTATCATAGAACGGTAACCGTTGATGCTTCGGCCGAAGAAGCAATGAGAAAAATCTGTCGGATAAATCTATGGTGGGTCAAAAATTTTTCGGAAAAAGCAGAAAAGTTAAACGACAAATTCCATGTCCCAATGGGTAAAACTTTCGTCGATTTTCAAATTACTGAATTAGTACCGAACAGAAAGCTGGTTTGGAAAGTAACCGATTGCTACCTGCCCTGGCTGGAAGACAAAAAGGAATGGAACAACACACAGGTTGTTTTTGAGCTTTCGGAAGAAAAAGACAAAACCAAAATTGATTTTACCCACATTGGCTTGGTTCCGGGAATGGAATGCTATAATGTTTGCGAGGAAGGGTGGAACGGACATATTACAAACAGCCTTGTAAAGTTTATTAATGAAGGAAAAGGGATGCCGAAACAATTTTAACAATAATAATTTGTTACGTTCGGTTCTTTAGTGTTAAATCTGTTAACAAAGCCTTGTGCAGCTTATAAACAACAATAAATTACACAAAATTAAAAACGGAAATAAAATGAACAATCAAGATTTTACTACCGCCGTCCTTGTAGAGCAGTCGCCTGCAGAAGTTTTCAAAGCCGTCAACAACCCACGTGCCTGGTGGAGCGAGGATATTGAAGGCAGCACCGACAAACTTAACGGCGAATGGACATATCATTTCGGGGACAGTCACCGCTGCAAAATGAAAACAATAGAAATGGTACCCGGCAAAAAAGTAGTCTGGCTGGTTGAGGAAAACTATTTTAAATTTACCAAAGACCCGGGCGAATGGACCGGCAATAAAATTACCTTTGAAATTTCCGAACAAGGCGGCCGGACGCAGCTGGTTTTCACGCAAGTAGGATTAGTCCCGGCTTATGAGTGCTACAATGTATGCCGCGACGCATGGACCGGGTTTATCCAAAAGAGCCTGCGGAGCTTAATTACCACCGGCAAAGGGCAGCTTAAATGGTACGAACAGTCTTAACGGAACAGAAGGATAATATATGAATACAATTACGAAAGTATCGTTGGGCGAACATTCAAAACTGACGGTTCGCCCGTCGGAGAGAGATCAGGTAAGAAAATTTTACCAGGATATTCTGGAATGTCCCGCAACCAAGAGATCGAAAGAAATAGACGTATTTAAAATCGGGGACACGTTTTACCTCGGCGTTGTATATGCCGATTCCGCTTTGAGCAAAGAAGATTGCATGAAATCGATCTGGCTGGAACTTTGCACTGAGAACCCGGAAGAATTAAAGAATAAAATTTTGGAATCCGGCATAAAAGAAATCGAATACCGGGATAAAGAACATTTTTATTTCCAGGCGCCGGGCGGACAGGTTTACAGGCTTGCATCCCGCAAAGAAGATATGTCCAAACGGCAGAGCTGATTCAGGCTGCTGAATTAATTTTGAAAAACAATTGAAAGAAATAAGATGGAAAAGAATGATTATTATAACAGAATAAAGGTTTCCGTACCCGTTAAAGAGGCATTTAAAAAAATTACGGAAGTTTCGAAATGGTGGTCTCAAAGCTTTAAAGGCAGGTCGCAAAAAACGGGCGATACTTTCTCGGTCAGCTTCGGGGAAACATTCGTGGATTTCAGGGTAGGCGAAGTTATTCCCGATAAAAAAATCGTATGGGATGTTACCGACTGCAACCTGCATTGGATTGAGAATAAAAAAGAGTGGAAGGATACTAAAATTGTATGGGAAGTTTATCCCGATAAAGGAAAAACAAAAGTCGGCATGACGCATGTCGGCCTTGTCCCGCAGGCAGAGTGCTTTAATGACTGCAAAACCGGGTGGAACTTTTATATAGAAAAGAGTTTATTCAAACTGTTGACCGGCAGCGTAGGTCTCCCGGACCAGGGGTAGATGCTATTTAAATATCGATAAATAAAATGTCGGGATTGATGGTCCTTTCGCCGAGTAGTTAAATTAGTGTAAAAATTTGAAAAAATTTACCGGAAAATCCCTTCACAAAAAAATGAGATGAAGAAATTTTCTACTATTGTCTTATAGCTTTAATTCCCGGTAGATACGGCGGTTCTCCTAATCCGAACAATACGACCGTGCCGTGCGGTCGTTTCCTCAGTTTAATTATGCTTTATTAAATACTCCCTATAAATTTTGTGTTTTTGAAACAATACATTAATATTTCCTGTGTTCCATGTATACGGAGACATATTCTTGTTTTGTAATGATATTATAATTTGCCAAGTTGCGAAATAAAAAAATTCACACGGATATTGGATTTTTGTTTATATTCAATTATAACTTTTAATATCCGGGCAATCGATAAAAAACAGGGAGGTCTTGCTGCATTATTTATTTGTTAAAGTAGTTATAGGAAATATCATGATGATTATAGACGCCAAAGAAAAAATTAACCGGGCAATGATGGAATGCGAGGGGATCACTTCGGGAATTCACAGGTTCGGAGGAACCGAATATAAATTAGGCAAGAGGGAAATAGGACATATCCACGGCAATTATATGGTGGATATCCCGTTTCCGTTGAAAATCAGGAATGAAATTATCGAAAACGGAGAAGCCCACCTGCACCATATTCTGCCTGAAAGCGGATGGGTAACCGTTTACATCAACAACGACAACGATATCGAAAAGGCCGTGGAACTGCTGAAAAGATCGTACCGGCTCGCGCTTGAGCAGTTAAAAGGAAGAAATAAAATTATGAATTTTTTAATTTATGGAACCTCTGTCATTCGCGACTCAAAAAGATTTCCGTGACTGGCTGGATAAAAACCACAACGTATCAGCCGGCATCTGGCTGAGATTTTTTAAGAAAGGCTCCGGAGTTGTCTC
>JBJKOY010000062.1:0-3121 GCA_046706945.1 Ignavibacteriaceae bacterium | reverse complement strand
GCTTAAACCTTAATGTGTGGACGCCGGCATTAAACGACGGAGCTAAGCGCCCGGTAATGGTCTACTTTCACGGAGGAGCGTACGTCAGCGGAACGGAGAATATTGATTTATACGACGGCGTTAACCTCTGCCGCAAAGGCGACGTTGTTGTGGTTACCGTTAATCATAGGCTGAATGTTTTCGGATTCCTTTACCTGGGCGGGCTCGGCGGGAAGAAATATGCCGAATCCGGTAACGCCGGTATGCTGGATCTCGTGCTCGCGCTTAAGTGGGTAAAAAACAACATTGCAGAGTTCGGCGGCGACCCGGACAACGTTACTATATTCGGCCAGTCCGGCGGCGGTGCAAAATGTGCTGCTCTTACGGGGATGCCTTCGGCCCGCGGTCTTTTTCAAAAAGTTATAACAATGAGCGGTCAGCAGATTACCGGAAGAACTAAAGAACATGCGGCAAAAACAGCTCTTGATATTCTTAAGAAACTGAATATCGGCCGTAACGATATTGATGAATTAAATAAAGTCCCGGTGAGTAAGTTATTGGAAGCCGTGCGCGGGGAACAATTTGCGCCCGTAACGGACGGTATAGTTCTGCCCGGCGATCCTTTCTATCCGGACGCTTCACCGGTTTCGAAAAATATACCGATGATGCTGGGAAATACTCACGACGAAACGACTTTACTTATAGGCGGAGGAAATCCGTCCTTATTTCATCTAAGTTGGAAAGAACTGCCGGGTGAAATAAAGAAGTACGTAAAAAATTTTATAGGCAGTATAAAACCCGATTCGATCGCAGCTTTTTACAGGCGCCTGTATCCAAAGTATTCGCCGAGCGACGTATTTTTTGCGGCTACTACCGCCGCAAGGTCATGGAAAAGTCTTGTCGTTGAAGAAGACATCCGCACCGAACAGAACGGCGCGCCTACATATGTTTACGAGCTCGACTGGCAAACGCCGGTATACGGCGGAAAATTTAAAGCGCCGCATACTCTGGACATCCCGCTTGCATTCGACAACATAAAGTACGGAGCTTCGATGACGGGAACAGGTCCCGGCGCATATAAAATGGCGGATATTATAAGCAGCACATTTATAGCCTTCGCAAAAACGGGCAATCCGAATAATCCTAAAATTCCTTTTTGGCCGAAGTTTAATTTAAAAGATCGTCCCACCATGATATTTAATTTGAAACCCGAAGTTGTTAACGACCCGAGAGCAGCGGAAAGACGCTATTTTAAAGATGCGCCTTACATTCAGCCGGGGACTTAATTTTGTTTTCACGCCGGATTTAACATAATACGTACAGTCATTTCATATAATATTTGATGTTTTACATCTTAATATTATCGCATGGAAGTCAATTCGCTAAACAAGAAAGCTAAAATGAGATGCTTAACAAATAAAAATCAATCTAACCGCCGTTCTTAATATTTTCCAGTTCTTCCCACCTGTCGTACAGTTCCCTCACTCTTTTCTGGGCTTCGTCTCTTTTTAAATTAAGCTCGTTTGTTTGGACTGCATATTTCTCGTAATAATCCGGGGACGAGAATATTTTTTCTATCTCCCGTACTGCATCTTCCGCCTGAATGATATCGTCTTCGATTGTTTCCAGCTCCTTTTTTTCTTTCCAGGTTAATTTCCGCACCGAAGTTTTGATCCTCGTGTCCCCTTTCTTTGCCGGCTTTTCCGCGGGCTGCGTATCTTTTAACCCGGCTTTCTTTTTTTCCAGGTAATAATCGTAGTCTCCCACGCTGAAATTAAGCCTGCCGCCCTCTTCAACACCAAGGATGCCGTTGCATACCCGGTTTAAAAAATATCTGTCGTGGCTGACAATAACCAGGCATCCGTCGAAAGCCATCAGCGCTTCTTCAAGTATCCGCAGCGTCGGCAGGTCAAGGTCGTTGGTCGGCTCATCGAGCAGCAGGATATTTCCGCCGTTTAGCAATATTTTTGCGAGCGTAAGCCTGCTCTTTTCACCGCCGGAAAGTTTCCCCACCATGGTATTTATCCTGTCGTCCGTAAAAAGGAATTTTCTCAGATAGGTCCAGATATTAATTTGCTGCCTGCCGAACTTAACCGTTTCGTTTCCTTCGCCGATCACATTGAAAACGGTATCATCGTCGTTTAATAATAAGCGGTGCTGATCCACATAATTGAACTGTGTTTTTTCGCCTATTTCCATTTCGCCGTCGGTAGGATTCATTTCACCAAGAATAATTTTCAGCAAGGTGGTTTTACCGGCGCCGTTTTTACCGACAACTCCGAGCTTCCTCCCGGGCTCGAATATAAAATCGAAGCCTTCAAACAGCTTTTTTCCTCCGAGGCTGATGCCTATGCCTTTAAACTCGGCAACTTTCTTCCCGAGTTTTTCAGGTTCCGGGATAATTAATTCAACGTCCAAATCCTCCCGGGGTTTATCCCGACCGGCGATCTCGGTAAAGTTATCGATACGGCTTTTTGCTTTTGTTCTCCTGGCCCTGGGGCCGCGCCGTATCCATTCGAGTTCGCGTCGTAAAAAATTCTGCCTTTTCCGTTCCTCCGTTTCCAGTACGGCCTGTCTTTCGGTTTTGTTCGCAAGGTAATCCGTGTAATTGCCCGGGTGCGAGAAAAAAGTACCGGAAGAGAGTTCCGCTATGCGGTTGGCTATTCGGTCAAGGAAGTACCTGTCGTGAGTAACGAAGACGCACGTTCCCTTAAATGCCGACAGGAAATCTTCGATCCATTCAATAGCGGAGGTATCAAGGTGGTTTGTCGGTTCATCGAGGATCAGAAGGTCGGGTTCGGAAATTAGGGCGCGGCCGAGAGCTACACGGCGTTTTTCGCCGCCTGATAAGGAAGAAATATCTCTTTTTAATCCGGGGATATCCAGCTTATCGGATAAAATATTTATTCGTTTATCCAGGTTCCATGCATCGGCGTCTATCACTTTTTGTTCGAGTATTAGTTTTTTCGGGGAATCGAAGGGTTCGGAATTATAATCTTCAAGCAGCCGCAGCAAGCTTTCCGCGCCTTCCAGGATATTTCCGTAAACATCTTTCGAATTATCTAGCGTAAAATCCTGCGGAAGGTATCCTATGACGAGGTCTTTCCTTTTTGCGACCTCCCCGGAATCTGGAGCGGAGAGG
>JBJKOY010000061.1:0-7040 GCA_046706945.1 Ignavibacteriaceae bacterium | reverse complement strand
ACAAGTTCCAGTCTTTCTTTCTCGTACATAAACAAACATTTAATTTATTCTTTGCTTAAAGATAAAATAAAATTAATTAAGTTTGGTTATGAAATTAAAAATATTAAGAGGAAATAATGCTGGAAATTATTGGGGGCTCTCTTTTAATAGCTTGTATGAGAATTGGCGATGTTTCTCTGGATACTATAAGAGTTATTCTGGTTGTTCAGGGGAAGAAATACTATGCAGGGATAGTAGGGTTTTTCGAAGTCTTGATTTGGGTTTTCGCCATCAGGTTTGTATTCCAGCACCTGGACGTTTTACCTAACCTGGTCGGATATGCATTCGGCTTCGGACTCGGGAATATAATCGGAGTGACTATTGAACAAAAAATCGGCTTCGGTTTCGTGCAGTTGAGCGTTATTTCACTGCATCATACGGACGACATAGCCGTCGAATTGAGGAAATCAAAATTCGGAGTAACGATATTGCCGGGAGAAGGCGGACGAGGAGGAATATCGGTTATAGTATTAATTTGTCCGAGGAAGCAGCAAAAAAAGGTAATAGAATTTATAGAATCGATCGACAAAAAAGCGTTTATTACTGTACAGAGCTCCATACCTTATAGGGGGTTCAGGCACGGAGCCCGAAGATGACCGAAATTCTACGTTATTGAGGGAAACGAATTTTAATACGATAACCGCTATTGATTATTATCGTTCATTCTCTCTCTGAACCTGTTTCTTCTCTCCTCCTGCATTTTTTGAAATTCGGTTTTCTGCTTATCGTTCAGAATATTCATAATTTGATTATTTGCTTCCGTCATAATCTTTCTTGCCGCACCCCGCCTTTCCTGCCGGTCAGAAGGTAGGTTTTGCAAGCTGTCCGAGGCTGCCGTTAGGATGGAATCTACCTGCGCAGTTTGTTTATCCGTCAGCGAGAGTCTGCTTTTTAAATTATCAACTCGGTCTTTAACTGAATAGCTTCTCTGAGCAAAGGCGCCGGTTCCGAAAACCGTCATCAAAAATAAAACGAGGACCAGTTTTTTCATTGAATTACCTTTCGTAAAAATTAGGGAAATAATTTACTGCAATTTGACAGGGGGGAATTCCCAAAAGGTTTAAATCTAAAAACCGTTGCTCGTCCCCTAGTAAGATTTAAATTTCATCCGATTATTAAATAAATATTTTGATAATTCTCAACAATATGTTAATTATGCGCGGGATCAATAATTTTTTATCATACCTTATTAAATTAAAATAAAATTTGATTTAAGCGTTAAGGAAAGGATTGGACTATGTATAGAGTAAATTATGTTAAAGACGCAAAGTATCTAGGGATTGCGGTTATATTACTGTTCTCTTTCTTAAAGCTCGGAACCGTAACAAACACCGGCGGAAACGGGAAGGAATTGAAACAAAGAGTGATTAATGCACTCAGCGAAAAATTCGATTACAATAATCATTTGGAAATATCCGTAGAAACTGACGGAGGAATTAAAATATCAGGGGCGGTAAATTCCTTATACGATAAATACAAAGTTTTTGAGATTGTATCCAGAGTCTCCGGAGTAAAAAGGATCAACGATAATCTACTAGTGAATACACCTCTCGTCCCCGATAATATAATTCGCACCAATATTGAAAACGAACTAAACCGGATTACCGCCATCAGGAATCCGCAAAATATAAAAATCAATGTGGATAACGGTGAAGTGATTCTTGGAGGAGTCGTTAGCTTTTACCGCGAAAAATTACTGGCTAAAACGGTAGCTTCCTGGCAAAAAGGGGTGAAGGGATTAATAAATAACATAAACGTACTGCCGTTAAGCAAGGCTTTATCCGATGAGAATTTGGAAAATGTATTGAAGGCGATGATCAAAGACGAGTTCCCGGCATACGACAATATTAAAGTATCGGTAAGCAACGACGTGGCAACGGTTTCCGGATCGGTAAATTTCTTGTTCGATAAAAACGATATCGCGAACGAAATAGCGAGCGTAATAGGCATTAAAAGCGTAAAAAACCGATTGACCGTAAACGGGATCAACGGATAAATTTTGATAGGGAACTAATTTTAATAGAATGGCCGGTGTTTTCAAAAGAGGCGCCGGTCGGATTCGAACCGACGAATAAAGGTTTTGCAGACCTTCGCCTTAGACCACTTGGCTACAGCGCCTTATAATACTGCTTTGTTTAACCCCTATCGGATTATTACCGAAATGTTTATAAAATTACAGGTAAAATAACAAAATTATTATAAAATAAAAAAATCCACCTTTGTGGATTTTTGAGCGGGAAACGGGACTCGAACCCGCGACATCAACCTTGGCAAGGTTGCGCTCTACCAACTGAGCTATTCCCGCATATTTTTTAAGAACTCGCGACATCTATCTTGGTCCCGATCTATCGGGACGCTCAACCAACCTGCCTGACGGCAGGCAGGCTCTGCTATTCCCGCATATTTTTTTAAGAACTCGCGACATCTTTCTTGGTCCCGATCTCTCGGGACGCTCTACCAACCTGCCTATCGGCAGGCAGGCTCTGCTATTCCCGCATATTTTTTAAGAACTCGCGACATCTTTCTTGGTCCCGATCTCTCGGGACGCTCTACCAACCTGCCTGACGGCAGGCAGGCTCTGCTATTCCCGCATATTTTTTTAAGAACTCGCGACATCTTTCTTGGGGGCTGACCAAAAAGTCATTTACTTTGTTATTCTTCGTGTCTTTGTGACATTGTGGCAAATAACTTCTTCGAATATCAAATAAATTCAAGCAATTGCCACGAAGACACTAGGGTTCTTGAAATACTTATGGGACAGCCTCGATCTACCAACCTGCAGAAAGTCTGCGATATTCCCTAAGGATCATACTTAACCGTCAACATTAAGTCTCTTTCGGAGCTTAATTTACTTGCTCAGAAAAATTGAATTCAAATATAATACGATTCAAATAATCTTGCAATATCATTTTTACCTTAACCTATAAATTTTTAGCATGTTTTGATTTTCACAAACGGTAATACAATTTTTTATTAAATTTATGAGACTTCTTTTAAGATTTTCTATTTGATAAAATGTTATACTTATACAGCCTGATTATAGGGTATCTCCTGGGTTCTTTTCCCACGGCATATTTAATATTAAAATCATCCAGGGGATTGGATATTACCCGCAGCGGAAGCGGAAATGTGGGAGCTATGAATACTTATGAGGTTTCTCATTCCAAAGTACTCGGAATTTTAGTCTTCCTTTTGGATGCGCTTAAAGGACTGCTCAGCGTATATATATGTCTTTTATTGTTCCCCGTAAGTTTTATTTATCCTGCTCTTGCTCTAATCTTTGCGGTTTTTGCCCATTGCTATAACCCATGGCTAAAATTTAAAGGAGGAAAAGGATTAGCCGCAGCCGCCGGCGGAAGTGCGCTGGTATTCCCGGTACTGTTAATAATTTGGGCCGTAATCTGGACTATAGTTTATCTCTTCAGGAAAAACATAAATTTTTCGAATATTTGGGCTACGGTAATGTCGCTAGTTTTGGTGTTCGGATCCGCGGATATGTTATTCAAGTATGCTAACCCGATGCCCGATTCGATATCGTCGCTGCTGCTGTTTACGGCTTCGCTTCTAATCATTATTTTAACCAAACATTACGACGATCTGGTTGAAATCTTAAAAGATAAAAAAATATTCAGCTTAAAAAGGTAAAAAGATGAACAAGTATAAGAGTTTAGTAACTGTATTTATTTTAATTATAATTTTTACGGGATCAATTTTACTGATTACCAATCAAAAAAAATCAGTCCCTTTTTACGTCGAGGAAGTAAATAATACTCAAAGCCGCTCTTCTAACGACAGTACGATTAACGAAAGCCGTCAAAATGCTATTACTAAAACCGTACAGCAGGTCAGCCCCGCGGTTGTAGGAATAAATGTAACCGAGATCCAGCAGTACAGCAGCCCGTTCAGTCCGTTTTTCGACGATCCGTTTTTCAGGCAGTTTTTCGGCGGCAACGGGAGCATGAGCCAAAAGGTTAAGGAACTGGGCTCGGGCTTTATCATTTCACCCGACGGATATATAGTTACGAACGATCACGTAGCCGGAAATGCAACGGATATTACCGTTACGCTTACAAACGGAAAGGAATATAAAGCAAAGCTGGTAGGCACGGATCATTCGACCGACATAAGCCTGCTTAAAATCGACGATACGGATCTCCCGCATGTTATCCTCGGAAATTCCAATGATGTATTAATAGGTGAATGGGTAATCGCTTTCGGAAATCCCTTCGGCCTCTTCAATCTCAACGATAAACCGACCGTTACCGTCGGGGTGATTAGTTCTTCGGGCATGAACCTTGAACCGATGGATAACAGATATTATTTAAATATGCTGCAGACGGACGCCGCAATAAACGGAGGGAACAGCGGAGGTCCGCTTGTGAACAGCATAGGCGAAGTAATCGGAATGAATACCCTCATT
This sequence comes from Ignavibacteriaceae bacterium, assembly GCA_046706945.1. Lineage (GTDB taxonomy): Bacteria > Bacteroidota > Ignavibacteria > Ignavibacteriales > Ignavibacteriaceae > FEN-1297. Next base: position 2,581 of record JBJKOY010000061.1, on the reverse strand, counting down.
TATACGGCAAACGGAGTGAAAGGCAATATCGGGCTCGGTTTTGCCATACCGATAAACAGGGTCAAAAGAATTATTACACAATTAAAGAAATACGGGAAAGTCGACAGGGACTTCGATGTCGGTCTTAAAATCCAGGCAGTAGACAAAGGCATTGCCGATTATTACCACCTTCAGAGCACCAGGGGCGTTATAGTACTGCAGGTGCTTTCAGGCTCGCCGGCCGCTAAAGCCGGGATAAAAGAAGGCGATATAATACTGCAGGTTGACGATTACCTGATCAACGACGAACAGACTTTAGTCGGCGTTTTCCAGCAGTACAGCGTCGGCGATGTACTAACCTTAAAAATTCTGCGGGACAACAAGATAATTACAAAAAAAATGAAATTGGAGAAAACCTCATGATAGAAAGATATACGCTGCCGGAAATGGGTAAAATCTGGCAGGACGAATTCAAATTCAAAACATGGCTTCAAATAGAAATACTTGCATGCGAAGCAAGGAGCGAACTGGGCGATATTCCCAAGGCAGATGTGGAAGTTATCAGGGAAAAAGCTTCTTTCGACGTCAAAAGGATCCTGGAGATTGAAGAAACAACGAAGCACGACGTTATCGCTTTCCTTACTAACGTTGCCGAGTACGTCGGACCGGAGTCGAGACATATTCATTACGGAATGACTTCGTCGGATATTCTGGATACTACATTGTCGTTTCAAATGAAGACTGCGGGGGAAATTCTGATGAAACGGCTTAAAGAGCTGAAAGACGTCCTAAAAGACAGGGCTTTCGAACATAAAAACACTTTATGCGTAGGAAGATCTCACGGCATCCATGCCGAACCTACTACGATGGGATTGAAGTTCGCGCTCTGGTACGAGGAGACCAAAAGAAATATCGCGCGTCTGCAGAGAGCAATCGAAACAATAAGCGTAGGACAAATCTCGGGCGCCGTGGGAACTTTCGAACATCTTTCTCCTCAAGTAGAGGAATACGTCTGCAAAAAAATGAATTTGACCCCGGCTCCCGTCTCCACCCAGGTTATACAGCGGGACAGGCATGCGGAGTTTATGACGGCGCTTGCGGTGATCGGAACCACTTTGGAAAAAATAGCGGTAGAGATCAGGCATCTGCAGAGAACCGAGGTACTCGAAGCTGAGGAATATTTTTCAAAAGGTCAAAAGGGTTCTTCAGCCATGCCGCATAAAAGAAACCCGATTATAAGCGAAAGGATCACCGGATTGTCCCGCGTTTTGAGAAGCAACTCCCTAGCTGCCATGGAAGACGTTGCGCTTTGGCATGAAAGGGATATCTCTCATTCCTCGGTTGAAAGAATTATAATTCCCGACAGCTGCATTGCCCTGGATTATATACTGGATTTATCCGTAAAATTGATTAAGAATCTTCTTATATATCCCGAAAATATGATTAAGAATTTAAATCTGACCAGGGGTCTTGTATTTTCACAGACGGTTCTTCTGAAACTTGTTAACAAAGGCCTTTCCAGGGAAAACGCTTATAAACTGGTACAGACTTCCGCCATGGAAGTATGGGCGGATGAGTCAAAAGACCTTAAATCGGAATTAAAAAAATCGGCGGATGTATCGAAATATTTATCGGCTTCGGAGCTTGACGAGATTTTCGACAACAAGCTTATGCTGAAAAACGTCGATTATATATTCGCCAGGAGCGTAGAAAAGGATTAAAAATCTTTATCACAAGTTATTTTTTTGAGAAGTTAAATACTTTTAATTGTTTTTTGATTTCTTATTTTTATTGTGATAATAAATGAATTTATCCCGGCTTTGCGGAAAGCCGGTCCGTTTTTCTGCTGATTTAATTCTTTACGGTAAGATAAACAGTTTTTATTTTTCAAAGGAGTTTCTATGAAAAGGTATATGATTTCGGCAGGGGTTATTTTGTTAATGTTGTTTATTACGACCGCTTACGGAGGCGAAAAATTAAAAACCGGAATGAAGGCGCCCGACTTTACTCTGCACGACGCATACGGAAAAGTATATAAGCTATCTTCTTATCTGAAAAAATCCCCCGTAATTGTATACTTCTATCCTAAGGCCGGAACGCCGGGATGTACGAAAGAAGCATGCGGCATAAGAGACAGCTGGAAAAAATTTGAAGATAGCAAGATACCGGTGTTAGGAATAAGCGTCGACGGTAAAGAAGCTCTGAAAAATTTTATCGATAAATACCACCTGAACTTTCCTCTTCTTTCTGATTCGCTTAAAGAGGTTTCCAAAGATTACGGAGTATTCAATTCTAAATACGGGGTGGATAACAGGGTAACGTTTATCATTAATAAGCAGGGTAAAATAGCGAATATTATCAAGGTAACAGATATCGAAGGACATGCTGCTAAAGTTTTCAAGCTTGCATCGGAATTAAAATAAATTCGTTTCTTTAGGCCAGAAAAGGTTAAATAATTCCGTAATCGGGCGTTTCTGCCGCTTATCCGAATATATTTTTATTACATGAAATTTATTCGGATATTGCGGCTAAAGTTAAATTATATAATGTTTGGTGCTAAATTTCGGTAGCGGGAAATAAAAACATTTTTATACTCCCATCT
>JBJKOY010000060.1:0-1781 GCA_046706945.1 Ignavibacteriaceae bacterium | reverse complement strand
CGAAATTTATGCCCGTCACATTTCCTTTTGAGGCAACCGCCGCCAGGCCGCCGAAGTTTATTCCGGTCATATTATTCTGCGAAACTATTGCCAGACCGCCGAAATTAAGTCCTTCAAGATTGCCTTTTGAAGCTACCGTTGCGATCCCGCCGATATTTATGCCGCGCATATACCCGCCGCTTACAAGACCTATACCTGCAAACTGAAGGCCCAGCATATCCCCCTGAGATACTCCGGCTATGCCGTTTATACTTATTCCTGTAAAAGATCTTTCAGTAACGGTTGCTGCGATTCCTACGGAAACCCCGTTAATAGTCCCTGCAGCAGGTGATACTCCTAAAGCCAGGCCGTTTACGGTCGAACCCGAGATATTTTCTTTCGGAGCCCATAAAGTAATATTTATACCGTTGATTTCACCGATACCGCAGTCCCTATAATTTATTCTCAGCCCGTTATTGTTTACCGAGTTTCCGAAACTGATTCCGTTGTTGCCCGCGGTTAGATTTAAAGCGTAATGGCTGCACGGCTCGGAACTTTCCGCTGTTCTCGAAGAGTCCCTTTCCTGGGAATAAAAAAATCTTCCCGTTAAAAGAAATAAGATTATCAAATGCAGTAATATTTTTTTCATGAATTTTCCTTAATAATTACTGTTTTTATTACATTAAAATTACCGCTTCCGCGGCGAGCCAAATTAATTTTTCCCGAATCGACCGGTTCTTCTGCCAATCTCTGTCCTCCCATTTTTCTCCGTCGAGATTGTCTCCGCCGTAAAGCAATTGAGCAAGTTCCACGCCCCTGAACTCGGCCACGGCAAACAGTGCAGCGGCTTCCATTTCAACTACGAGACAACCTTCCTCTTTTCTGATATCCGCTTTATTTCTGGTTTCCCGGTACACGCCGTCGGTGGTCCAGGTCTTCGTAATTATATAGGGGATGTTGTGCCCGTCCAGAACTTGTTTAATTTTTTCCGCACCCTTTGCCGAAGGCTTTGCTTCCCTTGAAGCCGGCAGATAATGATACGAGGTACCCTCGTCTCTTACCGCCGAAGACGGAATTATCAGATGCCCGCCCGCTATGTTCTTATCCAGAACGCCGGCACCTCCGCACGCAATGAAATTCCTACAGCCCAACGCGATAAGTTCCTCGAGATGAGCCGCCGCCAGTGGAGCTCCGACTCCCGGATTAAAAAGTACGACCCCGGAATTGTTTATTTCAAATTCATATAGCGGGTGTTCCCCCAACTCCGACTTTAAGGTAAATATTTTGCGAAGCATCCCTGTTGAGTTAAAGTGTTCGATGACATCGTTAAAAAAAGTTAAAACGCAATTTTCGGGGATATTTATTTTTTTCCGAATTATATCCGAAGGGTTAAATATGGATCCTACGGATGAATCATATTCAAGAATCGGAAACTCTTTTTTCATTTTTTCCTCTTACTGCGGATATTAAACGGATAAATTATTCCCGGCGTTCAGTTTTGCTTTTAACAGTACAACCGCTTCCTCAACTTCGTTTCGCGGGAGGTTGCCGCTTTCCAGTTCGGCATTGGTTTTTTCAAGAAGTCGTTCGTAGAACAATATTCCCTCTCTAACATATGACGGGTTTCTTTCGAGCAATTCGAACAGCATATCCTCAGCCTTTGCAAAACTTCCCAGGCACTCGCGGTACAAAACAATCTTTTTACAAATATGATCCGGTACATCTTTTTCGTTAAAATCCTTCAAAAGTCCGTCGATTAATTCCGCATGGTCCTTATGCACCGGTCTTCTGTCGCTTAAGTA
>JBJKOY010000059.1:0-1664 GCA_046706945.1 Ignavibacteriaceae bacterium | reverse complement strand
CCGTGTCCCATAAAATTAATAATATTTGTCCCGTCGTTTATCGCATTTATAATGGCCTTGTTAACATCCGGAAATCTTCTACCGACGCTGGTGATAACAACAGGATATGCGGCTAGATATATTTTATTCAAATTAAAAGACGGCGGTATATTATTGTCGGCAAGATACTCCGTCGGCCATGTATGTTCGGTTCCGTCCCATGTATTGCCGTGCCAGCCGTCGTCGGCAACCAGAGTTATCTGGTTCCGCCATGATCCCTGGCTGCTCGCTGTTTCGTACTGAATTATTTTCGTCACAATATCATTTGCCTGAATATCATTCTCAGCCGGAATTCTCCCGTATGCCATATCTATGAATGTGCCGTTGCCGCTTACGCTCACGAAATAATCGTCAGTCGGATATGAATGGACTTCATCCAGGGAATTTACGGTCTGGTATGTCGGTACGAAATCCGTATGATACCCTTCCACATCTTTGGGATCATAAGTACCTTTCCCGAAGAACAAAACATACTCGGGCGCGATTTGCCAGTTAAGGTAGGCGTACCTGAGAAAATCACGCAAAGCCGTCGGATCAACGGAGCCGCATGAAAACTCGTTGTATATATCGTTCATGTATACTATTTCGGTGGAAAGTTTTTCTTTAGCACTATTTTCCCTATATGCCTTCAGCCTTTCCGCCGCGTCCTTAAACTGAGAACTCGTTACTATAATATATTTCGCACCTGCATTCGGAGCAAGAAGATCGGCGGATACGGGATCGGAGATTTTCGACAAATTCGTTGGGGTCATGAACCCGCTGCTTTCCGAGGCATAATATTTTGTGTCCGACCCCAATATTTCCTGGGCTTGAAAACTGCAGTTACCTAAGTTGATCCGGGCACCGGTTACCAATTTTACGTTGGCATAATCGGTAATATTAAAAACTCTAATGTCCGATGTGGAAAAGCCGGACATGTTGTACTGAATAACAGACGTCGTATCCTTTGAGAAAAACAGCAGATTATTAGCGTCCGCCTGCATGTTTTTCCAATACCTGATTTCGTAATAATCCAGGTAGCCTACGGAAGCTTGAGTTGAAGGGGTAATAGTAAATTTAAGCTGACTGTTATCACCAGCGGTCAGGTTACCGTAGTAGTTTACATTTATAGTATTCCCGATCCCGATACTGTAAGGGTAATTTCCGTAACCGTATAAAGTTGAGTTATAAAGGCTAGTAGAATTCTCCTCTACATTTAAATTAAACGGATCCGGCGAGGCATTCGCAAAATAAATATTGAAATTTATCGGGGTACCGCTTATTCTTCCTGGTAGTTTATCTATATACGTCATGGAAGGAGAATTGGAAGAAAAACGGTCGCCGAAATATTCGCGGCCCGACATGCCGATATTAATTTTATCTTCGTCCCACTGTGCAAATCCCTGGGTGGTATTCTGCATGTAAGGGCTCTGAACATTCAGACTGGCCTGGGGCTGTATCCGCTTTCCCTGCGCACCGCCCGACGTAATCCAGTAATAATTGTGATCCGAATACGGATTGTGATTCCTTATGATTTGACTGCCGGAAGAATCGTATGTCCAGAAATCTCCTCCCCTGCAGTACAATAATATGTAATCTCCGTCCCCGAAATGTTTATTGTCGCTGCCGACAAACATGATCGCGTT
>JBJKOY010000058.1:0-2146 GCA_046706945.1 Ignavibacteriaceae bacterium | reverse complement strand
ATCTCCGGAAGAAATGCAGGCAAATACTAAAAAATGGATGGACTGGATCGGAGGAATAGCCGCCCAAAATAAATTGGCCGACAGGGGCAACAGGCTGTCAAACGGCGGTAAGGTTCTTAGGGCCAATAAGGTTGTAACCGACGGTCCTTACACCGAAATTAAGGAGTCGGTCGGGGGTTATATCGCCATTAAAGCGGCGTCTCTTGAAGAAGCGGTTGAACTGGCAAAAGGCTGCCCGGTCCTGACGATGGGAGGAAACGTTGAGGTCAGGGAGATCAATTCGCTGCAGTAATTTATGACGGAAGCTGCGGGATGGATGCTGGATGCTAGATACTGGATACTAGATGCTGGATGCTGGATGCTGGATACTAGATGCTGGATACTTGATGCTGGATACTTGATGCTGGATACTTGATATTTGATACGGGATAGAAAATTTAGTAATCAATATTATATTTAAAATTGCCGTGCTAAGTATTGTTTTTACTTTATAGGGAACGCAAAATATGGATACGTTTCTTTCTCCGGTTGAAAATCCCAGGGGCTTGATTATGAAGCTTGCTTATTTTTTTACCCGGCGACGGTTCGGCAAGGTAATTACGCCTTTGAAAGTTCATTCCGCCAGACTGCCGGCAGCATTCGGTCTGTTCTATACAAAAATTCATACGCTCGATAAAAAGCTGCAGCTGCCGCAGGAGATTGCGGTTTTGATCCGGGAACAAGTTTCCCGGATTAACATTTGTCTTTTCTGCACAGACGCCAACCGGTGGGCGGTTATCAAAGAAAATTTCAGCGAGGCAAAATTCGATGCGTTGGATCAATACCGGACCAGTTCCTTTTTCAGCGATGCCGAACGCGCAGCGTTGGACTATGCGTCGGAACTTACGAAATATAAAAAAGTAGACGTGCATACTTTTAAACGCCTGTCGGATTTTTATTCCGAACGCGAGATCTGCGAGATCGTCTGGCTTGTGGCGAGCGAACATATAGACAATTTAACTAACCTGGGTTTGAATATTCATTCGGATATGCTCTGCGATATCGGCAGGCCGGGATAGTTTTAAAATGCCTGAAAACGAATTGATACCGCATTTATTCAGAACCGAATACAGGAAGATAGTCGCCGTCCTGTGCAGGCATTTCGGTTTCGACAGGATCGAGACTGCCGAGGATATTGCCGGCGATACTTTTCTAACCGCCGCGGAAACGTGGGGACTAAAAGGAATCCCGGCTAACCCGTCTGCATGGCTCTATACGGTTGCGAAGAATAAGGCTAAGAATTACTTACACCGCAATTCCGTGTATGAGAATAAAATCGTGCCCGAATTAATGAACCGGTCCCCGGAACCGGCTGAAGAGGAAATAGATCTGTCTCCGCAGAATATCAACGACAGCCAGCTGCAGATGATGTTCGCAATCTGCCACCCGTCGATTTCGCAGGAATCTCAAATCGGCTTATCCCTCAGGATCCTCTGCGGATTCGGGATCGAAGAGATAGCCGATGCCTTTTTAACCGGCAAAGATACAATCAATAAACGGTTATACCGCGCCAAGGAAAAATTAAGAGAGGAAAAAATTAAAATAGAACTCCCGGCTCCTTCAGAAATAGACAGACGGCTGGATACCGTACTGACCACTATTTATCTTTTGTTCAACGAAGGCTACTATTCCGTAAGTCAAAATAGAACGCTACGCAAGGACCTTTGTTTTGAAGCGATGAGACTGTGTTATATGCTTGCGGAAAACAAAGCTACCGATATGCCCGAAGTAAACGCTTTGCTTTCCCTGATGTGTTTTCATTCATCAAGGTTCGAAGCCCGGCTCGATAAAAACGGCGAACCGGTGCTTTACGAAGACCAGGATACAAGCCTTTGGGATTCCGACCTGATACTCAAAGGAGAATATTTTCTAAACCACTCGGCAAGCGGGAACAAAATTTCGAAATATCATCTGGAAGCGGCAATCGCTTACTGGCATACCCGGAAGAAGGATACCGTGGAAAAATGGGAAAATATTCTGCAGCTTTACAACCGCCTGCTTCAAATCGAATATTCCCCGGTAACCGCGCTTAACAGGACCTATGCACTTTCCAAAGCCAACGGGAAAGAAGAAGCAATTGCGGAAGCGGAAAAATTAAAATTAACCG
>JBJKOY010000057.1:0-3094 GCA_046706945.1 Ignavibacteriaceae bacterium | reverse complement strand
TAAAAGGAATTGTTCATATATTTACAGGCTAAAAATTAAGGCGGGGTAGCTCAGTCGGTTAGAGCAGTGGAATCATAATCCACGTGTCGGGGGTTCGAATCCCTCCCCCGCTACGAAATACAGGAGTAAGAATTATGTTTACTTTATTATTAGTTTTAAGTGCAGTTATATCGATCCTGCTCATGGCGATTGTTTTAATGCAGGCAAGCAAAGGCGACGGATTATCGGGAACTTTCGGCGGCGGTGCGGGAGCTAATATGGGTGCTATGTTCGGGACCAGAAGGACGGCCGATTTTTTAAGCAAAGCTACGTGGTGGCTGGGCGGGAGCTTGGCGGTTCTGGCAATAGTGATGAATTTGTTCTTTTTACCCGGTGTAAACGCCGCAAATCAGAAAGAGAGTATTATCCAGAACTCGTCGCAGCAGCAAATTCCGCAGACTCCTTCGCTGCCGCAGGTAAATAACCAAAAAACCCCCGCACAGCAGCAGGCGCCGCCTAAAAAATAATCGATAAAAACTATGTTTACCAATAAGTAAAACCTCCGGTTTATTTCCGGAGGTTTTCACTGCCAATCCGATAATATTTCAACAATTTTATTTTCAACCATCCTATGGAGCCTTGTTCCGCCGGATTTAAATTGGAAAATCATGCTCACGATTAGCTCCACTCCTTTTTTTGTTATCAGATATCCCGAAAGCGATGATACGCCGTTTAAGGTCCCGGTTTTACCGTGGAAATTATTTTCTGCGGCGCTGCCCAGCATCCTGTGCCGTAAGGTCCCGTCAATTCCGGCAACGCTTAGGGAATTATAAAAATCCTGGAAATGAGCCAGGTCGAAGTAAACTTTTTCAAGCAATCCTACAATAGCGCTGACCGTCACCTGATCGAATCTTGAAATTCCGGAACCGTCTACCAGCGACGTTCCTTCGGAATAAATGCCGTTGTCTTTAAGAAATTTTAATATAGTCTGTGTTGAGTAAAAGGAATTTCCCTGCTTCCCGGAAGCAACTGCTCCGAGCGTCTTAAACAAACATTCCGCAAGAAAATTATCGCTGTGTTTATTTATTACCTGAATTAAATCCTTTAGCAGCACGAACGAATCTGCAAGTGTTGCGGCGTCTTCGGGAGTATGTCCCTTTTCCGGTCTGCCGGTAACTTTTATTCCGTTATCTATTAATTTTCTCCTCAGCAATTCGGCTGCGTAAAGCGGAGGCGAGTCAATGTTTCTTGTATAATATACTGTCCTGTAATATCTTCTTTTGCCTCTGCGGACTCTAATCCTTTTCCTGACCAGGATCCTGTTTCGGTCTATTACCAGTGCGGATATCGGAGGCAGATGCACGTTGGCATGTTCGTCGTTAATCCAATCGGACCTGGTATACAGTTCATCGAAAAAATAATCGTCGCCGACAATATTTCCGTTTACTTTTTTAATGCCGATCTTTTTAAGAGTCTTAACCATCTCATCCAGGTCATCATCGGTGAAAAGGGAGTTGCCGTATCCTTTTATATACAGATTGCCGTTGATTATTCCGTTCTTATGCGTTTTATCCGCAGCCATTATTTTCGTCGACAGCCGGTAATCGCTGCCCATTACGGAAAGAGCGACAGAGGTAGTAAATAATTTGGTATTGGATGCCGGAATTACAGGGAGCTTGGAATTAAGGGCATAAATAGTATCGCGGGTAAGAGGGTTGTAGACAAGAATCGCCGAAACCGTACTGCCGGGCAGAAGGTCCAGTGCATCGGCTATCCTGCTTTTTATTTCTTCCTTAGAAGTACAGAAGGTTTGAAATGCCGCAATGAGAATAAAAAGCAATATTTTTTTCAACATATTAGGATAAATGCTCCTTTTTATATTTACACAGCCGCTGGCAAGGGCATGCCGCTTCCGATTAAAATAATATTCCGTAAGCTTTTGCGGATAATTTTCAATAGCATATATTTGTAAAAAAATATTGAGCAAATATAAAATTTTCGTCTATAAATAAAAGCACTTAAAATAGTTACTAAAAAACTTAACATTCAATATTCATAAATTCCAGCAGGTAAAATATGGTAAAGAAAAAACCTCTTCAAAAAGCCTACGAAAATATCGACTTCTTAAATTCTTCAGACGCCAGAATAATACGAATCCTTTCTGAGTTTCTGGAACCGCAAAAAGAATTCCGAAAGCATAAAATTATAGATACAATAGTTTTCTTCGGATCCGCCCGGCTTAAATCGCGGAAGGATTCCCTTGCGGAGCTAAATAAATTTAAAACTATAAATCCGAAAACCACTCCCAGGCTGGCCGAACAGTTAAGAAGAGCCCAGCATATGGTTCATATGTCGAAATATTACGAAGATGCCGTAGAACTATCCAGGAAATTAACGGACTGGTCAATGAAGCGCGAAACATCGGCCAACAGATTTATTATTTGCACCGGGGGCGGGCCCGGAATTATGGAAGCCGCGAACAAGGGCGCAAAATTAGCGGGAGGTTTATCGATAGGCCTGAATATCAGCCTTCCGTACGAACAGTTCATAAATAAATACGTACCGAGGGAACTGTCTTTTGAGTTTCATTATTTCTTCATGCGCAAGTTCTGGTTTGCTTATCTTGCCAAATGCCTTATAGTATTCCCTGGCGGTTTCGGAACAATGGATGAATTCTTTGAGATCCTTACTCTGCTGCAGACGGGTAAGATTAAGAAAAAAATGCAGTTAATTATATATGACGAGAAATACTGGAAGAATCTTTTAAATTTCGAGGGACTTATAGAGAACGGGGTTATCGACGCCGATGATATGAATTACCTTAATTTCTGCGATTCGGTGGATGAAGCTTTCAACTCGATAGTGCAGCATTTCGATAAACACTACCCGGTCCGTAAAGAACCCGAATTATTTGAACCCAAATTAGAACTTAAATAAAAAAAGCCCCTTTAATAAGGGGCTTTAAACTATTCATTGCTATCGATCCGGTGAGCCCGCCTTGCGGCTTTCATTTTTTCCATTCGTTTTTTAATCGAAGGCTTTACGAAAAACGTCCTTTTCTTATATTCTTTAAGTATACCGGACCTCTCGTATTTCTTTTTAAATCTTCTGAGCG
>JBJKOY010000056.1:0-3096 GCA_046706945.1 Ignavibacteriaceae bacterium | reverse complement strand
TGTTCAGCGCCTACAGGTCTTAACGCCGACGCAACCGAGTTCAGCGGAGCCCCCAGAACCTTCCGCAAATTTCACAGCAACTTCCGGTTCGATTCATGGCGCGTTCCTATGAATATCGCAATGGATTATTCCTGGTTTGCGAAAGATAAAAAATGGCAGCAGGATTACTGCAGGCGCCTTCAGAATTTCCTTTACTGCCAGGGTATCAATACTTTCGTTGATCAATATAATCTGGACGGGACCCGCCCTGATTTTATTATGCCCGCGGGCGGATACAGGGAACTGCGCCATTCATTGGGATTGGTAGCTACCGCGGCCGCGGCATCAATTATGGGAACCCAGGCCAAAAGCTGGAAATTCGTAGATGCCGTATGGAACGCAAAATTGGAACCGTACTCCGACGGGTACTTCGATCCGTACTACGACGGTTTATTGTACTTATTCAGTCTTATGCACCTCAGCGGGAATTACCGGATTATCACACCGGGGGGAAAGTAATTGAATCTCCCGTCCCGGTTATAGTTAAACATAGCCGGGGATTGCAGCATCTTTATTTGTACCGTTAATATAATTTGAGCAGATAGCTGAATACAATCAATTTTAATGAATAATGTGACCCTGTTCCGGAGTAGTTACTTTATTATAAGTTTTTAAAATGAAAAATATTATTAATATTTATCCCTATTACTCCGTCCTAAACTTTCCGCTTTGATTCTCGAATATGATAGAGGAGTACCATATTAATAAAGGATTATACCCTTTCATTTTTATAAATGCTAAAGAATAATGCATAGCGCCAGACACGATAAAAAGATGAAGATCCGGGATCCTTTGTGTTTTAAACTAATAATTTTATTAGTCTGTGTTTTGAACAGTGCGGATTCTTTTTCGCAGATAAAAGATACCCGGTTAGGCAATATATCAATCGTTCAAGGTCTTTCTCAAAGCACAGTGGAATGCATTGCCCAGGACAGCAGCGGCTTCCTGTGGTTCGGTACGCAGGACGGCTTAAACAGGTACGACGGATACGGCTTTGTTGTGTACAGACCCGTCCCGTACGATTCCGCATCAATTTCGGATAACTATATAAGCTGCCTTTATGTAGATAAATCCGGTAAAATGTGGATAGGAACCGACAACGGACTCAACAAATATAATTCTTCAACCGATAGCTTCACGGCTTATAAATATAATCCCAGCGATCCGCAAAGCATTTCTTCCAATGTTATCACCGCGCTGACCGGGGATAAACAGGGCGGGCTTTGGATAGGTACTTATAACGGACTGGATTATTTCGACGTCGGCAGAAATAAATTCGTCCGGTATACTCACAACGATAAAGACAAATCAAGTTTAACCTGCGATACCGTTATTTCGGTTTTTGTCGACTCGAAAAACAGGTTATGGGCAGGCACCGTAAAGGGCCTGGATTTATTCGACCCGGCAACAAAAACGTTCAAGCACTTATTTTGCGATTCAAAAGAAAAATATTCCGTCGCGGACTGCAAAATCAATTCAATCGCCGGAGACGAATCCGGAAATTTATGGATAGGCACATTCAAGGGACTGTATAAGTTTAATATGTACTCCGATATTCTTACTTCTTTTAAGCATTCCGTTTCAGACCCAAACAGCATCAGCTCGGATTCGGTAAGGGTTGTTTATGCGGATAAATACGGAATTGTTTGGGCAGGAACCCAGAACGGCGGACTGAACTATTTCAACCCGTCCGCCGGAACATTTACGGAACTTGAAAAATCGGTTATAAATTCCTCGGAAGCGAACGACAGGCAGATTAGGTCTCTGCTGGGGGACAGGGAAGGATTGTTATGGATAGGCACTTTCACCTCAGGCATTTACAAATACGATAGGACTAAAAAACTGTTCGGGCTAATAAGGATCGACGATAAACACGGCAGCAATCTCGAGGAAAACGATATCAGCGCGATCTGTAAAGACCGGCTTAATAACCTGTGGCTAGGAAGCTTTTATGCGGGCGTTATAAAGCTGAACGAAAAGACCGGCAAATTTGTGCGCTACATTCATACTTCTTCAGGCAACAGTCTTATACAAAATTTTATCAACGTAATTTTCGCGGATCAGAAGGGCTTCGTATGGATCGGCACAACCGCAGGATTGGACAAGTTCGATCCCGTCAACGGAAGGTTGTATCATTTCAAACACGTAACCGGCGATATTAACAGCCTCGGCGCGGACTATATTAACTCGATAACAAGCGATAAATCCGGGGGCCTTTGGCTGGGACTTATCGGCGGGGGAATGGATGAGTTTAATCCCTTAACTAATAAGTTTACTCATTATAAACACGATCCCGCCGATTCAAACAGTCTAGGCAGCAACGGAGTGAACTATTTATTCTTCGATAACTTCGGAACGCTGTGGATCGGAACGAACGGCAGCGGACTGGACCGCTTTGACGCAGAGAAGCATAAATTCCGGCACTACGTTCATAACCCGAAGGACCGAAGCAGCCTCTGTAATAATATCGTCCTTGACATTTATGAATTCCCCGGTGACACCAGCGGCACAATATGGATCGCTACTGCCGGCGGAGGCTTCAGCAGGTTTAATACGAAGACCGGGAATTTTAAAAATTATTCGGAAATAAACGGTCTTGCCAACGACGAAGTTTACGGCATCCTGGGAGATAAGAACGGAAATCTTTGGATCAGCACAAACGACGGGATATCCAGGTTTGATATTAAAAGGCAGACTTTTCACAATTATAACCAGAGCGACGGACTGCAAAGTAATGAATTCAACCAAGGCCCTTTTTTCCAAAGCAGCGACGGCAAAATGTACTTCGGCGGGAAAAGCGGAATTAATGCCTTCTTCCCGGATTCAATAAAGTATAATTCTTATAAGCCGCAGGTAGTGTTTACTTCATTTAAAGACTATAACAGGCCAATAAAGTTAAAAAACTCTATCTGGAAGACAGATCAAATAAGACTTAGCTATAAAGTCTACATATTGTCTTAAACCTTTTCGTCGTTAAGTTATAAATACCCCGGGAAAAATAAATTTGCATATAAACTGGAAGGATTTAACAATAACTGGATAGACAAAGGCACCAAC
>JBJKOY010000055.1:0-2184 GCA_046706945.1 Ignavibacteriaceae bacterium | reverse complement strand
TGGGGAATCGGGAGTAAACGTTGAGTATAAACTTCGCCGTAAAGATACCGGAGAAACGTGGTTCGGCAGCTTCAGCTTTGCTCCTATCCGGGATAATCTCGGGAATTTAATCGGCTCCGTCGTTGCGGGCCGCGATATTACCGAACTTAAAAAAGTGGAGCGGCAACTAATAGCTGCCAAAGAAAATGCCGAGGAGATAAACAAAGTTAAGTCGCATTTCTTATCAAATATGAGCCACGAACTGCGTACTCCTTTTGTGGGTATTATGGGTTATGCTCAACTCTTATCCGATTCGTTGGAGGATAAAGAATTAAAAGAAATGTGCGAAGGTATTATAAGAAGCTCCGGTAGAATGATGAATACCTTAACGAAGATTCTCAGTCTTTCCAAATACGAATTTAACCGTATTGAATTGGCGCCTAAATCCGTTGACATAATCGAGCTGATAGATAATGTTTACAGCCATTTCTACACAGACGCCGTACGGAAAGGGCTTTCATTCAAAAAGGATATTAAATTCTCCCGTTTCTTAATGACAACGGACGAAATGCTGCTAAACGAAGTTTTGAATAATATTGTGAGTAATGCGGTAATCTATACTCTTAAAGGAACAATTACTTTATCCGCGGAGAAGCAGACCATAGGAAACGGGAAAATCCTAATCGTTAAAGTTTCGGATACCGGTTTAGGTATTCCTAAAAATAAACAGGAAATTATTTGGGAAGAATTCAGGCAGGTAAGCGAAGGGATATCGCGTAAATTTGAAGGTACCGGTCTCGGCCTTGCGATCGCTAAAAGATACATCGATCTTTTAAATGGAAGAATTTATATGGTAAGCGAGGAAGGGAAAGGATCGACTTTTATTATCGAACTGCCCGTTGAAAGTGAAGTTCTCCCCGATAAACAAATTGAGCAAATCAACGGACAATACGAACCGGCTTTCGGAAACGATAACCGGGAAAACAGCATCGGGAGAAAAAGGCTTTTGTACGTTGAGGACGATGTAATTTCAATTGATGTAATTAACCGCTTCTTATCTAAAAACTATGATGTGGAATCCGCCGAAAATGCCGATATTGCACGCGATAAAATCAGTTTAAATCAATATGACGGGATATTAATGGATATTAATTTGGGCCGCGGTACAAGCGGGGACGAGCTGACGCAGGAGATAAGAACAAAACCGGGTTATGAACATATTCCTATTATCGCCGTTACCGCTTTTGCCGGTGAAAAAGATAAGGCCGAATTTCTAAGCAAAGGGATCAGTCATTATATCTCCAAGCCGTTTGCGATGCATGAGTTGCTAAAATTACTGCGCGAAATATTCGGTTAATACTTTGTTTCAAATCATCGTTTCACTGAGGCTGCGGCTCGGGGAGAATGCCTTTGTTAAGCCCGCATCGGATGATGACATAGGTTGATCTTGATGTTTTTCATGTCCCGGATGAGACTCCGGAAGAGGCACTGAACGTCCGCGATAAAATTCCGGTGGATTCAATTTGCTCTTTTAACTATAAAATATTCATTTAATGATCCGGTTTATTTCAATCAAAAAGCGCCGGTCATTCAAGATAAGAAAGGAATATATGTCTTCTGAAACAGGTATTAGCATCGGGCAGGTCGTGGTACAGGTCTGTCTATTCCTTGTAAGCGGCATCGCTATTGTAGGAGGTTCTATTCAAATGTATCTCGGGGAGCCGGACACCGCGCCGCGTCTTGATAATGTTCACCGCTTCATGGCAGGCGTGTATCTGTCGACTGGGATTATTTGTCTTTGGGCGGCACTTACCGTCCGGCAGCAGGGTTTTCTAATATACCTGCTTTCGCTCGGAGTTCTTTTAGCCGGTATCGGGAGGCTTGTGTCGATTAAAAAAGTCGGTATACCCGAACCAAAAGGATTATGGCTCGGTTATCTTATACCGGAGCTTCTTATCCCGTTTATTATGGCGGCTGCGCATTATTTAAGCAAATGAAAAATTATTGTTGCCCGGACTTTGACGACTCATTTAAGAGTAATATCTATCTCATGATCCCCCTTTAATGCCGAAGGTACCGAATGATCCGTTTGTTTTTTCCCGTCAAGTACAAAAGATTCGATCGAACTGCCGTTTCCCTTCACCGAAATATTCAGTTTCGAATTGCGGTAGCAGAGGTTTTTTAAATCGATCGAGCTGATCTCTT
>JBJKOY010000054.1:0-2592 GCA_046706945.1 Ignavibacteriaceae bacterium | reverse complement strand
AATTTATAAACCACGGGATAATAAATATTAATTCCGCATTGGTATTGAACGGTATAGTATTTCTCGAGAACGAATCTGACGGGATTATTTATGTCAACAACAACGTAAGCATCACGGGCAACGGCGCGAATGCCGGCCCCATCGACAACTACGGGCTGTTTGAGAAAACAGGAACCGGGCAATCCGAAATAACTGTAAATTTTCTAAATGAAACGGGCGGAAGTATTACCGGTACGGGTACTTTAAAATTTTCAAATTTAAAACAGAACTCGGGCAAAATATCACCCGGAATTACTGCCGGTCAACTAACCTGGAACGGAAACCTGCAAATGGATTCCGCATCCTGCGAATTAGACGAGAATATCGGCGGAAGCCCGGCTGGAAGCAATTACGGACGTCTTGCAGTCAACGGTAGCGCATCGCTTCAAGGTAAGCTGAATATACGGCTGCTTAACGGCTTCGTCCCCCAGGACGGCGATGTTTATATTATAATGACCGCAAATTCCATTACCGGAAATTTCGACGCATTCAGCGGATTAACATCAGGCCCGGTTTCTTTCTATCCGACTATTTCCAAAACGAGCATTACTTTAACCGTCGTGAAAGGCACTGCGGGACTGAGCGGACCTATTTCCGTACAGCCGCAATCCGTATCAAACGGAAATATACAGGAAGTAGTTATCAGCGGGAACAGCTTCCCTTCGGATGCCGAAGTATATCTTCAATGTGATCAATGCAGGTATCCGTCAAATTCTTATTTAATTCAAGGACAAATAATTAATATATCGCACGGTACAATAGATGCAAAATTCGACCTCCGCAATCCTTATATTTCAGGACAATACGATCTTGTAGTTAAAGACCCGAGAGGCGGGACGGTCAGTACAATATTAAACGTCGGCTCGAATAACCAAAATTTAACCGTTGGAGTGGTCCCGGGCGCCGGTTTAATTGCCAAAGAAAATCCCACCCAGCCCGGCGAGATAAGTTTCGGAGTCATAGGCAATAATAATTACGGGGTAGTAATCAATTACTCAATTTCGGGAACGGCAACCGAGTTTAAGGATTATGTAATTAATGCCGACGGACCCATCGTAATACCCGACGGAGAAACGGAAAGGGATCTTATTATAACGCCGCTGAAAGACTACGTAGCGGACGACGGGGAAACGGTAACCGTTAAAATTCTGCCTTCGCCTAATTATCAGATTGCCAGCGGCCAGGGCGAAGCAACCATTACAATAAAAGACGGTCCTCCGCCGGATGTTTTCGCATTGTTTAACTCCACACCGGACAGCGCAGGCAACGACGGCACGATAACATTAACAGTAAACGGCCAGGGTTTTTTCCCCGGTTCTACCGTACAGCTTCAGGGACCGGCTACGCTAAATCCTATCTCTACATTTGTCGACACTTTGGGAAACTTTGTCCAGGGAACTTTCGATGTTACCGGCTTGAATCCCGGCATGTCGTTCGACGCGTTTGTTACCAACGGGCAGGGCAAAACGGGAACTATTCCTCATGCTCTTACAATAGAAAATTTAATAAAGCCGGATATACATGTCGGGCTAAGCGGACCTAATACATTTGAGTATTGGCTGGCCCCCCAGCAGTATTTTGTCGGCATCACTAATAGGGGAAATGTTGATGCTTACATGGTGCCGATATTTATATCCGTTAGTGAGGCAAATTCCTTCGGGGAACTGCAGCCTGATTTTAAGGTTGAGAATATCGATCCCACCGTATTTGACAGTTCCATAACAGGTTTCACGGGATGGGGTAATCAGAGTGCAATAGAATATGACAGCAAAAATAATCGATGGGTACTGGCTATAGTAATTCCGGAAGTCAGGGCAAACAGCTATATGCAATTAAGTTTCCGCGCACGCGGACATGTTATTGATGCTTGGACATCACCGACAGGACAGCCGTTAATAAATTATAATGAAGGTTCATCAATGAACCAAAGAATTGGAAATATATCCGGACAAAGTCCGGAACACACTTGGTTGGGAAAAATAGCACCGTATAAAATAACAGCGACGGGGATACAATGGATGAACTGCATAACTGCATTGGCAAATTTAGGGCTTAATTTTTTAGGTGTAAAAGATATTATAAAATGTTTAGTAGATATTCATCGTTTTATAATAAGAAAAGCTATAAGTATAACATCTGCAGTCGTGGGTAATTGGGGTATCTCAAAAGTTTGGTCCTTTATCAGTGTAGGAACCGGAATAACAAGGCTTCTTTTGGATTGTTCGGAAGCTGTTGGAGAAAAAACACCTATTGGAGAGATAATACATGCAATAAATTTAATGGTAACTTCTACAAATATAGCAACTGCATGTACACCGATTATAGCAGACATTTACAAACATACTGTACATTCCGATGAACTAAATTCAATGGATCCCAATTATATTTCCGGTCCGACGGGCAGCGGAGATCTTCATTACACACAGGGCATAAGCACCGCCGGCTACATAATACACTTTGAAAACGATTCGTCGGCAACCGCACCGGCAAAGTTTGTAGATGTTACCGATCAACTGGATCCGGATAAGTTTGATATTTCTTCGTTCAACCTGG
>JBJKOY010000053.1:0-3288 GCA_046706945.1 Ignavibacteriaceae bacterium | reverse complement strand
TCATATTACTATGAAAAGTTCGTGCATGCGGGCGCCAATTTATCCGCGGAAGATAAAGTAAAACTTAAAAAGCTGAACGAAGAAGAGGCAACACTCCTGGCTCAATTCAATAAAAAACTTCTGGCAGGAACCAAAGCCGGTGCATTAGTAGTTAGCGATACCGTAAAATTGGACGGACTGTCCGGCTCCGATCTCGCAGCCGCATCGCAGGCCGCTTCGGGGAGAGATCTCCCGGGAAAATGGCTGATCTCTTTGCAGAATACGACGCAGCAGCCGGCTCTGCAGTCGCTCAACAACCGGCAGACCCGCAAAGAACTTTTTGAAAACTCTTGGAACCGCTGCGAACGGAACGACGCAAACGATACCCGTTCGGATATCGAAAGGATTGCCAAAATACGCGCGGAAAAAGCCGAACTGCTGGGCTATAAGAACTATGCGGCGTGGAGACTTGAAAACCAAATGGCAAAAACTCCTGAAGCCGTAGAGAAATTTCTCGGAGGTCTGGCGCCGGCAACCTCTGCAAGCGAGCAAAAAGAAGCCGGGGAGATCCAGAATTTTATTAATAAATCCGGGAAGGATTTTAAACTGGAACCGTGGGACTGGAATTATTACGCCGAGAAACTGCGCAAGGCAAAGTTCAACCTGGACGATTCGCAGGTTAAGCCTTACTTTGTCCTGGAGAACGTACTTGAGATAGGCATTTTCTACGAAGCGCACGAGCTGTACGGTTTAACTTTTAAGGAGCTGCACGATATACCCGTTTACCAGAAAGACGTCCGCGTGTTCGAAGTATACGACAAAGACGGTTCGCCGCTTGCTTTGTTCTATACCGATTACTTCAAGCGCGACAACAAATCGGGCGGGGCATGGATGGACAATTTCGTGCTGCAGTCGAAGCTGCTTGGAACAAAACCGGTTGTTTATAACGTGGCCAACTTTACCAAGCCCGCGCCCGGCAAACCGGCGCTTCTAAGCTACGACGATGTGACTACCATGTTCCATGAATTCGGTCATGCACTGCACGGCATGTTCGCCGATGAGGAATATCCGAGTCTTTCCGGTACGGCGGTCCCGCGCGATTTCGTGGAATTCCCGTCGCAGTTCAACGAACACTGGGCGCTTTATCCGAAAGTACTTGAACATTACGCATTGAATTATGAAACCGGCAAGCCTATGCCGAAAGAACTCGCCGATAAGATAAAAGAGGTTGCGCGTTTCATCCAGGGGTATGATTTTACCGAGCTGCTCGAAGCCGCAGACCTCGATATGAACTGGCATACGCTGCCGGCAAGCGCGCCGGAACAGAATGCCGACGAATTCGAGACCGCGAGCCTTAAGAAAGATCATTTGTATATCCCGCAGGTTCCGCCGAGGTACAGGTCGACATACTTCCTGCATATCTGGGGGAACGGATATGCCGCCGGTTACTATGCTTACCTTTGGTCGGAAATGCTGGACGACGATGCATTCGACTGGTTTATGAACCACGGCGGTCTTACGCGCGAGAACGGACAGCGCTTCCGCGACATGATACTCTCGCGCGGGGCGACGGAAGACTACGGGAAGATATTCCGCGAGTTTACGGGACACGATCCGGAGCTCGGGCCGATGCTTAAATTCCGCGGTCTAAAATAAAATTTGAAGATTGCATGATTGCATGGATGCATGGCTGCATGGTTAAATTGCTAAATTGTTATATGGATGTGTAGTTATTTATTTTTTTAATTGGATGATAATACGAATAGGCCCGTTCTGAGGAAATAACAGGACGGGCTTTTTTTATGTTATAATAGGAATTATTAGAATTCAGGGAATTAATATTCTGAAATTTTTCTCCGTGTCCTCAGTGTCTTCTCGGTGGACCTCCGTGTAACCGAACCTCAAAAGACTTGTACAAAGATCCGCGGGAGCGGCGGACAATTAAAAATTACAAATTTAAAATTAAAAAATATGATAGCGGATTCCGGTAAGGGTATCAATGATTGTAACTAAGTACTTCTCCCATTATATACAATCCGTCAGGGATTTAACTTATGAACAATGTTTCAACCTCTAAAGGGGTAGGGTAAAAGATAAAATTATTAAAAATGATTTATCGACTGACTCCGAAGGAGTCAAATATAAAAAATCCGGACAACGTCCGGTTAACAAGAAGCCTTCAAAAGAATGAACCCTTAAAGGGTTCGATAAAACCCCTAAAAATATCTTCTAAAATTATTATATAACTCATTCGGAGTAATGATACCTATATTCCTTTAAAGATGCGGGACGTTGTCCCGAGCTTAATAATATATCCCCTTCAGGGAAAAGTGAAGAAATATAAAAACTTCAAAAATTAATCTTTTACTAATTTCCGAACCGAGTTTTAGATCCTATTACCCCCTTTAGTAAAGTGGGATTAAGGGGGATTCTTTTGTAATGAATTCAATTTTAAATAATTCCCGATTTTGATTCTCTCATTACTTCCTTCTTCATCTAAATTTATTGAATAAAACATTCCGTCCCTACGGGACTTTGGTAATTAGGATGAACATTCTACTATAAAAATTATCGCCCCTACGGGGCTTAAAACAGAATTTTGTATTTAATAACATTGTTATATTGTTTGACTCCCAAGGAGTCAAATAACAAAGGGCGTTTAGCAAAAAGTATTTTTCCGTTTTAAAATCCGCGAAAATCCCCCATAGGGGCAAGCTGCATTATCAGCGTCATCCGTGTGCTATTCTTTTAAAATATTTCATACACATCCCAATATTATTACCTCAAAAACCTAAATTAATCCGTTCATACAATTCTATGAATGCGCATCTTATTTTTTCCTTGACAAATTAAACAGCGTTCAGTATATTAACGACGGTTAATTTATTAGGATTTGAACAATGGGAATATCGGAAAGAAAAGACAGAGAAAAATCCGAAATGAGGCAAATGATTCTCGACTCGGCGATGGAGCTTTTTATTAAGGACGGTTATAACGGCGTTTCAATAAGAAAGATAGCGCAAAAAATAGAGTACAGTCCAGGTTCAATATACACTTATTTCGAGGACAAAGATAACATATTTTATGCGCTTCATTTAGAGGGTTTCGAAAAATTTTACCGGAAGCAGCTTGCCGCGCAGGGAATCAACGACCCGCGGGAAAGACTGCTTGCTCACGGCCGTGCCTATCTTGAATTTGCCCTTGAAAACCAGGAGTATTACGATATAATGTTCATTATGCGCGGTCCGGAAGAGATAATATGCAAGAAACAGGACTGGTCGCACGGTATGCGGTCATACGATCTTCTTA
>JBJKOY010000052.1:0-3857 GCA_046706945.1 Ignavibacteriaceae bacterium | reverse complement strand
GTCATGTTACTTTAAAAGTCTTTGATTTGCTGGGTAGAACCGTAAGAACGCTGGTCGATGATAATAAACCTGCGGGAAAATATTCAATCTATTTTAACGCTGCAGGTCTCGCAAGCGGGGTATATTTCTACCGCATAGCGATCCATTCGGATAGATTAAGTTCCGGTGATTATACTGCTGTGAAGAAGCTATTGTTGGTGAAATAAGGAGATCAAATTTTAATAACTCAAGTTGATCGTATTATATTCTTTTTTACCAATAGACGGTTAACGCGGGTTATTTAACTTACCGCCGGCTTTAGCCAACGGATTAGAATAACTTCTGTTTTCTACGGTTAAATAGGTTTGCTTATTTCAAAGCTGCCTGCAGCTGCCCTTGCAGCATTTGCGCTTCCGGGTATTCCGGCTTTAGCGCTAATGCGGAATCGACTGCGGAAAGAGCATTTCTGTAATTCTTTTCGTTAACGTAAACGCCGGCCAAATTATACCAGGCCTGCGGATCACTGTTATCCAGCTTCAGGCTTTCATTTAAATATTTGCCCGCGGCAGGTATATTATTCCGGGAGAGTTCTATAATCCCGAGGTATTTTGCCGAGAATGCGCTTGGTTGCAGTTCGTATCGCTTTAAAAGAAAATCATACGCTTTGTTATATTCTTTAACCTGAAGCAGCACATTGGCCGTATAGTCGTAATATTCCGTAATAATGGGATATTGACTTATAAGCACGTTCATTATTTTGAGAAAAGATTTTAAATTATTTCCCGACAAATAACGGTCGGCTGCTTTCCTATGAATGTCATTCCAATTGGCTTTGTCTTCCACTAATTCGTATGCCAGGGAATCTATATAATCGGCGGGACGGATTAATACGTTGTCCGGAATTTTATTTCTCCTGTCTATGTAAGGCCAGTCGTTTTTCAGAAGCATTATCCTGTAAGCGCTGATAACCGAGTCAAGTCTTGTGAAAGGGAAATCGGCAACGGCGGCGCTGTCCTGCTGACTGTCGGTCAAGTTCAGAGGTTTTGTCCCGGGCATATGACCGGTTTTCTCCATTTCATCGTAGAATAATTTACCCATCAGCATGTACCCGTGAAGAGTGGGGTGAAGGTGATCGGTCATCAGGTTATCGCCTACTATACGATCCGGGCTCATTGCATCGAACGCGGAATCGATATTTAAGACCGGGTCGTCATACTCTTTACCCAGTTTAAATATCACCGTATTCATTTCCGAAGGCGCCCGGAACCTTAAGGCATCAAGGTCTTTTGCGTATCTGAAAAGCGAACCGGCCGAAGTAAGATTATTCTTCGACAATTCTTCCTTGGCTTCGTCAAATATTTTGTCCGCGGGCGGATATCCTTTTTCTTTTATCGATACGAACGGCTTCTGATCCTTTAAATTACTGGTCAGTGTGCCCAGTATAACGGGAACGTTTTTCTCCTTAGCCATTTCTAGAATGTCCCGCATGTTGCCTTCAAATTGTTCTATGCCTTTTTCGTAAACCTCCGAGCCGAGCCCGATATATTGATTCTGCGCCATCCTAGCCATTAAAGTTCCCGTAGCGGGACGGCTTTTCGAGAATAACCCGCCGATGCCTTTCAAAATATTTCTTATAAGCTGAAATGTTTTGAAACGTTCAAGGTATATTACAAGATTCACTATGGTTCTTGAGGTGCCGAAAGACTCCATGGAGCCGACGCCCAATGCTCCGTAATATTCGTTGTGTCCCGCATAAACAAGTACCAGGTCCGGTTTTTGCTCGAGAATCCCGGGGAACAGGTCTCTAAGCGTGTAGGTATTTATGGCGGTCATGCTGCAGTTGATCACTTCGATTTTCGATCCCGGATATTCGAGGCTTAATCTTACCTGAAGGTATCTGGAAAAAGAGCCGAGAGGTGAAAAAGGATATCCCGCCCCGCTGCTGCCCCCTATTACGAATACTCTGAACGAATTCGGCTTCTTTACTTCGTCAAAAATATCCTGGTTGGAATACGGAACGTTCTTCATATTATAAAAATATTTATGCGCGATATCGGGGTTTAAAACCAATTTGCCTTTTACGGGACTTACCCACTGAGTAAAATCGTACCCGTAATTAAAAACTCTCAAACCCGATTCAAGTAATACGAAGAACAATACCGGGATCAATACAGGAACGATATAAAAAAATTTATTCGGCGGCTTGATGTCTAGAGTTGAAATAAATTTTTCTACTTCGTCTTTTCCGACTTTAAGCCGCTTTGCCATCTTATCGGCGGAAAGTTTACGGACGTTTTTCCTGATCCAGTTTTTTTGCTTGTTGGTTAGAGTCAATCCAACTCCTTGAAAAATGATTGCAAAATTGCAAGATTACAAAATTTAAAAATTGTATTATAATCTTTTAATCTTGCAATCTTGCAATTTTGTAATTTTGTAATTTTTTAACATTCCATGCATTATTTTAAAACAAGGATTTGATACGGTTTCAATTTAATTTCGTATTCATTTCCTTCCGGCGAAATCTTACTTCCTTTTATTAAATCGGTCAATACTTTATCGTTGCTTTCATGCTTAAGATCGGTTTTTACCGATTTATCACTGCCGCTGCTGTTTAGAATGACATAGACGATATCTCCGTTTAAGGTCCTGCTGTAGCCGAGGACTTTTTCGTCGTTATTAATCAGGAAGAAATGCAGATCGCCTTCGGATAAAGATTTATTACCGTTCCTGATCGCAATCAGGTTTTTGTACCAGTTGAAAAGATTTTCATTAAAATATACGGAATCCGGTTTGCGAGCCCTTCCCAGGGGATCAGATACTTCCGTATCGTATTTCATGTCCGGCCATACCATAGGCTTACGGCAGTCGGGGTCGTCTCCGCCCCACATGCCGGCCTCATCGCCGAAGTATATCATCGGGGCGCCGGGCATCGTCATTTGAATGCCGGCAATTAGTTCCTGTTTCATAATTTCCGTCTCATCCGGCTTGCGCACATCGTAATTTTTATTTTGGCCCGGATTTGCATAGTGATCGTACCATCTGTCGGGATTGACAATTTGTGAGCCTATCCGGTCCACGTCGTGGCTGTCGACAAGGTTCTGCAGGACGTAAAGATTGTCTTTGGGATATTCTTTTTCCATTGTCCTTATGCTGTCGGCAAATGCTTCCGGTGATATTTGGTCTTTAACATCGGCCGTGAATTTTTTCACCGCGCGCGCGAACCTGTAGTTCATTACGGCGTCGAAAGCATCTCCCTGCAGCCATGGCGCCGCATTGAACATTTGGTTGACCTGCCAGTTCTCCCACCAGATCTCGCCGGTAATGTATGCTTCGGGATTTACTGCTTTGACCCATGACCTGAACACGCGCCAGAATTTAAGGTTAATTTTTTCGGCAACGTCTAGGCGCCAGCCGTCGATGCCGTTCGAAGGATTTCCGTCCGGTGCCATCCATCTCTTAATAATTTCGTGGACATGATTTGCAAAACCGTCGGCCATATCGTATTTCCCGTTTTTATTTATCTCCGGCAGGTCTTTAACTCCCGCCCAGCCCTGATATTCAAACTCGTCCTGCGGCGTTTTGGGATCGTCCCACGACTTTATAATAAACCAGTCTTTGTATTTGGATTTTTGCTGGTTCTTCACGACATCTTTAAAAGCCCAGAAAGAAGTGCCTACGTGATTGAACACCCCGTCGATGATAATTTTCATTCCTCTTTTATGCACTTCTTTTATCAGCTTTAGGAATAATTTATCCGCCGATGTCCATTTCCAGGTTTTAGGATCAACCGGATTTTCGGAGGCCCAGATCTTTTCGTCGCCGGCCGGATCGGGGCCGAAGTTATTATCGACATGCCTGTACATCCTCGTATCATATTT
>JBJKOY010000051.1:0-3427 GCA_046706945.1 Ignavibacteriaceae bacterium | reverse complement strand
AATAATTATCATCCTCGACGGGTTTTATAAAGTCGTCTTTTAAAAACATATTATAAAGATCGGCCAGTTTCCTTTTATGTTCAATTATCCCGTCGATCTTCTTCAGCTTGGATAATAGGAATCCGTTCTGAAGTTCATTGGGATAAAAGTTAAATCCCTGTAAGTCAGGACTTGATCCGGTACTCTCAGAATCTCTCAGCAATATTACTTGTTCCGCAAGGTTTTTTTCGCTTGTCGTTACCGCTCCGGCCTCCCCAAGTGCTCCGAGAATTTTTGAAGGATCAAACCCGAAAGAAGAAAGATGACCGAACGAACCGGTCGTTTTATTTTTAAATTTTGCACCGTGCGAATGAGAACATTCCTCGATAATCTTTAGATCATGATTTTTTGCTATTTCGGATATCCTTTCCATATTGCAGGCTTTTCCGTATGAATGGACCGCGATTACCGCCGGCGTACCGGCCGTTATTTTTTCTTCTATCTTTGAAGGATCAATATTATAGGTCCTTATGTCTGGCTCTACCAGAACGGGGACATACCCCGCATAGATTACCGCCGAAATGATCGAGATATGAGAGTTCGAAGGGAGTAATATCCCGGATTTTTTTTCGAAGCCCAAGGATTTTAAGGACAGCAGCAGGGCATCTGCCCCGCTCTTAACGCTTATGCAAAAGCCGGTACCGATGTATTTTGCAAAAGCTTCCTCGAATCTTTTTACGTAGCTGCCCTTGACAAAAACGCCGGTATTTAAGACGTTGTTAAAATTATGAGTAAAATCACCGAAATACGGTTCGTTGATATCCCTTAAATTCTCATATTCTATCATACGGAAATCTCTCCCGCTATTAAATAATTATTAGAAATCTTAATTAATAATCGAGTATTTCACATATAAAAATTAGACCTAATCTTCAAATTCTTCAATTTTTATACGGTGAAATCTTAAGCGGAGGGATTAGGTTTATTGCGGAATTAACGAATTTAATCCCGGTCTGTATTATTATCTTCCCGGTTTCAAAGGAAAAATTTACTTGGGTCAGCGGAAGAATAATTTGGAGGTTATTATAAAATACGCGTAACAGCCAAACATAAATTAATATTGCCTGCGGAATTAGTCGCGGTATAATATAATCTATAGCCGCCGTCTGTTTTTATCAAAAACGGATAATTTATCTGGCTTAATCCGTTTACCGTATTTTCAATTGTAAAAGTAGGATCCGAATTTTTTTCCCAGTGTATCCCGTCGGAAGAAAAAGCGATACCGAATTTGGTTCTGTCGGTGCTGCCGTATATCATAACAAAACGGTTATTATCGTATATGACTGCGGGATATAATATCCCATCGCCTTCCCAGCCTAGGGTGGCAGTTAATACCGGATTGCCGCCGTACATTTCCCAGTTTATTCCGTCCTGAGATACCGCAAGTTTTATACTTGTTTCGTAGTTATTGTTTACCGGGTTAGAAGAGCAGTACATATAATATTCGCCGTTCACCTGCAAGACCGAAATAACACCGATTCTATAATTATTGTTATCGGCCTTTATAACCGGGCCGGAACGGCGTGTCCAGTGAATTCCGTCTTCCGAGGTTGCCAGCCCTATCTGCCACGGTCCGTACTCCGATTGCCATCCGTTGTAATACATCAAGTATTGATTATCCTTCTTTATTATTGCTCCGCATTGAACCGTGTAATCGTCCCACGTCCCGGCCGTATCGCTGTCGAAGACAGGATGATCAAATTCATTCTGCCAGTGTATACCGTCCCGGGATTCGGCATACCAAACATTGCATCTGGCTGAGTTGTAATTGCATACGTACCACATCTTATATAATCCGTTATCAAGCATAACCTTAGACATGGCCAGCGCGTTCGGATAGCTGGGATTGTCGGCTGAAGTTAAAAAAGGATTTTCAGTATAATCAACCCAGTTCGTTTGAAGTCCCCAAATTACATGTATGTAAATACTTCCCTCGCCGGCGCCGGTCGGCAATAAAGTCAACGATACGTTCGTTGCTGCTCCGGCATTGACCTGCACATCGGTTTCCCCGGTGTAAACGATAATGCTTTCGTTATCTTCAGCATCCACTTTCAAATGCCAAATGCCGACGGGGATTTCGTTGAATGAAATACCGGCACTGGTATCGGATATTAAATTTAACTTTCCCGAAATAGTGTCGCTCCCTGCTCTCGATAAATAAGCGGTTACTTCCGTTACGCTCGCCGGAGCAGTTGTTTTATCGAAATTAATAGATTAGCTACCTGTTTTATAGCTTTCATTTTTAGGAGAAGTCGGCAAATTATTGGCGCAGCCGGGTAGAATTAGAATTGTATAAAAGACTGCAATAAGCAAAATGACGGATTTCATTGTTTCCCCTGATTAGAGTTTATTCAAAATTAAGGATCGTATCTCCTAATTTCAAGTAATCCGATAAATTAGCGTAATATTTGTTCGTAGAATTCTTTATATTTTCTCCCCACCGTCTCAGGCGTAAAATTATCGGTTACTTTTCGCCGGGATTCGATTTTTAGTCCCTCGCTCTCTTTAATTTTACTCAGGATCCAGTAAATTCCGTCGGCAAGCGATTCGGCGGATTTCGGCTCGGCCAGGTAGCCGTTTTTTAAATGATCGATCATATCCGGCATCCCGCCGATATTAAACGCGGCTACGGGAACCCCGCAGCTAAGCGACTCCATCACCGTATTGGGAAGATTATCTTCAAGAGATGGCGCAACGAAAACTTCCGCCGCATTATAACAGCTCACCAATTTACCGGTATCGGAAAATCTCCCGAGAAAGTGCGTATTAAAGGGCATATCGAAATCTTCCTCCTTATGCACGGCGCCGAACACCAGTATCTCCGTATTTTCTCTTATGCCGGGGAATTTCCGGTACAATATTCTTAAACTTTCAAGTAAAAATAAAAAGCCTTTTCTTTCCTCTTTCAGGGTCATTGTACCGAAGAGTATATATGTTCTGTCCGGGTTCAAATTCAATTCCGCCGATGCGCTTCTTTTATCCAGCGGTTTAAACACATCCGTATCGATCGGGTTCGGAATCGCTTTAATGCTGCGATTTTTCAGCAAGAAACTTTTTTTAGCCTCGCCGGCCAGCCAGTTGCTGCAGGTTATTAAATGAAGATCAAGATTTTTGAACGAGTATTCTTTTCCGTTAAAAATTTTAACAGACAAGTCTTTTCTGCCCGGAAATTTCAGCGAAGGGCAGTTCCCGCATCCGGCCAAATAATTTTTACAGCCGCCGCTGTAATGACATCCGCCGGTAAAAGCCCACATGTCGTGAAGCGTCCATACCACGGGTTTTTTCAGCTTCGCCAATTTTCTGAATGTTTTTAAGGAAAAGAAACCGCCGTTGATCCAGTGCAGGTGGATTATATCGGCTTCCTTAACCAAAGGATGCCCGGTTATAT
>JBJKOY010000050.1:0-3279 GCA_046706945.1 Ignavibacteriaceae bacterium | reverse complement strand
CTTTGCTTCCCGGATCATATAATACAATACCGTCGGCGTTATTACCCAAAGTCCCGAAATTAACAACAATAAATTTCGACCTGCATCCCGGATATATCTCATGAAAAGATTTATCCTTGCTTATGATCAGATAATCCCGGGGACCTATATATTCGCTGCGGACGGTTACACGCACCTTTTTTTGATCCGGCAGTACTTCGGATACGCACCTGTCTTTTAGGTTTACCGGGTCGGTTTCCGACGTATTGAACAGCTCGAACCATTCCGGTTCATCCGCGCCGGGCGCATACATTATCTCATTAATTTTTACCGTTCCTTCCGGGTAACCAGTGATTAAAGTGTCGGTACAATTATTATTGGCTGAATCTTCATCTCCCGGATATATTATTTCGCACCGGACTATTACTTCGTCCTTAATGTTCTTGATTTTTTCCGGCGAGACGAAAATGAGCGAATCCCCGGGGTCCAGACTTTTGCCGTCCGCTTCTCCGAGAAAAGAGTATTCGTTCCCGTTTTCACCGGATTTAAAATAAAACGAGACCTTATAATCCGATTCGACGGATTCACCGTTGTTAAGCACTTTCCCGGATATAGTCAGGTCGTCGCCCGCAACGGGAAATACGGGTTTCGAATAAATGCCTGCCGCAAGCAGATCGTGCTTTTTCCTTGCTATGCTGTTGATTCTTCCGGGCGTGCTCTGTTCGGCATCGATAGAAACTCCCCAGTTGTTTTTCAGCAAGGAGGATGATCCGGGCGACTTGCGTTCCAAAGAATAGCCCTTGATTAAACCGTACTCCTTGGTATAATAAACGGAATCTATAATTACACCCCTGTCGTCCTTCAATACTATCCCGTCCTCGTCGTTGTTCATAAGGGGGATATTTACCACCGGCGCGGGACACGGAATATTTTTATGATAGTCATAAATTAATGAATCCGCGGTGAGCACGACGAAAGAAAGCGGCGGCACAATAATTTTGCCGGGCAGTTTGATTTTAAAAGGCCTGGCTAAAACATCGTTGACCGACCAGCCGCCTATATCCACGCTGTCCGGTAAGGTATTATATAACTCGATCCATTCCGGTTCACCGCCGGCGGGATTTATCATTAATTCGTTTATTAATACCGCGGACCGGTCGTAACCGGGCTTAATTACGGCCGTCAGATTGTTATTCGAGGTATCGGCATCGTTTGCCGCGTTTGCCTTAACCGTAATTAATTCTTTCGTACTTATTTTCTTTATAAGGTACGGAACCGGATATTCGGCGGAATCGCCGGGCTGCAGCCGGTAGTTTCCCGGGAGGCTTAAATGCTTTTCGAAGACGGAATCGGAATCCGCATCTTCGTATAATTCCAAAGAGAAATCGACCGGATATTTTCCGATATTTTTTACTGCCGCCGTTATGTTTATGTCGTCGCCGAATAATGGTTTTCCGGGATTAAAAGATATCCTTGTGACGGCAATATCGAAATCTTTTTGCGAAATTGAATTTATAAGACCGGGCGTACCGTTATCTTGAGATCGGGATGAAGCCCAGTTTGAAGAGTCGCCGGAATTTAAAAAAGCGTCCCTCCTTTCCAGGGATTTCCCGTTCGTTCCGCCCCATTGCGGCAGGTAAAATACGCTGTCTATCGAATTTCCTGCGGAATCTCTAATAATAATATTGTCGCCCGAATTATTTAATGCGGGCATGTTCCTGCAGGCGAGGAATTTTAATTGCGGGTAAAAATCACGGAGCGTTGAATCTTTTGAAAGGACCGCATACGACCCCGGTTCCAGGTTTAATTCTTTACCGGCAATAGGAACCGTCGCCGAATTATCCGAAACGGTCCATCCTTTCATATTAATGTTTTTATCCGACCTGTTGAACAACTCGATCCATTCCGGCTCGTCGTTACGGGGAGCATACATAAATTCGTTAATCACCGCGTCGTTATAATTGCATTCAGGAACGGTTACGAACAAAACTGCCTTCCTTATATTATTTGATGGATTATCGTCCCGGGAAGAATTTATTGCGGCAACTATATCATGCCGCCCTTCGGTACCGGACAGAAAATCGACCGTATAAATTAATGAATCCCGGGAATTCAAAAACTCATAGTATTCTTCCGTTATTATTTCGTCCCCCGCGCAAACTGAATCTTTATTCTTATCGTCAAAAATGCACAGGGAAAATTTTCCGTGATTTGACAAGCCTCTATTAAATACTTTTACCTCAACCCTAACGGGGCTTGCCGGTCTAACAGCCGCCGGCGTAATTTTTAGGGAATCGACCGACAGATCGTAACTATAAGGAGTAACCGAATTTCTAAATCCCGGAGTACCGTAAAGATTAATACTATTTTTCCAGTTTCCCTCCGCGCTGTTCGATTCTACTATAATCTTCTCTTCGGAAATGTTCCGCGGATTGTCGGCAATGTAGAGGCAGGAATCGATCAGCTCACCCTGATCGTTCAAAAGCTTAACGGTTCTGTCGGTAGAATTCGACATCCCCGAGGAACCGAAAGCATTGTCGGAGATTTTCAGAACTAATGCGGATGCGGGAATTATATTTTTATAAATGCCGCCTTCCAAGTCGTAATCGCCTTCAAATACAACCGCAAAACTTTCGGGAGGAAGCAGCGTGCCGGACCCGGCATCCGAAATTATGTCTGCGTTTGAAGTATGGTATACTATCCTGAAACCGGACAGGTCTATGCTTTGCAGACTGTCTGGATTGTAAATCTCTATGAACTCGTTGTTCCCCTGTTCGGAATAAAACATTATTTCCGTCAGGAACAACGGAGGTTTGTTTTGCGCAATTAGGCTTGAACCGCAAACAAACACGGATACTAAAAACAACGGTAAAAAACGGCAGGCTTTACCCATAATATTATCTCCCCAATTAATAAATGTGTAAAGTATTTAAATTATAAGATCGATTTAGTTTTATGCAAAGATCTTCCCGGCTTAATTCCGTACCCGGGCGGCAATAAATTCAAATAAAAATTCAGGCATAATTTTGAGAAATCCGGCGCCTAGGACAGTGGGTGCAGGGAATTGAATAATTCTTTTTTCCTTCTTTATTCCGTTCAATATAATCCGGGCTGCTTTATCAGGCTCCATGAGAAAAGGCATTTTAAAACGGTTCTTTGCCGTCATCGGTGTTCTTACGAAACCTGGTTTGACGGTTAAAACTTTTACGTTGTATTTTTTCAGCTCGACCCTGAAGCTTTCCAATATTCTTGTTGCGGCCGCTTTGCTTGCGCAATACAACCCGTTCTCCGGAAACCCCC
>JBJKOY010000049.1:0-7965 GCA_046706945.1 Ignavibacteriaceae bacterium | reverse complement strand
CTCAATGCTTTCTTGAACAAATTTAAATCTTCTATCGCTTTTTCAACCGTTATTTCAAGGTCTTTTAAATTTATCGGCTTGGTTATAAAGTCGTAGGCGCCGCGGTTCATTGCCGTTCTTATATTTTCCATATCGCCGTATGCCGAAACGATTACCGATCTTACAAGTTTGTCCTTAAGTTCGTTTAACCTGGAAAGAAGCGTCAGTCCGTCCATAACAGGCATATTGATATCGGTTAAAATAAGATCGACTGTACCGTCGTTTTCGATTTTATTAAGCGCTTCAGCACCGTTTCCCGCAAAACTGAACTCGTATTCTTTCGTTTTTATCTTGTTGCGGAACTTTTGGCTGATCAGCGACTGCAGATCGGGCTCATCGTCTACGACTAAAATTTTCGATGTTTGTAATTCGGTTTTCATATTTTATCTCAATTTTTATTAATCTGGTTTTTAGCTGATCGGATTTCTAAAACCTTGTTAGTCCAGTTAAGTTTTCGGAATCGTAATTATAAATTCTGTGAATTTACCTACTTCGCTTACGAACTTGATTTCTCCTCCGTGTACTTTTGTAACGATGTCGTAACTCAGAGACAGGCCGAGCCCGGTCCCTTCGCCGGCAGGCTTGGTAGTGAAAAACGGATTAAACAGTTTGTCCCTTATTTCCTCGGGTATCCCGTTCCCGTTATCCCTTATGCGAATCTCAACTTTGTTCGGCAAATTTACGGTGGATACTTTAAGAACCGGTACAAATCCGTTTCCCGTGATCTTTCTTTTTTCATCAGCGGCATAACATGCGTTGTTGATAATATTAAGAAATACCCTGCTGATATCCTGGGGCACTATTTTTACCTGTCCGAGCGAAGGGTCGTAATTTTTTTCTATCGTAATATTGAAATCCTTGTTCTGCGCCCGGATTCCGTGATAGGACAGATTGACGTATTGTTCGAGAAGTTCGTTTATATCGGTCAAAAGTTTTTCTCCCGATGTTCCTCTCGAATGCAGCAGCATGTTTTTAACTATGGAATCCGCGCGCCGGCCGTGCTGGTTTATCTTTTCGAGATTCTGCTTCAGATCTTTTAAAATATTTTCAACCTCTTTAATGTTATCTTCCTTTAATTCTTTTTCAAGATCTTCCGCAAGCTCGAAGCTTATCTCCGAAAAATTATTAACGAAGTTAAGGGGATTTTTAATTTCGTGAGCAATACCGGCCGTAAGCGCTCCGAGGGAAGCCAGTTTTTCCTTGGTAACGAGGATTTCCTGGGTCGATTTCAAATCGTTCAAAGTTGAATTCAGTTTATTGACCGTTTCGTTCAACCTGTCGTATGCGTCGGCATTATCGAGAGCAATCGACGTGTACGACGCAAGGTTCTGCAGAATATTCAAATGATAATCCCTGTACGCATTTATTTGAAAGCTTTGTATGGTAATTACGCCGAGGATTTTATCCTTTGAAATCAGGGGTAAATAAATGAGAGATCGCGGTTCTTCAGACATCGTACCGTCTTCCAGGACGGTCTCGGGTTCTTTGTAGTTTTCTATATAATTCTTGTATTCCTTGGAAACATCGTTTATAAATACCGGTCTCTTGTTTTCTATGCACCAGACCGGGAACTGGTTCTTATCTTTCGTATCCCTGGTATAGACCGGATATCTTTTGCCTTTCTCCATGGCCAGCCTATATTCGATTTCGTTTTTTCCGGGGTAATAAATACCCACGCCGAAGATAGTAGCGTCGGCAAGCTGGTTTACGTGTTCGTACAGCTTGTAGAAAATTGTATCGAGGTCGAGCGTAGCCGTTATTTCCTTGCCGATCTCGCTAAGGAGCTCGACGTTCTTTTTGCGCTCGTTCTCGGCCTGCAGAGCCTTTGATTCGGATTCGGCGGCTTCCGTTCTTAATTTCATTTCCCTGATCTGAGACCGCTGACGTTCCTTCATCGTCACTCTTTTTCGCTGAAGCCTGTCTATTCCGAAGATCATAAAGCCGAATAATATTACATAACCAGCGTAGGCCCAGAATGTTCTGTACCAGGGCGGCAATATTTCAAACGAAAAAGAGCCTGCATCGCTTACCAGACCCGAAATGTTTTCCGCCTTTACATTAAAAGTATAACTTCCGGGAGGAAGGTTTGTATATTCCTTGGCGTCCTCAGTCGACCAAGGCGACCAGTCGTCGTCGAATCCCTTTAGAAAAGTTTTAAAACGGTTGGTGTTCTTGCCTTCATAGCTGGTTGCCGAGAATTTGAATTTTACGGAATTATCCTTGTAAGTAATTGCCGGTACGTTCAAACCGGACGTTAGACCACCGAAGTATATGGTAGAATCCCTGCCTATTTCCACGCTGCGGACAAGCGCGTAATAATTGCGGTTAGTCGTATATTCCTTTGAAAAATCGTATCTAATCAAACCTAAGCCGGCAAGCAGCCAGACGACTCCGTTTTTTTCCGCGTACACTTTATTTATCTGATCTCCGGCAAATCTTTTGAACGGCGCGGTTAGCCATTTATATTTGCCGCCGGGGAGGGGAGTACCCATTGCAAGCGTGTTTCGCGTGCCTAACCATAGACGTCCTAGACTGTCCTGCTGAAAGAAAGTAACGCTCTTGCTGCCGGACATTTTATAAAAGGAAGAAATTATATAGTCCGAAGTATCCGAATAAAATAATTTGCGGTTTTTGTCGAACTTATAGCAGCTGTCGGTAGTCACGAAATAATTTGTACCGTTTATTTTGTCGATATACATGTACCCGCTTTGCAGTCCGTTATTTTTTCCGAAATGTTCTATATCGGGCTTTGCCAAAATTATTTTTCCGTCTTTATCCTTCTTGAATTTTATTCTGAAAACGCCCGAAATATTCGACCCGATCCACAGCGTACCGTCGTTATCTTCAATTATTGCTGACACTTCATCCGGTATATCGAGAATCCGGCCTTCGTCCTTCCAGCCGTTTTTATTTTTCAGCACAGACCATAGACCCTGGGCGCCTACATAGATCCTGTCCGGATTTACCCGGGATTGTTTTAGAACAAAAACATTGTATTCATTCCCTACGGTTTTCCGGACCGGGTTTAATTCAAAGTTATTAATGCTGAATAAACCGTTATAGCCTCCGACCAGTAATTCGTTCCCAGTCTTGAGCAGGGAGAAATACTGGTTGTTTCCGTTTTTAAACAACTGGAACACCGATGTTCCCGGCTTAAGGTAATAAACTCCGTTATTCCCCGCAGTGTACATAATCCCTTTATATCTGATTAAATCGGTAGGAGTGGTAAGTAAATTGCTCCTGGCATCGAAATAACTTACCGGCGAGGAGTAATCTATTCTTGTTATTCCGTTATCGGTAGCCAGCCAGACAGCGCCCGCGCGGTCCTGAAATGAGAAATCTATAGTGTTGCTGATTATGCCGCTCTTTAAATTAAATACATTAATTTCGTTCCCGGAGGTATCGATTACTATTGCTCCTCCGCTCAGAGTCCCCAATAATATGTTGCCGTCTGAAAGCACCGTTCCCGGGTAATATATTAAATTATCCTTAATGAATTTATCCACCGCGGTTTTAAATGGAATAAATTTACCGCCGTTGTATTTAAATAATCCCGTTGTACGTGAAACGATTAAAATTGTCCGGGTCTTACCGGGGAAGGGAAGCATGACATATATCCTTTCATTCGCAAATTTTTCGCTTCCCTTTAAAAATATTAGCGAATCGTTCTTTAAGATCTCAAGTCCTTTTTTCCATTCTCTCTCGTATATCGAACCGTTAACGTCAAACATTTCGTGGAAACTATATTCTGCCGGTATGATTTTAAATTCTTTCCTTTGAATATTCCAGATCAGTATGTATTTGGTCGTATTAAAATAGACTTTGCCTTTTTCGAAATATGTTTCCCATACGTCGGCAAAATCTCTTCTGTTTTTCGGCACAAATTTCATCAGGGAATGATAAATCAGCCTGCCTGAAGTACCGGACATAAAATAACCGAGTTCGCCCACCGCTCCTATGTACAATTTCCCGTCGCTGCCGTTTGCTATCGAACGCACCGTAGTTTTATTCGGTACCTGGTAAAGTCTCCAGCTTGTGCCGTCGAACTCGAGAAGGCCGATATCGTTTCCGAAATACATTATGCCCCTGTTGTCCTGGCTTACGGCCCAGTTTGCCTGGAATGCGCCGTATTCTTTCGGCGTATAATTATCTATCAGGGGATACCCTGTTTCGACTTTGTTTTGAGGGAAAACGGCAGTTTCGAAAAAGCAGCAGCATACAAGAAATAAAATAAATGTTTTCATATTTTTAATTTAATATGTTAATAAATATTTCGAGCCAAAATATTCATGTCCTTATAGAATGATCATTTTTTATCCTCAACTTCCTTCTGCCAGTTCGCAACGAGCGTAATAGACGGCGGGGCGCTTTGTTTTTTAGGAATCGTCGCTGTTATTTCCGTACCGGATTTGTTTATGTCAAAAATCCGAACTATACTCATATTACCCGGATTAAAAACTTCATATGGTTTACCGGGTGTAAGCGATGTACCGTTTTCATTAACGTCTACTCCCATTATCTTGTTATCCGGTGTGATGAAATAAATACTTCTGCCGTTATTCATCCATTTAGGTAAATTACCTCCGTCCACCGAAATTTGCCATTTACCGCTTGTCCCCGCCGGATTATCAGGATTGAACGGTATTATATATACCTGGGCTTTTCCCGATTCGTCCGATTGATACGCTATCCACTTCATATTGGGAGAGAATACCGCAAAATTTTCATTAAAATTAGTCCCGGCTAATAAAATCGGTTTTTTATTTTCCTGAGAATTCACTAGAAGAATATCAAAGCCGCTGGAAGGGCCCGCATAATTTATAGCACCGTATAAAAAATATTTTCCGTCACGCGAGATGCTGGTTACGGCTTTTGTAAATTTGGACTTATATAAAAGCCTTGCGTCCCCGGAACCGTCGGCGTTCTTTATGTATGCATTATAGACATTACTATTAATGTTGGAAATATAAGTTATCTGTTTTCCGTCCGGCGTCCAGCTGGGGAATATATCGGCTTTGTCGAATGTTAATCTTGTCGGGACATTCCTGTTTAAGTCATAAACCCAGATATCAAATTTTTTTTCGTTTGCATCATACATGTCCGATACGATTCTATTTCCGTCCGGCGAAAACTGAGCCCGAATATACGGGATCATATTCGATATTTTTTTTATTTCATTTCCTTTTTTATCCAGAAGCGCCAAACATTCATTGTTCTGATTTCCCTCGATATAAACCAGCTTACCGTTTTGCGAAACCGAAAAACTTCCCGAGATTCGCGTATCCCAGTACTGGATGCCTTGGGCAACCGGCATAGCTTCTCCTTCAAGATGTAATTTATCGGGATCAAATTTTTGCGCTAGGAGAATCGACTGCCGCACAAATAATAGAAATCCTCCTGCATACTGGCAGTTGGACGAAGCGGAAATAAGTTTAATTGCTTTGCTATTGTTTAACGAGGCCAGGTAGATTGCGTCTGTCGGCGTTGAACCTGTCGCACTGTTTTCAGTCGAATATAAAAAATGGTTCCCGTCCGGCAGGAAGAAGGTCCATCTTAAGCTTTGGACTGCGATGGACGTATCGGACTTGACTATTTCCTTAGGCTTCCCCCCTGAGGAAGGGACTTCATATAGGCCTCCTTCGGCAGCCGGGGTGAAGACAATCATTCCGTTGGGGCTCCATGAACCGCCTCTCCCAGAGGTTGCATCACAGACCGGAAGCGGAGCTCCCGCATCGAGTGATACCTTCATTAACTTGCCTTTATCGAAATAGGCTATTGTTTTACTATCCGGCGACCAGAACGGATATGCGTGGTTTGTCGCGTCGGTCAAAGATCTTGCGGTCATAGAATTTATCGGTCTTACCCATAATTTTTCTTCGCCGGAAGAATCGGCACCAACAAATGAAATATACTCCCCGTCCGGTGAAATTGTTAAATTGCTACCGACACTATTGTCATAATTGATCCCGTGCGGCGGCAAGATTGTAGCTTTTATCTCTTGTACTTCGACTTTGGTTCTATTGAAGACGGAGAAAATCAGAAGCAAAACAACTGCCGCAAAGAGAATAAGCGTTGCGGACCAAAAAAGTGCGGGATTATAAAAAACATTTTTGAATAGATTCCTTACTGGTATATCGCCGAGCGATGTTTTGACTCTAGTATCGGCAGGTACCGTCTGCCCGCTTCCGGCCGAAAATGCCTGTGTATTCACACTGTACGTTCTGCTGGCTCTTCCGGCAGTCAGCGCTCTTTGGATCTTCCTCAAATTTTTAGCAAGTTCTTTTGCCGATTGGAATCTTTCGTCTTTGTCCTTCTCAAGACATTCGAGAATTATACCGTCCAGTTGGAGATCTATTCCTTCTTTTACGGTTGAGACCGGAGGCGGATCAACATTAACGATCTCATACATTATTGCCGTTTCGTGGACTCCCTTAAACGGAGGATCTCCGGCAAGCATTTCGTATAAAACTACACCAAGTGAAAAAATATCCGTGCGGTGATCGACGTCTAAGCCCTGCACTTGCTCGGGCGACATGTAGCCCATCGTGCCCATTGTAGTGCCTGCTTTGGTTAGCCGCGACACTCCGGATGTCTCCCGCAACTTTGCAAGCCCGAAATCCATTATCTGAACTATACCGTCCCTGCGGATCATTATATTTTCAGGCTTTATATCCCGGTGCACTATCCCTTTTTCATGCGCCGCGGCCAATCCTTCCGCTACCTGAATCCCGATATCCAGGATCCTCTTCTCGGATAGCGGCTGCTTATTTCCGCGAAGTGTGATTCCGTCTATATATTCCATGGATATGAACAACTGCTTGTTAAATTCTTCAATGGAATAAATCGTACATACGTTCGGATGGTTCATTGAGGATGCTGCCTTGGCTTCCTGAATAAATCTTGCTTTATCGTCTTCCGATGCAGTCATTTCTGTCGGAAGAAATTTTAATGCGACGAAGCGGTCCAGTTTTGTGTCCCGGGCTTTGTAAACTTCGCCCATCCCGCCTTCACCCAATTTCTCTAAAATATTATAGTGAAGTATTGTTCCACCAATCATAATTTACCTCTCAATTGTTGGGTTGTGTTTCGGAGGGCAGGTTCGCCTAGTTTTTCTAGGATTTTGTAGTGTAAAATTGTTTCGTCTATCATTTATTCTCTCCCAAATCAGATGAGTAGTTTCCGCCATTGCCTGTCCGGCCCGTATGCCGGTGGGCAAAGCAGGAAGGTTCGCCTAATTTTTCTATTTGTTTGTGATGAGGTATAGTTTCACCCATCATTTTTTTATGATCATTTAATTTGCATTAGCTAATTTATTTTTCAGTTGTTCATTCCAGTTAAGAATAACATTCAATGAATTCTTTGAATTGTCTGAATTATCCGCCTTGAGCATCATAAAATTTTGCGTACCGGGAATTTCTTCGAAAGGCCGGATCGTATTACCGCCAAAGAGAACGGAGAAAACTTCTTTTGAAGTACCTGCTGAAAAACCGGGAGTATAGTTAACAGGTACTACCATCAATTTCTTGCCCTGAGCCTGGATAAAATACAAGTACTTGCCGTCGTGAGACCAAAAAGGTGAAAATCCGCCATCAGTCGAGATCTGTATTTTGCTTCCGGGTCCGTTGAATGGAATTACGTACACTTCGCCCTTTTCGGATTCCCAAGATTCATAAGCCATGTATTTACCGTTGGGAGAAAACATAGGGAACTCATGATTAAACGGTTCCTTGTTGATTATCCTGGTCGGCGCATTCCCGATCAATGCCTTGACTACCATTTGCTGGTTGCCGAGAGAATCGACTTCAGTATAAGCTACGAACTTCCCGTCTCTTGAAATAGAATAAGCTACAACAAAATAATTGCTTCTGACAAGTCTTCTTTCTATTCCCGGATTGTCAAGATTAGTTATATACAAGCCGTAGTAAC
>JBJKOY010000048.1:0-30292 GCA_046706945.1 Ignavibacteriaceae bacterium | reverse complement strand
CCCCTCAGGGTCGGCTATTTTCGATTTAATCTCCATAATACAAAAAATCCTCCTCGGCATACTGCCTTGGAGGTTTCCTTATTTTATTGAACTTTGGTGCATCCTTTTCCATCTCACGGGATAGAGTTAAAGGTAAATTTTATTTGCGTCAACTTATAATTAATTACATAAAAAGTAAAGTAATTTATATCGGTATTTCGAATTATTTTATCTTTAATGACTTCTTGAACTTGGATTTTTTAAGTAAACGGATTATTTTTAGAATCCGATTTGATTATATTTGGCAGTGTGTTAGTATTTGCGGGGTGTAGCGCAGCCCGGTTAGCGCGCTTCGTTCGGGACGAAGAGGTCCCCGGTTCGAATCCGGGCACCCCGACAAACGGTAATTACCTTTTCAACAATTTCAGAATATAAATTATAAATTCTAAAATTTATCATGTCTCAAAACCATTCTTTCGATATTGTTTCCGAGATCGACTTTCAGGAAGTGGATAATGCAGTCAATCAGGCTATTAAGGAAATACGCCAGAGATACGATCTTAAAGATTCGAATACTCAAATCGAACTCAACAAAAAAGACAAGCAGCTTCTCATAAACACGAAAGACGATTATTCGCGGAAAGCCTCAATTGATATCCTGGAATCCAAGTTCATCCGGCGGAATATTTCGATAAAGGCCTTAAAATTGGAAGAGCCGGAAACCGCAAGCGGAGGAAGGATGAAACAAAAGATTCTTCTCCAAAGCGGAATTTCAAAGGACAATGCCAAGATCATTACAAAAATGATAAAGGAATCAAAGCTCAAGGTTAACGCTCAGATACAGGATGAACAGATACGCGTGCAGGCTCCCAAGATAGACGATCTGCAGGCAGTAATTAAAATGGTTAAAGAAGCGGAACTCGATTTTCCCACTCAGTTCGTGAATATGAAATAAGTTTTCATCCCGTGTAGGCCGCCCTGAGCCTTTCCTTCCCGAGCGATTTAACGATACGGAATTCCTCCTCGGATATTTTTTCGACGTCGCCGTAATATTTATTTTCGACGCTGTCTTTCTGAATGCTCTGCTTTACCAGCACGGACGACAGCACTTCAAGTTTTTCGACCACGATGTTTCTCGAATCTTCGGCATCGACCCTGCCCTCCACCAGGTACGGTCCCATGGACATGGTGAGTTCGGCATAGCGGTAATACGCTCCCGGGAATATCACCGCTTCAAACGTACCGGTAAGATCTTCGAGGGAGAGGAATTTCATGACCTCGCCTTTCCGGGTCCTGATCCTTTTGGAGGTCATGTACCAGCCGATCATCTTCACACGTTTCCCGCGGTGCGCGTCCATATCTTTCGCTTTGACGATCGAGGGTTTATTTACGTGCTCTGCGAAGAAATAAAGAGGATGACGGGTAACCGTGTAGCCGAACAGTTCGTATTCGTACCTGCATATTTCCGCAACGTTGTAATTTTTATTTGTTCTTACCTCTTTTTCCAGAGTCATTGTTTCATTCATAAAAAGGTCGTTGTAGGCATTGTCCAGGATTTTTTTCCTGTATATGTATATGTCGAGCAGCCTGAGCAGTTCCGGCCTCGTTTGCTTAAAGCATCCCATAGCGCCGCATTTTATAAGCAAAGCCGTCTCTTCGTAAGCAAGACGCGTCCTTACGAGAAAATCCGCCAGCGAAACATATTTGCCGTTTTCTTTACGCTCGCTTACTATCGTTTCCGCCGACGCACGCGACAGGTTCTTTACGGCCGCCAGTCCTATCCGTATCGCCGCGCCCGAGCCTGTGTAGTCGTAACCGCTCATATTGATGCACGGAAGATTTATCTTAAGTCCCATCCTTTTGGCTTCCTGAATATAGACCGCCGCGGAATAAAAGCCGCCGCCGTTGCTTAAGACGCTCGCCATAAACTCGGCTGGATAATGGGCTTTCAAAAAAGCTACCTGAAACGAAAGCAGGGCGAACGACGCGCTGTGCGCCTTGCAGAAAGAGTACCCGGCAAACGACTCTATCTGGCGCCACAATTCCGCCGCATGTTCCGCCGTAAGATTATTTTTTCCGGCGGCTTCGAAAAACCTGTCGGTTATTTGCTTCATTGCCTTATGAGAACGCATCTTGCCGCTCATGGCTCTCCGCAGCAGGTCCGCTTCTTCCAGGGTCAAGCCCACCACGTGGTGCGCAACCTTGATAACGTCTTCCTGGTAGATCATTACGCCGTAGGTCTCCGACAGGTGTTCCTCCATTGCGGGCACCAGGTATTTGCGCCGTTCCGGATCCTTATGGCGGGCAATTAATTCCTGCATCATGCCGCTTTCGGCAACGCCGGGCCGTATAACCGAACTTGCCGCGGTAAGCATTTCGAAGGTGCATACGTCGAGACGGCGCAGCAGCGAACGCATTCCCGGGGACTCGATGTAAAAGCATCCTATGGTGTTGCCCGTCCTGATAAGCGTCTGCGTAGCTTTATCGTCGAACAGCATTTGGAAATCGAAAATATCGAACTCAACGCCTGCCGTGTTCCTCGGGATCGGCGGATAAAGCGTACGGATATTTGCCCCGCTTCTCCACTGCGCGGGAACCTTGTAGTTCAATACTTCCTGTATTCTTTTGTTCTGAACGGATTCCATATTAATATAGTGAACATTTGTACACTATATTTATGATTTTTTTATATTAAAAACAAGGGGGGAGAGAAAAGGTCAAAGATATAATTTAATTTTGCACCTAAGGCGGTCTGCGGCGGGATTTCTATTTATTCACGCTTATTTAATA
This sequence comes from Ignavibacteriaceae bacterium, assembly GCA_046706945.1. GTDB lineage: Bacteria > Bacteroidota > Ignavibacteria > Ignavibacteriales > Ignavibacteriaceae > FEN-1297. The sequence continues at coordinate 27,523 of JBJKOY010000048.1, read as the reverse complement.
AAAATTATTCAAAGTAGTAATGCCAAAATCCGGGTATTCCAATTAATCCGATTGATGCGTAAAATAATGCAATTAAAAGGATAGGATTAGGAGACGATAAAAATGTTGACTACAGACGAAGATGTTGTTTGGGTATGCCAGTATTGCGGAGTCTTAAATTCCGTATGGATTGACATGACAATTGAAAGTAAACAGGATTTTGTAGAAGACTGCCGAATATGCTGCCGCCCAAACCATATTATAGTAACAACGGACAACGAGCATAATTTCTCCATAGAGTCCAGACCCGGCGACGAATGAACGTAAAACGAAATGAGATCATTCTTCGGCTGCCGAACCGTCCGGGAATATGCAATTCACGGCTGCGTAATTTCCGGCGACACGGCATCAATTTGATGTAAGATCAATCCATTATCATTCTTAAAAAGGAAGAGCTTTCGTCTTCGTCATCGGTATTTTCCGAATTAACTTTTTCGTTTTCTTCTTTCGTCCATTTATACCGGGTGTTGTCGAAGTTAAAGCCGCTTTTGGGAATATCTTTATTCTCTTCCTTATCTTTGTCCAAAAGGGTGGACTTCGGGCTTTTTACTCTCAAGATGGTCGGGACCTCAAGATCTTCCGAATTTATTTCCGTATTTTCAAGAAAGTTAAAGCCTCCTCTGAAGGAATCGGACTTATTAGGTTCGGGTTTGGGTTTGTTTTTGGAGTTAAACCCGTTGCTCGAGCTTTCGAACCCGGTAGCTATTACGGTATAAGATATATAATCATTCATTTCCTCTTTGCGAACGCAGCCGAAAATTACGTTTGCTTCTTCCCCTGCAGCTTCGAAGATGACGTTGTTGCCTTCGTTTATTTCCTGCATGGTCAGATTGCTGGAACCGGTAACGTTGAGCAGAACGCTTTTGGCGCCTTTAATATTAATACCTTCAAGCAAAGGACTGGAAATAGCTTTTTGAGCGGCCTCTATTGCTCTGTTCTCGCCGCTAGCAATTCCGCATCCCATCAGAGCTTCGCCGCTTTGATTCATTACCGCTCTTACGTCCGCGAAGTCGACGTTTATCAGGCCTTCGATGGTAATAATATCGGCTATACCTCTGGTAGCTTCGTAAAGTACCTCGTTGGGTTTGTCGAATGCGGCAAACGCGTTTACGCCTTTATCAAGTATGCTCAGCAGCCTTTCGTTCGGAATTATGATAAGGCTGTCTACGTATTGCTTTAATTCCTGGATTCCCTGCTCTGCATTAAGCATCCTCTTTTTGCCTTCCCATCTGAATGGTTTGGTAACAATTCCTACCACGAGCGAACCGATACTTTTCGCGATAGATGCAATAACGGGTGCGCCTCCGGTACCGGTGCCGCCGCCCATTCCGGCGGTAACGAATACCATGTCGCTGCCTGCCAGTACTTCCGCAATCCTTTCCCTGTCCTCTTCAAGAGATTTCTTGCCGACGTTCGGATCCGCTCCCGCACCTAGGCCGCGCGTAATATTCGTACCGACCTGAATCTTATGCGTAGCGCTGCTGCTGTTAAGGACCTGAGCATCCGTATTCACGGCAACATATTCAACCCCGTTCAATCCTCGATTAATCATACTTTCAATTGCATTACATCCGCCCCCGCCGACACCCACAACTTTAAGAACAGCTGACATGGGCTTATCTTTATCAATTGTTGCAAATCGCGAAATCATAACGTTTCCTCCTTGATTTTGATTTTATAATTCATCAAAAAATTGTTGCACCCTTTTTACAAGCGAAGATAATTTTTTCTTACCCTTCTCTTTTTTGGGTTTTATCAGGACCTGGTACTCGCTTGATTTACCGCCCGGTATTCCTCTTATTAAACCTGCCACCGTCGCGAATTCGGGACTTTCAATTTCATTGGATAATCCCGCTCCCAAATCCTGCGGCACTCCTATCCTCGTCGGAAGCCCGAACACCTCTTCGGCCAGTTCCGTGCATCCTTTTAACAAGGAACCTCCTCCCGTTAAAACTATACCGGCTTTGATTTTGTTTTTAAATCCTGCGGTTCTAATTTCGTTATCTATTAGACCGAACAGCTCTCTCATCCTTAAACTTATAATCTGCGTAAGCAGACTTATCGGTATCTTTGCGTTCCCTCTCGCCCCCACTCCTTTTATCAGAATATCTTCGTCTTTGATTATCGCCGTCTCGGTGGCGTAGCCGTAGTCTTTCTTAAGCTTCTCTGCTTCCTCGGTTACCACTCCGAGAGATTCCCTGATATCGTTGGTAACCTGATTTCCCGCAACGCCGATAACTCTAGTATGCTTTATCGATTTCTTATGAAATATTGCGATATCTGTTGTACCGCCGCCGATATCTATTAATGCAACTCCAAGGTCCTTTTCGCTTTCCTCCAGGACCGATGAACTTGACGCTATGGGCTGCAGGACATATTCCTGCACCTGAAATCCGGCCCTTTCAACCGATTTCCTTATATTTTGAATTGCCGGTATCGAAGCAAGAACAATGTGGTTAGTAGCTTCCAAACGCGAGCCGGACATGCCGATCGGGTTTTCGATTCCTCCCTGATGATCTATGGAAAATTCTTCGGGTATTATGTGAAGGATTTGCCTGTCCGAAGGAATTCTTATGGTTCTTACGTCCGCTTCCAGCCTGTCTAGGTCCGCTTTCGTAATTTCGCTCTCCTCGCTGTTGATTGTAACGTAATTCCTATGTCTTATGCTTGTTATATGTTCTCCCGCTACGCCTACATTAAGCATGGTTACCGGTAATCCCGCCCTATTCGACGCTATCGATACCGCTTCCTTTATAGCTTCCGCGGTCTTACCGATGTTTGCCACCAGGCCTTTGTGCAGTCCTTCGGACGGAGCTACGCCGAAACCGAGGATGTTGATTTTATTCAACTCTTCGAGTTTTTCTGCAATAACGGCACATACTTTAGTGGTGCCTAAATCCAATCCGGCAATAATATTTTTCTTCATTCATTTAAACCTGTTTTAACGTCCGGGCCGAGGTACACTTCATCCGGGAACCTGAGATCTATGTATTCGCTGTTTTCCGCCAGGCTGCTGCCATCAGTAATACCGTTCCAGACCGCATCTAGATAAACCATTTTCTCTGCCGTCCCGCCTCTGCCGAACAGTACCAGCGGTTTTATTCCGGAAAAGCTGAGCACGATATCCCCGCCTCCCCTAAGATTTATTTCGGACAATTTCCCGGCAATACTTTTACTTGCCAATTTTGATGCTTCAATTATTTTCAAAGCCTGTTCGATATCGGCACTCTTTATTTTCGAATACTGTTTTAACGGTTGATCGATCTGCGGGTTAATTATTACCGGAAGATCGGTCAGTTTTGTATTTTGCAGTACCGGCAGCAGTTCAAAATCATCGGTTATAAAATTCGGTTCCTCTTTATATATAAGCACCGCTTCGATTTTTTTTTCAGTTACGACAACTCTTGCTATATGACCGCTCAAATATTCCACGTCCGCTTTTTGAATATACGGATGCCGTTCGAACCTTGATTTAATCGCGGACAGAGAAATATCCGTATACGAAGAATGATCGTTCAGTTTCGCATAGTCAAGATAGCTGCTGCCGGAAAGCAGACTGTTGCCGGTAACTTCGATCGTCTTTATTTCCTGTTCGCCCGTATTTTTGATCCGGAAAAAAATTAAATAAATTAAACCTGAAATTAATACAAGGAAAAGAAATGTTCCTAATATTTTGGATAATTTTTCCTGCATTTTTTATTTTTTTAATAGTTCGATAAATTTCTCGCCGTACTTCCAGATATCTCCGGCGCCCATAGTAATAATTATGTCGCCTTCTTTTTTTAACTCTTCAAGCTTCTCAGGGATGTCGTTTTTATCTTTTATATATATTACGTTCTTATGGCCGAATTTTCTTGCGGCGTCCGCGATTATTTCCCCGGTTACGCCTTCTATCGGGAGCTCCCTGGCCGGATAAACATCGGTGCAGATAAAAATATCGGTGTTTAAAAACGATCTGCCGAATTCCTGATAAAAGTCCCTGGTCCTGGAATACAGGTGCGGCTGAAAAACGGCTATCAGCCTTCTGTCCCAGCCGTTTCTTATTCCCGCCAGAGTGGCGCTGGTCTCGGTAGGATGATGGGCATAATCGTCGATTACAAGAATTGCTTTATTATATTTTACTTCGAACCTCCTGTATACTCCGGAAAAAGATTCCAGGGCCTGCTTTATTATTTCAAATTCGATTCCGAGTTCTTTAGCTATGCAGACGGCAACAAGCGAATTTTTTACGTTATGTACACCCGGAATCTTCAAGGTTATGCTCCCCAGCTCCTCGTTTTTATATTTAACCGTAAAAGAACTGGAAAATTCATTATAGCTTATGTCGATTGCTCTTATATCGGCCTGCGCGGTCAACCCGTAGGTAAATATCTTTTTATTAATACTCGGGATAATATCCTGCAGCGCCGGTTCGTCCATGCATATAACAACAAAACCGTAAAAAGGCACTTTGTTGGCGAACTCTATGAAAGCAGATTTGATATCGTTCAAGTCCTTGTATGTATCAAGATGTTCGCTTTCAAGCGTGGTAATAGCGGCTATGGTGGGTGTAAGTTTAAGAAATGTCCTGTCGAATTCATCCGCTTCCACCACGATGAATTCTCCCTTCCCCAGCCTGGCATTGGTTCCGCCAAGTCCGCTTAATTTACCTCCCACTATAATGGTCGGATCCGTTCCGCCTTCCGTTAATGTAAGTCCCACCATTGAAGTAGTGGTGGTTTTTCCGTGAGTGCCGGCAATACCGATGCCGTACTGCATTCTCATGCATTCGGCAAGCATCTCAGAACGTTTAATAATCGGTATTTTCCTTTCGATCGCGGCCTTAACTTCGGGATTGTCCGTATTGACCGCGGACGAATACACCAGAACATCGGCGTCTTTAAGGTTTTCGGGAAAGTGGCCCTCGTATATTTTTATTCCCAAACTGCTGAGACGGTTTGTAATCTCTGTAAGCGTTCTGTCGGAACCGGAAATTTCGAATCCCTGGCTCAATAATATTTCGGCAATCCCGCTCATACCTATCCCGCCGATCCCGACAAAGTGAACCTTTTTAATATTCTTAAACATTTATTTATTTCCGACTTTCTCTTTTATTTCGTTCAACTTGCTTATTAATTCTTCCACATTCTCATAATCGTACGGACGTATGATCACCGGTCTTCTTCTCTTTTTCAATTTTATTCTCACTAATTTAAAAGCTCCCATTTTCGATTTTCTCCTCGGGCGCGAAATTTTAATATCGGCTATCTGATCAAGTGTAAAAAATTTTGTCTTAAACCTGTCGACAAATGAAATCCTGTCTTCTCTTACCTCCAGGTACCTGTTTTTATAAAGATTGTACAAAAGGCTCAGCAGAGAAACAAGTACGATTATCGCAAAGAAATAAATTATGGGATCCCTAGTAATAAGTTTGAATGAATCCTCTACAAATTCTCCTCTTATTATCACGTAAATCATGAAAACTATAAAATAAATTATCGTCGACTGATAATAAAAGGACATATTGTATTTGAATTTAAATATGCCGTTTAGTTTCTCTTCGACAGTCATACAGCTTCCGCGTATCTAATTGCATTTTTTGCTACGATCCCGGCGGCATCCGGCCTTCCCATTGCCCGGGCGTTTTTTTTTAATTCCGTCAAGACTCTTTCGTCTTCCAATAAAGAATAAACCTTCGTTTCCAATTCTTTCCGTAAATTCTTATCCTCGATTAAAACCGCGGCGTTTTTCCCGGATAAAGACTTTGCGTTGAAATACTGATGGTTCTCGGCAACATTCGGGGAAGGCACCAGTATCGACGGTATTCCCAGAACGAGCAGTTCGGCGATTGTAGTAGCTCCCGCCCTTGCAACCAGCAGATCGCATACGGTATATGCATAATTCATTTCGTCGATGAAGGCGAATATTTTTATTTCGTTCGTTGCCATATTTTTGTATTTCTCGAAATAGGTCCTGCCGGTCTGCCACAGCACCTGATAGCCTTTCCCGGCAAATCCTTTTACGGACGAGGCAACCGCATCGTTTATCGTAAGCGCGCCCAGGCTTCCGCCCAGGACCAGTATAATCTTTTTCGACGGCGACATATTAAAATGTTTCAGCGCTTCGTCCCTGTTTACTTTTGAAAGATTTTCCCTAACGGGGTTGCCGGTTATGAAAAGCTTTTCTTTTCTTTTAAAGTATTTGCCTGAGTCTTCGAAACTGAGATGAACCTCGTCCGCGTATTTCTCTAAAAGTCTTGTAGTTACGCCCGGGTAACTGTTCTGTTCCAGCAGAATTATTTTAGCCCCGTTTTTTGCCGCGCCGAAAATTGCAGGTCCCGATACGTATCCGCCCGAGCCTACGGCAACCGAGGGTTTGAACTTAAGGCTTATGAAATAAGACTGCACAACCGAAACAAGCAGTTTCAGCGGGAACAAAATATTTTCAAGGCTCAACCTTCGGGAAAAGCCTTTAATCCAGATAGATTTAAATCCGTAGCCCATTGCAGGAATAATTTTGCCTTCTAATTTTGTCTTCGTGCCCACAAATAAAATCTCCGCTTCGGGTATTAAATTTTTAATTTTATCGGCAACCGCAACTGCCGGAAATAAATGTCCTCCCGTTCCTCCTCCCGCAAATAAAAACCTGTATTTATTCCTCTTATAATTCATGCTTGTTTTATCTCCGGCGAAACCGTATTTAGGTTACTTTCGGGTATTGAATTGGCTAAAGCAATATTTATCAGAATACCGACGGAAATACACAAAAATGTCAATGAAGTACCGCCGTAACTTATAAACGGGAGCGGAAGCCCGGTTGTAGGAACCAATCCGGTAGATACCGCAACATTAATAAAAGAATATATTATTATTGAAAAAGTAATGCCGAATGCCAGCATCTGACCGAAAGTATCCTTGGCCTTTTTGGCTATAATTATTCCGGATAAGAACAAGATCAGAAAACCCGACAATACTACAACTGATCCGACGAAACCGAGTTCTTCTCCCAGGATTGCAAAGATAAAATCACCGTAAGCCTCGGGCAGAAATAAATTGCTCTGGAGACTGTGCCCCATACCTACTCCGAAAATTCCGCCGCTGCCTAGTCCGAGCAGAGCCTGCTTTACCTGCAGGTTCGGTGCTCCTCCGTGCTGGGCGCTATTAATAAAAGTCAATATTCTTACCCTGGAATGAGGCATCAGCATTGCGGCGGCTATGCCTGCAATCAGGCAGACCACAGCGGATGAAAAAATGTGCTTTAATTTTGCCCCGCCGACGTACAACATTGCCAAAGATACAACTATTAATAAAACTCCGTTGCTTACGTTGGGCTGCGCCAGTATAAGAGCCGATATCAGTATTACCCAGAAAAAAAGATATATAAAGCCTTCTTTGAAGCTGCCCATATTTTCTTTTTTGGATTCCATCAAAAACGCCAGGTGGATAAGCAAAACCAGCTTGGCCACGTCCGCCGGCTGAAACGATATAAAGCCTAGGTGGATCCACCTGTCCGCTCCCTTAATACTCGGTGCCGCAATTAAAGTAATCACAAGAAGGAAAGTAATTCCGAAAATCATCGGCTTGCTGAAATCCTTGTATATTTCATAAGGCACAAAGCTGAACAAGGTCATTAGCACTATTCCGAACAGAACTTTAAACAGATGCGAATTGAAAAGGTGGAACAGGCTGTCGAACCTGAACTCACTGTAGGTGCTGCTTGCGCTCATGACTATTATTAGTCCCAGCAGCATCAATATAAAAGCGTCCAAAAATATTATTACGGCTAGTTTTTTCATATTATAAATTATTTACCGCTTCTTTGAATACCATCCCTCTGTGTTCGTAATTGTCGAACATGTCGAAACTTGCGCATGCAGGGGATAACAGGACTATTTCGTTTTGTCTTGCCTCCAAATTTGCCGCAAGTACAACCTCCTGCAAACTTGATTTAATTTCGACTTTAACAAACGCATGGAAGAAATTAAATATTTTATCCGCAGAGGAACCAATTGCATATATTTTTACAACGTTTTTCACTACTAGATCTTTAATCTTATTATAATCGTTTCCTTTATCCTGCCCGCCTAAAATTAGGAAGATCGGTTCGTCAAAGCTTTTCAGCGCGTACCATACCGAATCTACGTTGGTGGCTTTCGAGTCGTTAATATACCTTACGCCGTCGATTTCGCGAACGAACTCAAGCCTGTGCTCAACCCCCTGGAAAGTGGAAAGAGCCTCGGTAATTTTTTTGTTATCGCAGTTAAAAATTTTGGCGATGCAGATAGCCGCCATGGCATTCGCGGTATTGTGCTCTCCCCTTAAATTAATGTCGCTTAATTTGCATTTAAATTCCTGTTTTCCGTCTGCCGAAAATATAACGTCCCCGCCTGCAACATAACAACCGTTTTTCTGTTCCCCGGCTAGAGAGAAAAACAGGTTCCTGCTTCCGTGTTTTTGCAGCGAACCGGTAAGCACCTTGTCGTCCGCGTTTAATACGAGGAAATCGCTTTCGTTCTGATTTTCGTAAATTCTTTGCTTGGAGGCAATGTAATTCTCGAATTTGTTTTCGTATCTATTTAAATGATCCGGCGTTATGTTCAAAATAACCGCTATTTTCGGCTTGAACTTGTCGATCAGGTCGAGTTGAAAACTTGAAACTTCAAGCGAAACGAATTCGTCTTCCTTTACGTCCGTCGCAATTTCGGAAAAAGCCAGTCCTATATTACCGGCTATATAAGTCTTGAATCCGCAGGTATTCATTATGTGACCGCAAAGGCTTGTTGTAGTTGTCTTACCGTTCGTACCGGTAATCGCAATAATATTTCCTTTGCAGAATAAACTTGCCAATTCCAGTTCGCTAATCAGACGGATGCCTTTGCCCGCCGCTTTTTTTAGTACGTCGGCATCGGAAGAGACGCCGGGGCTGACAACCATAACGTCGCAATCGTAGACCCTTTCCGAGTGAGATCCGATTTCGTATTCTATACCTGCATCCTGCAGTTTTTGCAGGGAGTTTGCTAGCTTCAATTCCGATCCGGAATCGCTTACGAACGGAAAGCCGCCGAGTCTTTTTATTAATTTAGCAGCGCCGACTCCGCTCTTAACCGCTCCTATAACCGTAATATTTTTCCCTCTAATATCCATCATCTTACCTTGAATGAAGCCAAACTGACGATTGCAAGAATTATAGCAATTATATAGAATCTTACCACTATTTTCGGTTCCGGCCAGCCGAGCATTTCGAAATGATGATGCACGGGCGCCATTTTGAAAATCCTCTTACCTTGACCGTATTTTCTCTTGGTATATTTAAAATACAACCTTTGAATTATCACCGAAATCGTTTCCATAAAAAAGACGCCGCCCAGTATCGGGATTAACAACTCTTTTTTTATTAATACCGCCAAAATACCGAAAGCTCCTCCCAGAGCAAGCGAGCCGGTATCTCCCATGAATACCTGCGCGGGGTAAGAATTAAACCACAAGAACCCCAGCGATGCCCCTACCAATGCCGCAATAAAAACCGTAAGTTCGCCGGACCCGGGCAGATAAACTATGTTTAAATAATTCGAATAAATGGCATTGCCGGACACATAGCATATCAAGGCCAGGGAAAGCATTACAATTGTAGTTATCCCGATTGCCAATCCGTCCAAACCGTCCGTTAAATTTACCGCGTTAGATGTCGCGGTAATTATAAAAACCACAACCGGAATGTACATAAAAGAAAAATTAAAATTTACGTTCTTCAAAAACGGAACCGTAGTAATGGTGCTTACTCCGTAGAACTGGGGGGAAAAATAAATTACGGATCCCACTACCAAACCTATTATTATCTGTCCGAGCAGTTTATATCTGGCGATTAAACCGTTGGGGAGTCTCTTAACGACTTTTAAATAGTCGTCTAGAAAACCCACCGCGCTCAGCCAGACGGTGCCGGTAAGCACCAGGATAATATAAATGCTTTCCACATCGGCCCATAAGATTACCGGAATTATTACGGAAAGGATTATGATTAAACCGCCCATGGTGGGAGTACCGGCCTTTGACCAATGCGACTTCGGTCCGTCGGCTTTCTTGGCCTCTCCGATCTGATTCCTCTGCAATATTTTTATAAGCTTCGGACCGAGATATAGCGATAAGAACAATCCGGTAATTGCTGCTATAGCCGACCGGAACGTTAAGAACCTGAATATTTTAAATCCGGGCGGACTGAATAATTTATTTATATATTCAAAAAGATAGTATAACATTAATCAAATGCCTCCGCTTCCAAAGCATTGACAAATTCTTCCATCTTCATGCCTCTCGATCCTTTTATGAGTATTGCGGAACCGGATAGGTTAAGATTTTTTAACGAGGCCTTAAGTTTTTCCCGTCTGCTGAAATGCTTATGACTAATGACAGAGGAACCGAGACTACCGTCCATTTCTTTCATAAATCTGCCGATGCTCAATACCGTATCGATTTTATTTTTTATCAAAATACGCGATAAATTTTTATGCTGTTTCACTGAATCATTTCCCAGCTCAAACATATCGCCCAGCACGGCAATTTTCTTCCCGTATTTTTTTATCTTTCCCAGCAGTTCAATCGTATTCATCATGGAATCGGGATTAGCGTTATATGTATCGTCGATCAAGAGATAATTTTTATGTTCCCTTACGTTTAATCTTTTATCGTAGGCCTTTAACTTATCGGTCGCTTTTTCTATTTCGGTCTTGCCGAGCCCCAGTTTAAAAGCCACGGCAACGGCGGCAAGATAATTCTTCGCGCTTTGTTCCCCGTACAGCGGGATCATTTGTCTGACCTTTTTATTCCTGTACGTAATTTCGACGAGAGGGTTGCCCATATCCCCGTATCCCAAAATTTTTCCCGCAACATCCGAATAATTATTAAAGCCGTAACTTATTTTTTTATCGTAGTCCGCGTACGACCCGGACAGCAATTCATCATCGCTGTTGATAAAAATGTATTTATTCCGGGAAACCGTCGCTTCGAACAATTCTATTTTTTCTTTGAAGACGCCTTTTTTGTTCTTCAAAAACTCAAGGTGCGAATTTCCTATGTTCGTTATGACAGCAAAATCAGGCCTGGCTATATTTGCGGAATACGCTACCTCGCCGAAATGGTTCGTTCCTATTTCCAGTACCAGTACCTCGTGCTTGTTGCTTGTATTAAGTATGGTCAGTGGCACGCCAATATGATTGTTATTATTCGCCGCTGTTTTATTAACCGAAAACCTTTCACTCAGCAAAACCGATAATATTTCTTTTGTCGTCGTCTTGCCGGCGCTTCCGGTTAAGGCAATTATCTTTGTATTTAATTTATTTCTCCATATACATGCAAGGTCACCCAATGCATTTACCGTGTTCTTAACCGTTACGAAAGGTACGGACAAATTTTTAAACCGCTCGTATTTGATCTCATCTATTAATACGCAGGACGCTCCTTTTTTAACGGCTTCTTTTACGAAATCATGACCGTCGAATCTTTCGCCCTTAACGGCAACGAACAGGGAATCTTTGTTTATATTTCTCGAGTCTATCGTAACGGCAGCGGCTGAATTATATAAATCCGGATTATAAATTACCGCCGAAGGTAAATTAAACAGATCGTTCAATGTAATGGATAGTCTTTTCATAAATTCAAATACTTTTCAGCTGTTTCTTTGTCCGAAAAATGGTTCCGCACGCCTTTGATTTCCTGGTATGTTTCGTGCCCTTTGCCTGCAATTAAAATTACCGATTCGTCTTCAGAATCGGTTATTGCCCGGCGGATAGCTTCTTCCCTGTTTTCAATTACGGAATAATTATTTTTTGATATTCCTTTTTTTATATCTTCGATTATATCGTACGGGTCTTCAAATCTCGGATTATCGGAAGTAACGATAACCTTATCGCTCATTTCGGTAGCTATTTTCCCCATGACTGGTCTTTTGGTTTTATCGCGGTTTCCGCCGCAGCCGAATACGGTATAAACGGGCAGTAAATTTTTTGAAATATTTTTCAGCGCAATAAGAGCCTTTTCCAGGCTGTCGGCAGTATGCGAATAATCGACAATAACTTTTTTCTTGCCGCGGCCTACGACCTCGAACCTGCCCGGCACCTGCGCGGTATTTTTGATCCCCGAAACCGCGGCTTCCGGGTTTATGCCGTCAAGCACGGCGGCGGCAAAAGCGGCACATGCGTTATAGGCATTGAACCCGCCGATAAGCGAAGTCGAGATCCCGTATTTGATTCCTTTGTGCAAGATGGAAAAATTTGTTCCGGTTAAATCGTAGGTTATGTCTTTAATAACAAAGTCGGCTCCGCCGGATGCTCCGTATGAGAATAATTTTGCCTTCGAATCCTTTATAATGACCGGGCTGTTAGCGTCATCCGCGTTATAAACTCCCGTAGAATCAGTCGGAAGAGAATCGAACAAGATTTTTTTTGCATTTCTGTAATTATCCAGGTCTCCGTGAAAATCCAGATGATCCGAAGTTAAATTCGTAAAGACGCCCGACGTAAATTTCAGTCCGAATACTCTTTTTAATACAAGCGAATGAGAGGAAACTTCCATTACAGCGTAATCGCATTTTTCGTCATTCATCCGGAAAAGGAGTTCGTTTAGATCGTTCGATTCGGGAGTAGTAAGCGAAGATTTGATTTCGGTATGGCCGATATAATTTGCTATTGTGCCGATTAGACCGGTCTTATGGCCGGCCGTCTCAAGAACTGACTTAATAAAATAACTTGTAGTGGTTTTTCCTTTTGTTCCGGTAATACCTATTAATTTAAGATTCTCCGACGGTTCTTTGTAAAAGCTTCGTGAAATTTCTGCGAGCGCCGTTCTGCTGTCGGCAACAAGAATCTTAGCGGCGTTGCCGTGCGTAAATAATTCATCGGGAAGGGCTTTGTTGTCATCCATAATTACGGCAATTGCACCTTTATTTATGGCATCCAATATAAACCTGTGTCCGTCGGTATTAAAACCTTTAACCGCGACAAATACGGAATTTTTAACTACTTTTCTCGAATCGTGAAAAATACCCGCAACATCCTTTCTCTGCACCTCGCCGATGACCTGTATTGCTTTTACGCTATTTATTAGTTGAGTCAATTCCATCAATAAACCGATGCTCCGGTTAGTAACTGTTCCTTACAGGTTAAAACACATGTTATTCCTCTTGCTATCTGAGCTCCGGGACGGATACTTTGATCGACTATTCTGCCTGCGCCGTTTACCTTGTATTTAAGCCCGAGCCTGGATAAGACCAAAATCGCATCCCTTAAAGAATAATCGGATAAGTCGGGCATGACATTTTTATTTACCGGATTTAGATCTACGGAGGCAGTACGGGTAAATTTTTCCTGTGAATTAGCTTTACCATTTTTTGCGATCTTTATTTTCTCCGATGCTTCGATATTCCCGGGATTTTTCAGTCCCTGCTTTGTAGAGTCACGGAACAGGTTAATATTGGTATTAATAATCTTTTCCGCAATGTCTTTAAAAATAGGCGCTGCTACGGATCCGCCGTATCTGCCGATTTCAGGAGAATTAACCAGAATCAGACATACTATTTTAGGGTTATCCGCCGGAAAAAAACCCACGAATGAAGAATTGTAATCCTCTTTTGAATATTTTCCGTCTATTAATTTCTGCGAGGTGCCTGTCTTTCCGCCAACCGTTAGGGAATTTAAGCGGGCATTAACACCGGTTCCGTTTTTAACAACGTCGACAAGCAACTGTCTCATGCGAGCAGAGGTTTTTTCCGAAATCACCCTCCTTACGATAACGGGATTCTGATTAAATACCACCTCACCGTTCATCTTAAATTCTTTCAATACAATTTCAGGCTGGTAAAGGATTCCTCCGTTGACTACGGCGCAATACGCGGCAGCCAGCTGAATAGGCGTAACCGTAACGCCGTAGCCGAAGGACATAAAAGCTTTTGTAACCTCCGACCATTCATTCGGCTTCTTTAAGGTGCCTTTTACCTCACCGGGCAAATCAATGGAAGTGTAATTCCCGAAACCGAATGCCCTCAAATATTTGTAGAACGTATCATCGTCAAGCTTTTGAATCAGTTTCGTCATTCCTATATTGCTCGATTCCTCTATAACTCCTTTAACGGTTAGCCATTCATTCTTGTGAGTGTCGGTAATGTTCACGTCCTTGAACCTGAACCGGCCGTTATTCACGTATACTTTATCGCTTTCTTTACAAAGATGCCTGTCGAGAAGAGCCGACATCGAAAAAGTTTTAAAGGTTGAACCCGGTTCGTAAGTATCGGTAACGGCCCTGTCTCTTCTTTCGTCGTTGCTGTACTTCCAGTACTGGTTCGGATCGTAGTCGTCGCTGTTGGCCAGCGCAAGTACCTGCCCGTTGTTGGGATCCATGATAATTCCTACCGCAGAAGCCGCCTTGTATTTCTTTACCCCGACTTTTAATTCATCCTCGAGAATCGACTGGTATGTTTTGTTTATGGTCAGAACAACATTAAGCCCGGGAACCGCAGGCTTTGTCTGTTTCTCGGCTACCGTAATCATATCCCCGATGGCGTCTCTTAATACTACCATAGAACCGTCCTGACCCGATAATTGATCGTCGAGAGATTTAGCAATGCCGCTCACCCCGTGATAATCGCTTCCCACATAGCCGAGAACATGGCTCGCAAGATCTTTATAAAAATATATTCTGGTCGGATCGTCCCTGTGAAATAAGCCGTTGGCCCTGAAATTATTCAGCAGCAGAGCTTTATCTCCGGGGGCTTTTTTTTCGATGCAAATGGTTTTTTTCCCAGCGTTCATTAGTTGAAGATAATGATTTCTGCTCTCCCGGAATATCGATGAAAATTTATCAGCTATTCTTCTCCTGTCTTTGGCAGACGCCATCCTGAGATCGAGATAAAACGATACATCGTTCCTATTATAAACCAGCAGAACATTGTTTCTATCGTAAATGAGTCCCCGTTCGGCGTTTATTTTTTCGGTAGTTATTTGCTGCCTTTTGGCAAAATATTTCAATTCGTCGCTCTTGATAATCTGAATATCGAAAAGCTTTACTATCAAAGCCGCAAAAAGCACGAAGACAACGATAATTATTATTATAGCTCTGGAATTAATCATGGTTTTTATTTATCGCTTCGGATATTTTATTTATCTTTTCTTTACTTACCGTCATCAATACCGGCGGTTCAGTTTGTTTTACCATATCCAATTCGTTCTGCGCGATTGTAACAATTCTTTCTTCCGACGATAATGCCTGGTTCTGCGCCGTTAAATTTATGCTCGAATTTTTCAGGTCGTCCAGCTTTTGCTCGGCAATTACTTTTTCCCTAATCATTTTTTCGCACTCCAATTTTACACCTACATAAGCCAGAGTTAAAAACGCTAGTACGACAAAAATAAAAAGGCATAATGCGATAAAAGGTTTTATACTTTTTTTCATACCCTTTCGGCCGCTCTTAATTTTGCGCTTCGCGCCCTGTAATTTAACTCTACTTCTTCGGCAGAAGGCACTACGGGTTTCCTTGTTAAGATCCTCAGCCTCTGCTCTTTATCGCATACGCAAACCGGGTACTCTTTGGGGCAAATACAATCCAGCGTTTCGTATTTAAATGTCTCCTTCACAATCCTGTCCTCGAGTGAATGATATGTCAGAACAACCAAACGTCCTCCAGGGATCAGCAGGCCTACGGCTTTATCCAGGAACAATTTTAAATTTTCAAGTTCTCCGTTTACATAAATACGGAGGGCCTGAAAAACACGAGACAGCGTTTTGGTCCTGTACTTAAAGGAAGTTATTTCGCTGATTATGTTGCCGAGGTCCAACGTAGACTCGATTCTCCTTTGTTTTCTAATTTGGCAAATTCTTCGTGCAATGGCTCTTGAGTTTTTTTCTTCCCCGAACTCAAAAATTATTTTTGAGATTTCTTCTTCGGGAAAAGTATTGACCACGTCTGCGGCATTAAGTTTTTTTGTTTTATCCATTCTCAAATCCAGTTTAGCATCGGATCTATATGTAAAGCCGGAACCGGGGTTGTCCAACTGATAAGAAGAAACTCCCAAGTCCGCAAAAACCCCGTTAAAAAAAGGAACAGATTCTATTTTCGAGACTGTATCGATCTTCGAAAAATTTAAATTATAAATTTTAACCCTGGAATCGTTTTCGAATTTCTTCTTTGAAAATCCGAACGCATCGGAATCGACCTCGGTCGCTATCAGCTTTGCGTTTATATTCAGGATATTCAAAAATTCCCCGGAATGCCCGCCGAACCCGAGAGTTCCGTCAAAATAAACACCGGATTTATCGGTTATAAGGTATTCCAAAGATTCTTTTAAGAGAACAGGCGTATGATGACTTTCCATCATTGAGCCATTACTTCCGCTGCAATTTGTTCATAGGTTTCGGGCGTTTGCTTCAAATACTCCGTATATTTATCTGGATTCCAAATTTCGATTTTTTTCAAAGCACCAAGTATCAATACATCTTTTTCTATCCCGGCATATTCCAGAAGGGCCTGGGGAATTAAAATCCTGGATTGTGAATCGAGCGTATCTTCCGTAGCGTGCTGAAGTATCATTCTGATGAATTTGGCATCATTCGGTTTGAACGGATTTAAGGTCAATAATTTGTTTTCGAATTGAGACCATTGATCGAGGGGATAAACATCAATGCAAGTGGCGGTCCCCTGGGTCATCACAAACGAATCATTCGCCTCCGCAGATACATGTTTGCGCAATTTTGCCGGAATACTTACTCTGCCTTTGGAATCAACCGAATATTTGAATTGACCTCTAAACAATTTTAATACCTTTTGGTAATTTTCACCACTTTTCCCCACTACTCCCCAAAATAAGGTATTTTTTTCTGTAAAGTCAAGGATTTTTTACCAAATTTTCCAAACTGCGAGCTAAATTTCATTAATAGCAGATCTTAACATTTGCAATTATTGGCGATTATTGAAGAATTAAAATATAAGTAATTTAATAACCGTCCAATACACAAAAACTATCGCACCTGAATATTTATAACGCGTAGGTATGTAAATATTTTGATGTGCTAAAAATTTACATAGAACCTATAAAAGCCGGTTTTGATTTCAATTATTAAAGCAGTGCAATGTTTGTGAATTCCACCGGGATAAATAAGATTTTAACTGATGCGGCTATTATACTAAAATTAATGAAATATTATGAGCGAGGTACAGCGGGGGATATTAAATATGGTAAAGATTTAAGCCGCACATAGTTTTATTCTTGCGACCTTGGGAAAAGATAAAACCGGTGAGTCTGAAAAAGAACGAATTCATTTTTAACGAGCCATCTGCCGGGATCGAACCGGCGACCTACGCATTACGAATGCGTTGCTCTACCAGCTGAGCTAAGATGGCTTTATTCAAGATATAAAAATAATAACCGCAAAAATATTCTTTTGCGGTTACTTTTCAAAGTGAAATCAGACTAAGTTATCTTAATTTTTTCTTATGACGATTTTTTCTTAATCTTTTTTTCCTTTTATGAGTAGCCATTTTATGTCTTTTGCGTTTTCTACCGCAAGGCATTATTTACCTCCGTTCATTTGATTTGTACTGCTGTGTGATTTTAATAATTCTTCTGCTTTTTTGCCGTATTCCGAATTAGGATCAAGTTCCACCGCTTTCTTTAACCATTCCTGGGATTTTTCCATATTTCCGGCGGTTAAATTTACTATCCCCAAATTTAGATATCCTATTTGATGTTTGGGATCGTATTTTACGGCAAGTTCCATTTCCTTTATTGCCGTATTATAGTCCTGGAGATTGTAATAACAAACGCCCATATCAATTCTGGCATCCGGATCCCTGGGAACGAGAGCAAGATACTGCTTATAATTCACAATCGCCGCCTGGTACATCCCGGCATCGTTTTTCAGGTGAGCAAGATCCAAAATTGCGGATGTATCTGCGGGATTATTTTTTATCTGATTTTCAAGCGCATTTATCTGTTGTATATTGCTTAGATTCACTCCCGAATTCAAGGACTGCTGACCGCCGCTTCCGGAACCGGGAACGACGAACGAATTTAATATTCCCGAGAACAGCAATATTACAAACGCGATACCGACACATACCGCCGAGATAGTGATTAGCTTGGCAGTATTTAATTTTTTTTCTGCGCTTGTTTTTACCGAAGTCTTGGGAGATTGTTTTTTCCCTCCGCTTTTTTTCAAGGGCCTGGCTTCGATCTTTTGAGAAGGTTTTTTGATCTCGGCGTCGTCGCTCAGTGTTGAATAATCTCTTAATTCCTTGCGTCCGGTTAATTTTATTCCGCATCCAGAACATAATTCAGCCGACGGATCGTTTTCCTCTCCGCAATTACTGCAGATTATAACCTCGATTTTCTGATTTAATTTATCGTCGGCGGTATTTGAAACTTCGGCATTATTACGTTCGGATATCTTTCCTAACTCGAACCCGCACTCGGGACAAAATTTATATTCAATATCTAATTTTTTACCGCACTCGGGACAAAACTTAACCATTCTCTTTCGGCTCTTTCATACCTTTATCTACTAATTCTTTGAAGTCTTTCGAAAATTTAAAAGTCGGGACGTAATGTTCGGGGACAAAAACCGATTCCCCGGTTTTCGGATTTCTGGCCTGCCGCGCATTTTTCTTTTTAACTTTATAACTTCCGAATCCTCTAATTTCTATTCCTTTCCCTTCTTTAAGGGATTCAATTACGGTTTTAAAAAAGCCTTCGATAATTGCTTCGGTTTCTAGTTTCGTCAATCCTGTACCAGCCGCTACTTTATCCACAATATCAGCCTTAGTCATATAGATACCCTATGCATTATTATAACTCATTGTAATTTAACTGTTTAAATTATCAAACTATTGTTATAAAATCAAATCATATTCCCGGGACAAATCTAATAAAAATATTTTTAATTCTTTCACATTTAAGCGTCAGGCTAAAGAATTTTACTTCTCAATTTGAGAAATTGTTCTCAATTAATTACCCAAGCAAATATAAAATAACCTGCAAATACCGATAATTTTGATGGTACAAATATTGCGTCGGGAAATAAAAAATTATTGGTTAAAATGGAACTGCCGGATATAATAGTCAATACGCTGAAGATTTTCTGTTTTACCGTTATAACGATTATTACCGTTTCATATCTTATTTACAAGATCAGGAGCCGGAAAAAATCAACGACTTACTTCGACTCTTTTAAAAAACATACCGATCCGGTAAAAATTATTTATAAAAAATCCGATGTCGATAAAAATCATTTCGAATCAGTAAATAGTTTAAATGGAATACCGCCGGGAATTATTTCAGGGATAAACTCCGGCAGCGCAAAATACGTTACCTCCGCTCCGGGCTTAACAGCCGTGAAGGCGAGCGGGCTTTTTCTCGGTGCCAGGCAAAATAAAATAAATATAATGAATCATTATTCGGTTGATAAAAGCGACGTAATGTACAAAATCAAAAAACAGTCGGATTAAATTCAGACGTATTTCCGGTTTGTAATCTTTTATTTCTGAAAACTTAAATTCTCAGCCATTTTATGAACATCATAAGGAGCCGGTTCGCCCCCCAGGTATTTGTGAAACCAGTCGAGATGAGCATCGTAATATAACGGCATCGATTTCACGAAATCCGGCCAATGACCGTCATTCTTGAAAATTATCAGCCTGGAATCTATTCCAAGCGTCTGCAAAGTCGTGAAATATTGAATGCTTTGCGTGTACGGGACTCTGAAATCTTTCTGCCCGGTAATGATTAGAGCAGGAGTGGAAAAATTTTCGGCATAGTAAGAAGGAGAGAATTTTTCGTAATCTTTTGAGTTCCAAGGTTGGCCGCTTAAATCGTGGTTTACAAACCACAGTTCTTCCGTTCCGCCCCACATGGATCTAAGGTCGTATACCCCCATCATTGCGGCAAGGCACTTGAACCTTTTGGTCTTTGCCTGGAACCAATCCATCATATAACCTCCGTAAGACCAGCCCATAGCTCCCATCCTTGTCGAATCTACGTAGGGTAATTTTGCTAATGCATCGGTAACTTTCATAAGATCGGAGAAAACTTCCCCTCCCCAATCGCCGGATATTTCAGCAGTATAAGCCTGTCCCCGTCCGGTTGACCCGTGAGGATTCGGGAATGCGACGACATATCCGGCGCCGGGATAAACCTGCCAATCGCCTCTGAATGAGTCCATCCATTGCATCTGAGGACCGCCGTGAACATTGAGAATTAAAGGATATTTTTTGTCGGGATCGAAGTTGTGCGGTTTAACGATAAAAACCTCCACTTTTTTTCCGCCCGCTCCGTTTACCCACATGGTATCGGCCGGTCTTATATCCACGGTATTCTCCAATTCATCATTAAATGAGGTAAGCCGGTTCACGCGGTTATCATTTGAATTAAATCCGTATATCTCCGTCGGCCTGCTTACCTTGCTTGAAGAAAAGTAAATATTACCTTTATTATCGAGGTCAAAGCCGTATATTGCCTTATTGTTTATAACGGGGGAAATTTTATCGTTATCTAAATCTAATTTATATACGGGGGTATACCCTTTTAATTCACCGGTAAAATAAATAGTTTTTGAATCCTCGCTCCACTTGAAATCATCTATCCAGTTGTCGAATCCGCCGGATATGATATCGGATTTTCCCGTTTTTCTATCGTACAGAGCGAGTCTGAATAAATCCGATTCGTACCCGGGAATTTTTTGAGTTCTATATGCGATGTACTTCCCGTCGGGTGAATATATCGGCCAGCCGTCCCACGCCTTGTTATCCTTGGTAATATCTTTTGCCTTTCCGCCTTCGACCGGTACAATGAACAAGTCGGCATTTGTCGAAGCTTCGGGATGAGCGACATGCTTCGAAACAAAGCACAGCTCTCTGCTGTCGGGTGAGAAATTAAATCCCACTCCCCCGCCGAGCATAAAAGTAGGAGCCACGTAGTCGCCGGGAGTAACGTCTTTATAGCTGTTCTTTTTTATATCGTACACAATAATATGTGTAAATTTCCCTGCCGCATAATGAGTCCAATGCCTGAAGAGAAGGTGGTCGGCGACATAAGCTTGTATGGGTCCGTGAGCCGCAGCCGAATCTATTCTTTTATTGCAATCCCCGTCGGCGCCGCATTGAGGGTATACATCGGAAGCAAAGGCAATTAAATTGTTGTCCGGGGAAAGTACGGGTGCACTCACTCCCATCGAAAAATCCGTGATTTTTCTACTCGATCCTTCACTAAAGGAATAATAATATACCTGGGGCGTACCCGAATCGGTTGAGACATAATAAATACCTTTACCGTCTTTCGTCCACAACGGGCTGTAATTGCTTTTGCTGTTATCGGTTATATTTTTCTGGCCGCTTCCATCGCTTTTCATCACAAAAATATTTGTTTTTGATAATCCTTTAGGCATATCGTAATCTGACACGGTAAAGGCGATCATGCTTCCGTCCGGAGATACGGAAGGATTGCCTACATAATGTATCTTGTAAAGATCCGAAATGGTAAAAGCTTTTTTTTGAGACAGCGCCGAGGTTACGGAGATCATCGTTATTAGTACCGATAATTTTATAAAAGTTTTCATAGTTCCTCGGTTTTTATAATTAAATAATTTTCAATGAAATTAAATTATAATACTTTTACGGTTATCTGTAACCGTTGTCCTACATTTTGGGCAGTCTTTCCAGATATGAGCTGTTGGAGAGGACCGCAAAAGAATCCGCTCTTTTTAGTTCATGGACGCTGAAACAGTTCATATAACTCATCGAACTTTTAAGCCCGTCGGATATGTTGTCTATAACATTTTTAACGGTACCTTTATAAGGCACCATTGTTTCTTCGCCTTCTATGAACTCGTTCCTCATCTTAACGCCGAAAGAAGCCGAGCCTCTGTATTTTTTCCAGAGCTGTCCGTTGTATTTAATTACTTCGCCGGGCGTTTCCTTTGTTCCCGCCAGCATTCTTCCGAGCATAACGGCGTCGGCTCCCAGAGCAATTGCTTTGGCTATATCGCCCGGGCTTTTAATGCCGCCGTCGGCTATTACCTTTATATCTAGTTTTTTATCTTTGCGCGAAAACAATACGTTCAGCAGCGAAGATACCTGTCCTATCCCGATACCCGTTTGAATGGAAGTAGTGCATACGCTTCCGCTCCCGATACCCACGCGTACAGCATCGGCGCCGGCATTATAAAGCGACTGCAATGTTGCGCCGTGAGCGATATTGCCTACTATTATTTTGACATTGCCGAATTTGTTCTTAATGCTTTCTGTTTTCTTAAGCACTTCCTTATTATTCGCGTTTGCCGTGTCAATGCAAATTATTTTTTGATTGACCGTCAATTGGGCTATTACGTCCGAGGGCGTGTTCAGCGCAACGGAAACCGCACGGATGCCGTTCCCGTTTTTCTTGGCTTTTAATACATCTTCCAGCGAAGAATCGAACCTGTTTAATATTCCCAAACATCCTATCTGGGAAAGTACGGACGCCATTTCTAATCCGGTAACGGTTTCCATCGGACTTGAAATAACCGGGACGGTTAAATTGAGACCTAGAAAGTCAACCGAAGTATTCGCTTCGGTGCGCGATTTTATTCCGGATACCTCAATAGGTATCAGGCTTACATCATCGTAAGTTAGGGACAGGGGATATTCGTTGAGATCCTTTTTGGAATAGACCTTCATTTTTAAATTCCTTTTTTAACTTTTAAAAACTAGCCCGAGAGTTACTTTCTTAAGAGCCGATCAGGTTTTCCATTTCGTCTAGCAGACTGTTCATTTTTGCGGCGACGGCAAGAATCGGTTCAGCAGAATTCATATCAACGCCGGCATTTTTAAGAATGACGATCGGATAATCGGAACTGCCCGCCTTCAGAAATCCGAGATATTTATCCACCGCCGGCTTCCCGCCTGACTTTACCTTGTCCGCAAGAATTTCGGAAGCCGCGAAGCCCGTCGCATACTGATAGACGTAAAAATTATAATAAAAATGCGGAACTCTGGCCCATGTATACCCCTCCTCTTCGTCGACCGTCATTTCTTTTCCCCAATATTTTTGAAACTGTTCTTTAAACATCCCGCACAGTATATCGGATGTTAGAGGTAAGCCGTGCTCCGATTTTTCGTAAACTTCGGATTCGAATTCGGCAAACATTGCCTGCCTGTAAAAGGTAGTCGATATATTATGAATATATTTTTCAATGAGCGACAGTTTTTCGGTCTTGGAACGGGCGTTTTTTATAAGATAATCCAGCAGAAGAGATTCGTTAAAAGTAGATGCTACCTCAGCCAGAAAGATGGGATAATTTGCGTAAGGATACGGCTGATTCTCACCGGTATAGAAGGAATGCATGTTGTGCCCCATTTCGTGAGCCAGCGTAAACAAATCGTTAAGCAGGCTCGTCCAGTTCAATAAAACATAAGGATGAACTCCGTATGTAGTACCCGAGGAATATGCGCCGCTCCTTTTGGCTTTTGTTTCGTATACGTCAATCCATCTACTTTCAAATGCTCTTTTTAATGCGGAGAGATATTCCTCTCCCAGCGGTTCCATTGCTTTAAGAACAATATCTACGGCTTCGCCGAATGCATATCTTTTCCCGGAATCGGTTTCGAATAAACTTACATAAGCGTCGTAAGGATGCAGTTCGGTTATATTCAATATTTTTTTCCTGACGGCGGCCCATCTGTGAAGCGGCTCCAGGTTTTTGTTTACCGAGGTTATCAAATTATCGTATACCGTAACCGGTATATTGTTTTTATCGAGCGACGCATGTTTGGCCGACTTATAATTCCTGGCCGAAGAGTAAAAAATATGCCCTTTTAAATTCCCGTTAAAAAGAGAAGAAAAAGTATTCGTATAATTCACAAATATTTTATAATACGATTTGAAGGCGCGCATTCTGAATTCGCGGTCTTTCGAAAATAATGCGGCATAATAACGGGCATGCGAAATTTCTTCGTCGATTCCGTTTTCGTTTTTAATAACCGGAAATTTAATGTCCGCATTCGTAAATACGGCAAAAGTATTGTAGGCCACCTGGTTTACTTCGCTTGACAGCGCTAGTATACTTTCCTGTTCTTTCATTAGAGTATGTGCCTTTGTTCTGATCAGGTCGTTGATCAAATGCCGGTAAATTCTCAGATCTTTGTCGGATTCTATTAATCTTATCAATTTTTCTTCGGGTATCGAAAGCAGTTCGGGTTTTATAAAAGAAGACGCATTTATAACCTTTGCGTACAAATTCTGTATTCTGTCTGACATTCCCTGATATTTAGTTACTCTCATGTCGCTGTCTTTGGAGAGCATGGAATAAAGATGCATTCTCTCCAATTTCATACCCATATTATCGTCAAGGCGGAAGCATTCCGATAACTTTTCGGGAGATTCGGACAGCATTCCTTCGAAATTTTTATACAAAGGAAGATTTTTTTCCACCCATTTAAAATCATCTTCCCATTTTTGCTCGCTGCCGTAAATATGAGTCAGATCCCATTTATACTGCTCATTAATTTCCTCTCTTGAAGGAAGTGAAGCAGCTTGTGCCGAAGACCCGGATCTTTCATTTTCCCCAAAAAACATTTTTTCCCTCCGAATAATTTAATTAAAATCGGACAATGAATTTTCAGTTGGTTAATTCCTTAATGTTTGATTCTATTTCAGACTGACTCTGCAGGCCCTGCAGTATTTTTCTTTGTACGCCTTTTTCGTCGTAAATATACATTACCGGGATGCTGCCCGTCCAGGCCGGATTAAGGGTATTCATAATCAGTTTGCCGTCGGCGGGTTCGACCATATAAACGGGGAATTTAATATTTTGTTTCTTAATAAACGGAATATCTTTAGATTCAATGTCGGGATATGTATCGATGGTGATGACAACGAAATCCGCAAGATCATTTTTATATTTTTCGTAAACATCGTTCAGTATCTGCAGTTGATTCATGCTTTTGCCGGACCATGTTGACCATAAGTTCACAATTAAAATTTTTCCGTTCCTGTCCTGAATTATTTTTTTCAGAAGTTCCGTATTTAATTTTTTTACGGTCGTTGAATTTTCCTCGACCGGGGCTTTGGCTTTGTTTTCAATTGTATTCTCGGGTTTGCTTTTCCTTCCGCAGCCTGAAACGAATAAGATCAGCGCAGAAAAAGCAATTAAGTTTATAAGAAGCGATTTCAATTTTTATCCCTATATGCTGTTGGAAGATCATTGTTTTAAATTCCAAGGAGAAATTAATAAAAATCTTTTCCGGTTTAAAGGCAAAGGATATAAATTCCGGCGGGAAATTATTTATAACACCCTTTAATCGTCTTTGAATTCTATTGAGAACCAGATCCAGCCAGGTACTTTACGAGCCGGCAATTCGTGATAACAAAACGCCGCGTAAAAATCCTTAAAGAATAATTCAAGAAAAATCCCCTCGAGCCTGGAACTGTTAAAGTTCCTCCATTACGGTCCTTGCCGTGGTAACCTTTCCTGCGAATTTAGCTGCATATACGGCCTGAAGCCTTGAAGCTTCCCTCTCGGCGTACGTGAGATAAGCATCTATGGATTCACATTCATAGTGTAAAATATAGGTAGTCTCTCCTTCGATACTGGTGGGAATCCTTACTTTATACATTTTATAATTATTAAAATAACCGGTATGCAGGATTGCGGGAATATGCGTTTCTTTCATCCACCTCAGCCATTCATTTTCAACTTCTTTTTTTACTATAGTCGTAATGCTGTAAACAATCATAATCTTATGCTAAAATTTTCAATAATCCGCTGGTGAAACATAATTTTTGACAATAGACTTTTGATTATATCAAAATAAAAGGTCTTAGATATTTAATATCATTTCGAAAGTTCGTAAAACATTTAAGCAAAAACAAATTTTCATGATTATTCTCGTCTAATTAAAACTCGGTAAAGTCTAAAATCCGTGTCGTGAAGTGATAAAGACCACAGGTATGATTAAACTAATGGCGCATTAATAATTATAATTATATTTTGATATCGGTTCTTTCAAAAGGTTCTCCCCTGCCTTTTGAAGCAAAGGAACTAAAGCCCAATAATCGCCCGATTATAGGGCTTTTTTTTTGAAATTAATAAAAGTGCCCGGACTTTAAAAAGTAAGTTCATTAATTATTATTTCCGGTTTTTGTATATATCCAGATAGTCGTCATCGGTCAGGCCGTAGTAGTTAAGATTTACGAGTTTCCCGTCGAAGGTTCTATGATCTTTTTTAAATGTGCCTTCTTTGGAAAAACCGCATTTTTCCGCAAGCTTGCAGCTCCTTTTATTGTCGGTCATTATTCTTAAATACAAGCGGACCATCTTCAATTCTTCAAAACAGATTTTGATAGTCCTCATTAAAGCCTCTTTCATTAATCCCATGCTCTCGAAATCGTAAGAAATGAAATAAGCAAACTCCGCACGGGGAATAACCCAATCTATATTCTTAATGCTCATATAACCTATTAGCAGATTTTCATCCTTTGTCCATATCCCGAAAGCGAAAGAAATCCGTTCTTCCCATTCGGAAAGTTTACTTTGCATAAACAATTCCGTTGTTTCCTCATTAATGGTATTATCCAGGGTAACCGGAAAACTGTCCTGAAGCCGGTTTTTATTTTTTTGTATTAATCTATAATAAAGAAAAGTATCCTCTATCTTAAAAGGCTTCAACACTATCCTCTCGGTTTCCAGAAAACCGGATATCGGGGTTAAAATATCAATCATGTCCCTTCCAAGATTAGTAACGGTTATTTCTTTTATAAATTTACTACAAAGGTATTATAAACCGACAGGAGACCGTTAAATAATTGTTTCAAGACACATTCAAACGAATGTCTTTAATCATGAAAATTTATCAAAGGCAAAATCCTTAACCAAACGGGATTATTCTTTGCAATGTTTAGAATTCCGATTTGCAGCCCCCTGAGATTATCGGCAACGTTAAACAGCCCTATGGAAATTCCGGCCTGCTCGTTAAATTTATTATAAGCCGAAACGGATACACCTTGAAGTCTTTTTGCCAAAGTAAGAATTAACGCGATATTCAATCCTGCAAATTTGTCGGTCTGAACTTTATAGCCTGTAAAATTTAATCCGGCGATCAATCCCCCGCTTCGTATTTCACCAAGCGTACAATTTATTCCTTTAATTTCGCTTTCGGAAACCAGTGCAATACCGCCGACATTAATTCCTGCTAATTCGTTTCTGCCGACAACCGCCAATCCGCAGAGATTTAATCCTCTAACCGCGCCGTTGCTTACTAGGACAAGCCCGCTTATATTTAAACCGGATACGGATCCTTTGGATGAAACAATTGCAAGGCCTCCTATATTTATTCCCTTAATTTGATTTTCTGAGACCAGTGCAAGTCCTCCGAAATTTATGCCCGTCACATTTCCTTTTGAGGCAACCGCCGCCAGGCCGCCGAAGTTTATTCCGGTCATATTATTCTGCGAAACTATTGCCAGACCGCCGAAATTAAGTCCTTCAAGATTGCCTTT
>JBJKOY010000047.1:0-5711 GCA_046706945.1 Ignavibacteriaceae bacterium | reverse complement strand
TTCATTCGTATCAGAAGCAGCGCCCTTTACTCCTGCCGTACTTTCTTCAATATTTTCAACTTCCTTGTCGCTGACCTTTTCTTTTGAAACGACTTCATCCTTGGTCTTCTTTTTATCTCTGCTCTTCTCTTTAGCCTCTCGTAGCTTTTGCCAACCTTCTATCTCTTCCTGAATTTTTTCATCGGAAAAACCTTTACTCTTTAACTCCTTTTTAAGAATGATCCCTTTTTGACTCAATAGGCTTTTAACCGTATCGGTAGGTTGAGCACCGACATTAAGCCAATACAATGCTCTTTCTTCTTTTATATCGACAGTATGAGGATTGGTTAACGGATTATATAATCCAATGGCTTCGAGAAATTTACCGTCTCTAGGTGCCCGGGAATCGGCAGCTACAACCTTGTATATCGGTTGCTTTTTTTTACCCATGCGTCTTAATCTTAACTTAACAGCCAAGTTTTTTGAACCTCCAGATATTTATTCACTAAATCAATTAAATTTAAAATTATTTTTTATGTTATTGTTGAATCCTTTTTTGGAAAATTGACTCATCATTTTCTGCATTTCGCCGAACTGCTTTACCAAGCGGTTGACGTCCTGAATAGTTGTTCCGCTTCCTCTTGCAATCCTTTTTCTTCTGCTTCCGTTGAGGAGCTTCGGAGCAGAACGCTCCTCTTTTGTCATCGAATTTATAATAGCTTCCACTTTTACAAGAGCATTATCGTCGATTTTTGCGTTTTTTAGCTGGGTTCCCATACCCGGAATCATCGAAAGCAGCGACGATAAAGAGCCCATTTTCTTAATTACTTTAATTTGCTTAAGAAAATCATCAAAATCAAATTTATTTTTTCTTAATTTTTCTTCCAGTTTTTCGGCTTCAATATCATTGAAGCTTTCCTGCGCCTTCTCAACAAGCGAGACTATATCCCCTTTCCCCAATATTCGGGACGCTAATCTTTCCGGATAGAACACCTCCAGAGCGCTAAGTTTTTCACCGTTGCTTATAAATTTTATCGGTTTTCCGACAACGGTCCTTATGGAGAGCGCCGCTCCGCCTCTCGCGTCGCCGTCTAATTTCGTAAGAACTATTCCGTCGTAATCTACTTTTTCGTTAAAAGCCCTCGCCGAATTTACCGCATCCTGCCCCGTCATGGAATCAACTACAAATAACGATTCGTTCGGCTTAATTATTTCCTTGATATCCGCAACTTCGGTCATCATTTCTTCGTCAACATGAAGACGGCCTGCGGTATCTACGATTACGGTATTAAAGCCATTTTCCTTGGCGTAATTTAACGAATCTTTTGCTACCTTGCGAGCATTTTTTTCTTCCAGCGAAAAAACTTCGGTATTTATTTGATTCCCGAGCAATTTTAACTGCTCAATTGCCGCAGGGCGGTAAATATCCGCCGCTACAAGAAGAACTTTCCGGTTCTCCTCTTTCAACCTTTTAGCTAATTTCGCACTGAATGTGGTCTTGCCCGAGCCCTGCAGTCCGATTATAAGAATAGCCGTAATACCGGATGCGTTTATTTTAATTTCGGCCGAATTACCTCCCAGCAGAGCTGTCAGTTCATCGTAAATTATTTTTGTTATAAGTTGACCCGGCGTAATGGAAGTTATTACTTCCCGCCCCAGGGCTTTTTTCGAAACATTATCTACAAATTCTTTCGCTACCTTATAATTGACGTCAGCATCAAGAAGGACGCGGCGAATTTCCCTCAACGTATCGGAGATATTCTTTTCGGTAAGTTTCCCCTGTCCTCTTACCTTTTTCAGCGTAGTTTCAAATTTTAGTGATAATTCTTCTAGCATGCGACCGGTTTATCGTTTCAAAATATTTTTCAAATTAACCTGCTTTCAGAGCGTTTGCGCCTGAGACGATTTCCAAAATCTCTTTGGTAATGGCGGCCTGCCGCTCCTTGTTATATTTAAGCTGAAGCGTTCTTATCATTTCTTTCGCATTCGTAGTTGCATTATCCATCGCGGTCATTTTCGCCCCCAGCTCCGCCGCATTGGATTCCAGCAATATTCTCCAAATTTGTGCTTTCAGATGCTTAGGCAGCAAATATTTAAAAATATGACTTTGACCGGGTTCGAAAATATAATTTGTAAAATTATGTTTTTCCTTTTCGTCCTTACTTTCGATAGGTATGGGCAAAAATTGTTCGAATACGATTTTCTGCTGGATGATGGATTTAAATTCATTGTAAATAACCACTACCTTGTCGTATATATCATCTTCGTACCCGGTGATAAGATGATCCGAGACTTCGAGCGCGTCCTGAAAGCTCAGGTTGGAAAAAAAACCGGTCTTCTTAAAGACAACGTTGTAATCCCTTTTACGGAAGAACTCGTAACCCTTGTTGCCGACGCAGACAAGATGGGCGTTAAGGTTCTTCGCTTGCAAATCTTCCGCAATATAACGGCCGGCTTCTTTAATAATATTGGCGTTAAAAGCGCCGCACAACCCTCTGTCTGCCGTTACAATTAAGACCGCTACGTTTTTTAACTCCTTCTGTTTCAGGAAAATATTTGTGTTAAGATCGTATTCCGTAACAAGGCGGGAGAACATCTCGGAAATCTCGTAAGCATATGGGCGGGCATTAATAATGTTTTCCTGTGCCCTCCTTAGTTTCGCCGCGGCTACCATCTTCATGGCCTTGGTAATCTGCTGCGTACTCTGAACGCTTTTGATTCTCCTTCTTATGTCTCTTAACGTCGCCATAATTTTAGGTTATGTTTATTCATTCCTGCGATTTAAAAACGGCAATCATGTCTTCGGCCGCTTTTTTAAGCTTGTTGACCGTGTCTTCGCTTAATACTTTTTCTCTTTTGACGGCTTCAAGTATATCGGCACCGTTGACGTCGATATAATCGAACATCTCTTTTTCAAATCTTTTAATTTCGTGCAGTGGTATTTTGTCGAGGTACCCGTTGGTACCCATGTAGATGCTCACAACCTGTTTTTCCACGGGCACAGGCGCGTATTGACCCTGCTTCAGCAATTCGACAAGCCTGGAGCCTCTCGATAAGGTCCTTTGAGTTGATTTGTCGAGGTCGGAACCGAACTTGGCGAAAGCTTCAAGTTCCCTGTACTGGGCGAGGTCGAGTTTCAAACTGCCGGCAACTTTTTTCATCGCCTTTATCTGGGCGTTTCCTCCGACGCGAGATACCGAGATACCGACGTTGATAGCCGGTCTTACTCCGGCATTAAACAGGTTCGATTCCAGATATATCTGGCCGTCGGTAATCGAGATAACGTTGGTGGGTATGTAGGCGGAAACGTCGCCCTGCTGAGTCTCTATGATGGGCAGTGCCGTAAGGCTCCCGCCGCCGAGTTCTTCGCTTAATTTCGAAGCTCTTTCGAGCAGACGCGAATGCAGGTAAAATACGTCGCCAGGGTAGGCTTCGCGTCCCGGAGGCCTTCTGAGCAATAAAGAAAGCTCGCGGTATGCCGCGGCCTGTTTTGACAGATCGTCGTAAACTACCAGCGCGTGTTTCCCGTTGTCACGGAAGAACTCTCCCAAGGTCGCCCCGGAATAAGGAGCAATAAACTGAAGCGGAGCGGGCTCCGAAGCAGACGCCGCGATAACGGTGGTATATTCCATAGCGCCGTTTTCCTGGAGTTTTGCAACCACCTGGGCTACGGTGGAACTTTTCTGTCCGATTGCAACATAAATGCAGTACACCGGGTTTATTCCTAATTTCTTGGCTTCCTCGGTATGCGTATATTTCTGGTTTATTATCGTATCCACGGCCACGGCTGTTTTGCCTGTCTGCCTGTCACCTATGATCAATTCTCTTTGTCCCCTGCCGATAGGTATCATCGCGTCGATTGCGGTTATGCCTGTTTGCAAAGGTTCCTTTACGGGCTGGCGCTGAATTACGCCGAGCGCTTTTCTTTCTATAGGAGAGAATTTTTTTGTGGTTATTGCCCCCTTGCCGTCCATCGGGATACCGAGAGGATTAATAACGCGTCCGAGCATTTCTTCGCCGACTGGCATCGAAGCGACCCTCTGGGTTCTTTTAACGATATCTCCTTCTTTAACCAGGGACGATTCGCCGAATAGTACGCAGCCTACGCTGTCTTCTTCCAGATTAAGAACCATTCCGAATACGTCGTTCGGAAACTCGACAAGCTCTCCCGCCATAACTTTAGATAACCCGTATACTCTGGCGATACCGTCGCCTACCTGAAGGACGGTACCTACATCGTAAATATCGGCCTCGCTTTCGAATCCCGAAAGCTGTTTCCTTAAAATCGCGGAAATCTCATCCGGTCTTACTTCAGCCATTATAATAATCCTTATTAAATCTCAAATTAATTAAGAGAGGCGCTTCCTTTCAAAAACTGCCTCTTTAATAATTCCAACTGGTGAGTCATGGACGCATCGATCACGGTATCCCCGATCTTCACTACAAAACCGCCCAGCATTCTCTCATCAGTCCGGAAATTGAACCTAACTTTTTTATTTAAATATTTTTCAAGTTTATCTTTCAAATCCTCGGTTTGTTTTGCCGAGAACGGAACGGAGGATTTTACATCGACGTTTACAATGCCTAGTTTCTCGTCTTTTAATCCGTTAAACAGCTCAATTATATCGGCAAGCAAATTTTCCCGGTTTTTTTCAACCAGGAAATGAACGAACTTTATCGTATCTGAAGAGACTTTCGTTTTGAATATTTCATCCAGGATAGCAAGTTTTACATGCGGCTTTACCACGGGACTGGAAATTACGCGCAATAGCTGAGGACTTTCGCGCAAAGCGGCCGCAATAAGTTCGACATCAATTGATATCGAATCGAGGTTATTCTTTTCCAGCGCCGATTCAAGCAGCGATGTTGCGTATCTACGGGATATTTTATATTCACTCATGGTTTAATTCTTGCCGATTTCGCCGATGTATTTATCGAGCAATTTTTTCTGCGTTTCCTTATCGAGATTTTCTTTCAAAATCTTTTCAGCCGCTTTTACGGCAATCTCCGCGATCTGTCCTTTAAGTTCGTCAAACGCAGCTTCTTTCTGTCTATCGATTTCCGAAGCAGCATCCTCGATCAATTTCTTCGCCTGTTCCCTGCTTTCATGAATGATTTGTTCTTTCAGTTTTTCCGCGTACGCTCTGCTCTGGCCGATAATTTTTTTGGACTCTTCCTCTGCCTTTGCCAGGTTCGCCTGGTTGGCATCCAAAACCTTCTGGGCATCCTCCTTGGCTTTTTCGGCTTTCTCCAGGGATTCCCTAATGGCGGACTCCCTTTGATCCAAAGCCATCAAAATGGGTTTCCAGGTGAATTTCTTCAGAATCCAGAGAAGTATAACGAAAGTAACGATAGTCCAAAATACGACACCCGGAGAAACATCGATTACACTGCCTTCGGCAATCAAAGTGATTACAGATAAACTAAAACCGGTTAGCATAATATCATTTCCTGTTAAAATAGTTAAATGAAATTACGGGCAAATGTCCGCAATATTCATCATGTTAACTAAGCATGCTTAAAGGCAAGAAGAATACAGATGACCAATCCGAAAAAGGCGATGCCTTCGATCAGAGCGGCGGCGATAATCATTGTGGTTCTTATGGGGGCCATCGCTTCCGGTTGTCTTCCCATTGCTTCCAAAGCCTGGCCGGCAAGCTTTCCGATGCCGAGGCCTGCTCCGATTACTACCAAACCGGCACCTAATCCGGCACTTAACCAACCTAGATCCA
>JBJKOY010000046.1:0-4312 GCA_046706945.1 Ignavibacteriaceae bacterium | reverse complement strand
GTTTTCGTTGAATTGTCCATTTGACCGGCTCCATATAATTTGTAAACTGTTTTTCATAAATATAATGTCCTGGTACTAAATGTAAAGGGCGTCAACCGGACATCTTTGGGGGTTGATCCGGACATCCGATTATCATTAAATTTGATGAAAAAGTTTATTTATGAAACACTTGACAATCGTGGTTCCCCAGGGGCAGTCGGTCCTCGACAGCATTGTAGGCACATATATATTGTTTTCAAGGGCCGAAAATATCTGGCGGGAAAAAAATAAGACGCAGGTGTTCCAAGTAGAACTGGCGGGTGTTTCGAAAGAAGTTGAACTGCATAACGGCTTGTTTTCCGTTCGGCCGGCGGCGGAACTTAACAGCATATCCAGGACGGATCTGGTCGTAATTCCTGCGCTCCAGCCGGAAGTAAATTTCGGAGAAGCGGTAAAGAGAAATAAAATAATTATAGACTGGGTAGAAAAGCAGTACAAAGCAGGAGCGGAAGTCGCCAGCATATGTACGGGCGCTTTTCTTCTTGCCTCTACGGGTTTGCTGAACGGAAGAAGCTGCTCTACTCATTGGGCCGCAGCGGAGGCATTCGGCAGGATGTTCCCGCGGGTAAATCTAATCACCGAAAAAATCATAACGGACGAAAACGGCATCTATACAAGCGGGGGCGCTTTTTCATTCCTTAATTTCCTTTTGTACCTGGTAGAAAAATATTACGACAGGGAAACGGCGATATACTGTTCCAAAATATTCGAGATCGATTTCGACCGCAGCAGCCAGTCGCCTTTCTTAGTCTTCAGAGGACAGAAGAAGCATAACGACGAAGGGGTTAAGAAAGCACAGTCTTATTTGGAAAATAATTTTAAAGAAAAAATCTCGATTGAAAAATTGGCTTCCGACCTGGCTATAGGCCGGCGTAATTTCGACAGACGTTTTAAGAAAGCCACGGGCAATTCCCCCATGGAATATTTAAAACGGATAAAGATGGAAGCCGCAAAGAAAAGTTTCGAATCGACAAGGAAAACCGTTAAAGAGGTAATGTTCGACGTAGGCTATTCCGATTTCAAAGCGTTCAGGACAACTTTTCAAAAAGTTACCGGTCTATCCCCTGTTAATTACCGGAACAAGTACAAAAAGTAAATATTCGGCATTTCATTGTCCCGGCGGTATGAACCGGTATTCTGACGCATTACCCCCTTAACATTGCCGTAAATATACCTTCCTTATTTCATAACGGCGTATTAAATTAATATTGCGGATCTGATCAGTAATTTTGAGACCTCGATGAAGACTAAAATAAATATCGAGCCTAAAATAGAATACCGCGATGAGCTGCACTGCGCGGCGATCGGAGCAAAGTTAAAAAGAAAAGAAATTCCCGAATTGCTTCCTCCGTTGATTCCGGAATTGTTCGGATGGCTGGAGAAGGAAGACATCGAACCTTCGGGACCTCCTTTTTTCAGCTATTCTTCGATGAAAGGAAATGTTATGACCGAAAAAGTCGGGATCCCTGTTCCCGGCGATTTACCTGCCGATAATCGTGTTAAGAAAGAGACTTTTCCCGCGGGTAAATATGCCCTGGTAAATTACAAGGGCGATTATAAAAATCTGTACGAGGTGCACGAAGCCTTTGAAAATTGGGCTGGAGAAAACGGGTTAAAATTCAAAGGGCCGAGGATAGAGTTTTATCCGACCGACCCTGCCGATGAAACTAATCCTGAAATGTGGATAACGCTGATATTGAATCAAGTGGCCGATAAATGAAACATTGGAATAAAATACATTTAACGTACTTCCGGGAGATCCTTTAAATGCCGCCGGCTATTAAGGATTTTATTAAAACGGTTACCGAGGTATTTGATAAAAAAGACAATTCTTTTTATATCGATTATCTCGCCGAAGACGTCAGGTGGAATATAATCGGGAAGAAACCGGTTATCGGGAAGGAAAAATTTTTAGAAGCGATGAAAGAAGAAGAAAACGAAAGCTTCCCGGTAATAACAATTAAAAATATTATTACGAACGGAGAATATGTCGTTGTAGAAAGCAGAGGAAAAACCTGCGTAAAGGAGGGAAGGCGTTTTAAACCGGCTTACTGCGACATTTACCGGCTTAAAAACGGGAAAATAAGCGAAGTGACGACTTATAGAGTTGATGCAGTATCGAAATAATAAATAGGAGTAATAAAAATGTTTAAAGACGTTAAAGCCTTCAGCGGTTTTTCGGTGAACGATATCGAAAAAGCAAAAGATTTTTACGGGAAGACACTCGGACTGGAAGTATCCGAAGTTCCCGAAATGAAAGGATTGTTAAACCTTTTTATAAAAGGCGGCAATAGAATAATCATATATTCCAAACCCAACCATATTCCGGCAACGTATACTGTTCTCAATTTCCCGGTCGACGACGTTGAAAAAACGGTTGACGGATTGAAAACCAGGGGCGTGAAATTCGAGATCTACAACGAGCCTAATTTTAAAACGGACGCAAAAGGAATATTCCGCGGCGGCGGTCCCGTAATAGCCTGGTTTAAAGATCCGGCGGGAAATATTTTGTCGGTTATTCAAACCGGCAATTAACACTGCCGCAATTTTATGTAAAAATAATAAAATGTCGTTTCATGCATATAAAGATCAATATTGAAACTTTGAAGAGAGCATAAATGAAACAAATTGTTTAATTGTTAAATTGTCGAATTGTTAAAAGCAATTTAACAATTTATCAGTTGAACAATTTAACAGAATAACAGTTTAACAACATGCCGGCAGGCAAGGCAGGTTTGACAATTATAAATCGGAAAGGAGCATTATAAAATGAAACTGGATGTTTATGTCAATTACAAAGGCAATTGCAGAGAAGCGTTTAAATTCTACGAAAAGCACCTCGGCGGCAAGATTACGGGCATGTCTACTTTTAAGGATCAGCCCGATCTATCTAACGTCCCGAAGGATTGGGAGGATGCAATTCTTCATGCAAGGATCGAGATAGGAGGGGCTGTATTGATGGGCGCGGATATTCCGCATGCAGAGCCGATGCGAAGCGCTTATCTTACACTTAGTGTTGAAAGCGACAAGGAAGCGGATAGAATATACAGCCTGCTTTCCGAAGGCGGCGAAATATTTATGAAGATGGAGGAAACATTTTATGCTTCCCGTTTTGCAATGCTGCGCGATAAATTCGGTACGTCATGGATGCTCCTGCACGAGCGTCAGACCGTTAAAATCTAATCGATAATGCGGATTATCAGTTTTAATTAAATAAAAGGAAATTATCATGAATAAAATAACCTCTTTTCTTTGGTTTGATGACAACGCCGAAGAAGCCGTAAAATTCTATACTTCGATTGTCAAAAATTCCGGAACCGGAAACCCGGTCAGGTACGATGAAAACGGAGCGAAAGCTTCCGGAAGACCGGAAGGTTCCGTTATGACGGCACCGTTCGAACTGTCCGGTCAAAAATTTACCGTATTAAACGGCGGACCCGTGTTCAAGTTCACTCAAGCTCTTTCGTTTTTTGTACAATGCGAGACGGAAAATGAAATCGATAAACTCTGGGAAAAGCTTTCGGAAGACAGTCCTAAAATATTCTGGCCGCTCAAAGAATACCCTTTCAGTAAAAAATATGCCTGGGTCACCGATAAGTTCGGTCTTTCATGGCAGTTAAATTATACGGGTTCGAAACAAAAAATAGCGCCCTTTCTAATGTTTGACGGTAAACAATCGGGAAAAGCCGAGGAGGCTATGAGTTTTTACACGACCGTATTTCCGAATTCGCATATTGATTCCGTTGTACACTACGGACCAGAGAATAAACGATGTGAAGGCCTGGTTGTTCACGGCGTATTCAAACTTTCGGGTCAAGAATTTATTGTAATGGACAGCGGCATACCGGACAACATAAATTTCAATGAGTCGCTTTCGTTTGTCGTCAATTGCGAGGATCAGGAAGAAGTCGATTATTACTGGAACAAACTTTCTGCAGTCCCCGAAGCCGAACAATGCGGCTGGCTGAAAGATAAGTACGGTGTTTCCTGGCAGATTGTGCCGACTATTTTACCTAGGCTGCTGAGCAATAGCGACTCTTCTAAATCTCAAAAAGCCGTGCAGGCGATGCTGAAAATGAAAAAGATAGATATTGCGGAATTAGAGAATGCATAATCGTCCGGATTTAAATCTGTTAAATTGTCTAATTGTTAAATTGTTAAAACTGTTCCGTACGCAGGATTGTTAAAAAAGCAATTTAGCAGTTTAACAATTAAGCAATAAAACAATTTAACAATTAGTTAATAAACAGTTACAAAAAGGTTACTTAATAAT
>JBJKOY010000045.1:0-1849 GCA_046706945.1 Ignavibacteriaceae bacterium | reverse complement strand
TAAAAATCTACTTAATCAAGCGGTTTTTTGTGATATATCTTATCCAAACGGAAAAAAATAAAACGGTTATTGACAAAATCAGTAAATGTTTTTAAGTTTTGACTGAACGTTTAGTCAATTATAAAACAATTTTTAGCGAATCATGAAAAAGATTTTAATCATTTTAACGCTGGTCCTGATTCAGGCATTTGAAATATATCCCCAAACTGCGGAAGAAATAATATCGAAAGCCGAGAACGACATCAAAGGCAAATCTTCCCAGGCGATAATAGAGATGAAAATAACCACACCGGATTATACGCGGACGTTAAAAATGGAAAGCTGGTGGGTCGGCAACGAGAAAGCTCTCATCGTAACGAAAGCGCCTGCCAAAGAAGCGGGCAATAAAACCTTGAAGATAGGAAACGAAATGTGGAGTTATCTTCGCAATACCGAGACGACGATTAAAATACCCCCGTCGATGATGCTGCAGTCGTGGAACGGATCCGATTTTACGAATGATGACCTGGTAAGAGAATCTAATCTGGTTAAGGATTATAATGCGAAGATCGTCGGCAGCGAAAAAATAGCCGGCAACGAATGCTGGAAGATAGAGCTTGATCCGAAACCCGATGCACCGGTTGTTTGGGGCAAGATTTATTACTGGGTGAGGAAGGCCGACTATCTTCCTGCGCTGCAGCAGTATTACGATGAAAAGGGAAATATGGTACGGTACCTGACTTATACCGATGTTAAAGATTTTCACGGGAAGATACTTCCCTCCGAATGGATAATGCACAACGTAGCAAAGAAAGGTCATTCGACCGAAATAAAAATGGACGATATCCATTTCGACGTTAATATTCCGAACAGGATTTTTTCCTACGAAGAGCTTGAACGCGGAAATTGAAAGAGGCATGTCTGCATGTTTGCATGACCGCATGCACCCATGCAATCATGCATCCGTGCATTCATAAATATTTTTGAAAGTAAAATAAAATACCCGGTTTTTTATGCTGTTGAAGTTGGCATGGAGAAATATTCTGAGAAACAAGCGGAGGTCGTTCTTAACGCTTGCCGCCATAATATTCGCTACGTTCGCGGCAATCGCATTGCGCGGGATCCAGCACGGTACGTTTGCGCTGAATATTAAAACCGCGGTAGAGATGTTTTCCGGCTACCTGGAGATACAAAATAAGAACTACCTGGATAACCCTTCCTTAAATTCGAGTTTTCCGGTAAATAAAAAAATAATTTCCGCTCTGAATAATACAGGCGGCGTGGAAGCCTACTCACCCAGATTTTATGCAAGCGGTCTGATCGGGTACAAGGACGAATCCAGAGGAATAAATATTTTGGGCATTGAGCCGAAGGCCGAAAAACAGGTAACTACTTTCATAAATAATCTCGACAAGGGAAAAATTTT
The DNA here is from genome assembly GCA_046706945.1 of Ignavibacteriaceae bacterium. Classification (GTDB taxonomy): domain Bacteria; phylum Bacteroidota; class Ignavibacteria; order Ignavibacteriales; family Ignavibacteriaceae; genus FEN-1297. Next base: position 444 of record JBJKOY010000045.1, on the reverse strand, counting down.
CGGATCCGACTCATCGGACGGCATTGTCCTGGGCGAAAAACTCATGGATAACTTAAACGCGCACATCGGGGACCAAGTTGTTCTCCTAGCCCAGGGGTACGACGGCACCCTGGGTAATCGAAAATTCAAAATTGCGGGAACCGTTAAATTAGGCGTCCAGGAAATGGAATCGTCGGTAGTATTTATGGGGATAAAAACCGCTCAGTCTCTTCTTGATATGGGCGGCAGGGTAAACGTAGTGGCGATCAAAGCGGACAACATTGAACGTCTAAACACGATTGCCCGGTCTCTTTCGGAAAATATAGGCGACGGTAATCTATCGGTATTGACATGGGACAGGGTAAATCCGGAGATGGCAAACATGCTTCAATTTTCGAATGTAAGAGGAATTATATTTTCCGGAATACTTATCGTTATTGTAGCGTTCGGAATTTTGAATACGGT
>JBJKOY010000044.1:0-16096 GCA_046706945.1 Ignavibacteriaceae bacterium | reverse complement strand
ATATAATATACCGGGACAAAGGACCATTCGTTTTCTTTCTTTGTAAATTTACCGGGAACACCGGTAAAGAATTTCACTTCATTTCCGGATCCGGGTTCTATTAATCTTCTGCCCGGATCGCCGCCGTACAGAGGTCCGCCGACTTCTATCTGATATTTGTTAATTGATTGTACCGAATTCCATCCGGGTGTCCAGAAAAAAGGAATAACAGAAGAAGGCGGCTTGCCGGCGTATCCTTCCATCGTGTAGGACAGCGGCGAATCGTTATCCTGCGGCGGTTTAGGTTCGCTGACGTTTATATTAGCCGTAATCGCGGTTCGCCCGCTGTAACGGTGAGGCTGACGGGGTATCTTCTGTCCGGCAATTCTGAATCCTGGCGGAGGTGATATTTCCGCTATATCCTTAAATACCGGAAATTCCTTTATCAATGAATCCGTAAAGTCTTTTAAGCTTTTCCATCCCGCCGCTTCATTGTTGCCTGCCGCTGCCATCATGTTCCCGATCCACCTCCAGCTTTCCAGTATATCTTCCTCGGGCCAAAATACCCGGTAGTACCTCTGCGCACGGCCTTCGTTATTTACTAAAGTGCCGTCGGACTCCGCGAATGTTCCCGCGGGGATTACCGTATCGGCATTTTTTACGGTTTCGTTTTCAATAAAATCTATAATTATTTTTTCTTTAATTTTGCCGAAGAATTCATCGGCGTCATGACTTGTCATTCTTCTGTAAATGTCGTTCTCAAGAATTATCGCCGCGTCTACGTTTTCATTTTTAACCCTATCCATCGCTTCGGAAAGATTATGAACGCCCATCATGCCAATTCCCATGCTGTTGCTTTCAGGTACTATAAATGAGAGGGCGCATTTTTTACCGCCGCTGCTTAATGCCCATGCGACATTCGCGGCGGAGTTAATTATTTCAGGATTATAATTTGATATTCCCGAAATTACCAGCGGATTTTCCGCTTTGCTTAAAACCGAAGCTATTGATGCCGCCAAATTCTTCTCTTCGCCGCTCATTCCTTCTGCCGGGGGAGAATTTTTATTAATCGAATTTGCTATCGCAAAACCCATTCTTGCAATATCCGCAGGCGCCAGCCTAATGTTTTCGGTGGCAGCATCGTCCAGTCTTGTCTTGTAAGTCGTAATATTATATACAGGTCCTCTATCGTTCTGGAGTACTTCTCTTACTGCCGCGTCATTCCATTCGGGGATTTTCAAATCCGTCGCCCGGCTCTTAATCGAATTTTTTGCGGCCTGTCTTACCGCCAAAGCCGTCATGGGAGCGGTATTGGTTATGTCTTCTCCGAGGATCAGAACGGCATCGGCTTTTTCTACCTGCTTCAAGGAAGGAGTAAACGCCGGGCCTTCCCGCAGAATGCCGACAATATTTTCCAATAAACCATGTTCGACGGACGCTATGCCGGAATAAAAATTTTCTTTGCCGACGAGTTTCATCAGCGCGAAATTCGACTCTAACGACGCCCGGGGCGAACCTATGCCTATAACGGTTTTGTTTGTGTTAAACAGTCCGCCGGTCTTTGCCAGCACGGTTTCTTTATCCGAAACTTCAAGCTTGTTTTCTTTCCGGATCAAAGGCTGTTTTATCCTACTTTCATCGTTTACGTATTCGTACCCGAAACGCCCTCTGTCGCAGATGAAATACCCATTTACTTCGCCGTTGTACCTGCTGAGTATTCTTCGTAAACCGCCGTATCTTTCGCCCGCAATAATATTGCAGCCCAGGCCGCATCCTTTGCAAACGGAAGGCGCGGCGGTAAGATCCCACTTCCTGGTATAATGCTTCTTTAATGTCTTATCGGTAAATACACCTGTCGGACATACCTCAACAAGGTTGCCGGAAAACTCGTTCTCCAGCACGCCTTCTTCTTTCCTTCCGAAATAAACCTGGTTCCTGGAAGCGAACGAATCGAAGTCTCTCCCGTCGGCGTAATCCCTGTAAAACCTGACGCAGCGGTAGCACTGAATGCATCTGTTCATCTCGTGATTTATAAAAGGCCCAAGGTACTGGTTCCTGTACGTTCTCTTATTATAATCGAATTCCCTGTAATTATGGCCGGTCATCACTGTCATATCCTGAAGGTGGCATTCGCCCCCCTCGTCGCACACCGGGCAGTCGTGCGGATGGTTTGTCATCAGCCATTCGATTATATGTTTTCTGAATTCTTCCGCTTCGTTTGCTTTTACCGATATTCTCATATTATCCTGAACAGGTTCCATACAGGCAATGGTTAATTTCCCCGACTTGTCGTTCTCGTCCTTATATTTAATCACGGCGCATTGGCGGCAGGCGCCTACCGAGCCCATAGCCGGATGCCAGCAGAAATAAGGAAGGTCTAGTCCCAATGAAAGACAAACTTCCAGAAGATTTTTCCCGCCGTTAACTTCATATTCAATTCCGTCAATATAAATCTTAGCCAACTTGCCTCCACGGACATTTTTTTTCGGATATATGCCTGTCAAAATCGTCTTTAAAATATTTTACGGCGCTCTGCAGCGGTTCCACGGCCCCCGGCGCCAGCGCGCAGAACGTATTTCCCGGGCCCAGGTATTTCGAATGAAAATTAAGAAGTTCGATATCTTCGGGTTTGCCCGTACCGTCTTCTATCGATTTTAATATTTTCTCTACCCACGGCAGCCCGTCGCGGCAGGGCGTACACCAGCCGCATGATTCCTGGGCAAAAAAGTGCTCAAGGTTATGGACGAAGCCGACCGGACAGGTTTTATCGTCAAGTATAATCATAGTTGCCGTTCCCAAACGGCTTCCTACTTTAGGTAAAGAAGCAAACCCCATCTCCACGTCGAGGTCTTTTTCGACGACGAAATCCGTCGATGCGCCACCTGGCAGAACACCTTTTAATCTCAAGCCGTCTTTCATACCGCCGCCGTACTCCCGGATAACCTCACGCATCGTGATTCCGAGAGGAAGCTCCCATAGGCCCGGTTTTTTAACCTTGCCGCTGATACCGAAGATTTTAGTTCCGCCGTCGTCGTTCAGGCTGAGACTTTTAAACCAATCGGCGCCGTTGTTGATTATATGCGGTATGTTGGACAGAGTTTCCACGTTGTTAACGATAGTAGGTTTTCCGAACAGGCCGCTTACCTGGGGATAAGGCGGTTTGGCCCTGGGCGTTGCGCGCTTGCCTTCCAAGGCATTTAATAAGCCGGTTTCTTCGCCGCACATGTATCTGCCTACGCTCGTATGCAGATGGATTTCGAGATTATAACCTGAGCCCAGAATGTTCCTGCCGAGATATCCGGCTTCATAAGCTTCGGCCAAAGCTTTATTCAGAATCTGCTCAGCTTCTTTGTAAGCCCATCTTAAAAAAATATAGGATTGATCCGCCTGGATGGCATACGCCGAGTCGATCATACCTTCTATTAGCTGATGAGGATTTCCTTCGAGCAGGAGCCTGTCTTTAAAAGTCCCCGGCTCCATTTCGTCGGCATTGCATATTAAATACTTGCGCGGGTATCCTTCGCCCATCGGCACAAAGCTCCACTTCATGCCGGTGGAGAATCCTGCTCCGCCCCGCCCTTTCAAATTGGATTTTTTAACCTCTTCCAGAACATCTTTAGGCTGAATTTCCTTTAGCATTTTTCTCAGGGACCGGTATCCTCCCAACGCTTCGTATTCTTTTAACCACAGGGGTCCTGCATTCGGTTTTATATTTCCGGTTAAAGGTTTTTCCATTTAATAAATTTCATTCATATTTATTCAACAAGTCTTCTATATTTTCCGGGGTCAGGTCCCGGTGCAAGTTATTATCAATCATCAAAGCCGGAGCACGGTCGCATGTTCCCAGGCACGGAATAGTAAGCAAAGTAAATCTTCGGTCGGGCGTTGTTTCACCGAGGTTTATTCCCAGCACATCCTTTATTTTTTTAAGTATTGCGGTATATCCCATTACCCAGCAGCTTATGCTGTCGCAGATCAGTATTACGTGTCTCCCGACCGGTTTGCGAAAGACAAGGTTATAAAAAGTTGCCACGCTGTCGACTTCATCGGGAGTCATTTCCAGCATCACGGACAAATCATTTATACTTTCGTCCGGCACCCATCTCCTGTGCTTTTGAATTACTTTCAAAGCTTCAATGCAGGCCGCCCGCTTTTGAGGATAATCCTTAATATGTTCTTCTATCTCAGAACGTTCGATGTCGCTCAGCATAACCAATCCTTTTAAATAATCATCTGTCTATGTCGGCAAGAACAAAATCTATACTGCCGAGTATAGCAAGCAGATCGGCTACGGTGAAGCCTCTGCTTATATACGGCAGCATTTGAACATTGGGAAACGAGGGTGTACGTATGCGCACCCTGTAAGGCGACGTGTTGCCGTCGCTTATCAAATAATAACCGTTGCTGCCTTTGGTTGCTTCTATCCCGAAGAACGCTTCGCCTTCGGGTATAACGGGTCCCCACGTAACGCTTAAAAAATGATGGATCAAAGTCTCGATGTCGTACATTGTTTTTTCCTTTAGAGGCGGCGTTGCAAGATGGTGTTCAGATTTATATAGTCCTGCCGGCATATTATTCATGCACTGTTCTATGATTCTAAGGCTTTGCCTTATCTCTTCGATCCTTACTTCAGCTCTGTCGTAGCAGTCTCCGTTTACGGCAGTGGGAATGTCGAACTCAAACTGATCGTACCCGGAATAAGGTCGCTTTTTTCTGTAATCCCATTCGAACCCGGTAGCCCGCAGCCCGGGACCTGTTATACCCCACTCAACCGCTTCTTCGGTTGTATAACTTCCAATGCCTATGGTCCTTGCTTTTATTATCCTGTTCTTCATTACCAGTTTTTCATATTCCTTTATATTCCCGGACATCATCGAGATGAAATCTTTGATCAGCTTCTCCCAGCCGTCCGGTAAATCCTGAGCCACCCCGCCTATCCTGAACCAATTCGGATGCATTCTGTCGCCGGTAACCGCGGCGATTATGTCGAATACTTTTTCCCTGTCGCTGAACATATAAAACACGGGCGACAACTGTCCGATGTCCTGTGCAAATGTACCGTACCAAACCAGATGGCTTGAGATCCTGAACAGCTCGCTCAGCATAATCCTTATTACTTTTGCGCGGTCCGGGATATCGATCCCGGCAAGCTTTTCGACGGCAAGAAGGTACGCGAGATTGTTCATTACCCCGCCCAGGTAATCAATTCTGTCGGTGTAGGGAATAAAAGTATGCCACGACTGCCGTTCGGCCATTTTCTCTGCGCCCCTGTGATGATAACCTATATCCGGCACCGCATCGACGACTTCTTCGCCGTCCAGCTGTAGAATAATTCTGAGAACACCGTGAGTTCCGGGATGCTGCGGACCGAGATTTAAAAACATGAAATCCGTGTCCTCGCTTTTTCTTTTGAGTCCCCATTCCTCGGGGTTAAACCGGAGCGAGTCCTGTTCTTCTTTCTGGCGGTCTTTAGGTAATTCAAAGGGACCCATCTCCGTAGCGCGAGCGGGATGATCTTTTCGAAGAGGATGACCTTTCCAAGTCGGCGGCATCAGAATTCTTTTCAGGTGCGGATGTCCTTCGAAATTAATACCGAACATATCATAGACTTCCCTCTCATACCAATCGGCATTGTTCCATATTTTCGCTGCCGAGGGAAGCGAAATATCGTTCTCTTTCAGAGGTACTTTAATCCTGATATCGTCGTTCCGGTCGAAGGAGGTTAAATGGTATACAACGGTAAAATCGCCGGACGGATTTCCGTTCTTTTTTGCACGGGTGCGTTCGTCGACGGCCGTCAAATCGTACAGCATTTTAAAAGGCATTTCAATTTCATTTTTCAGATAGCCGAGAACATCCGTGATCTTGTCTTTTTGTACTAATACTGTGGGGAATTCGTCTTTGGTTTTTTGAAAAGCTATGCCTGTATCGCCGAACCTCCCGGTCAATTCATCGGCAACGGCAAATTTTTTCTCACTGGTATTAGTCATATCTATTCCGTATCCTAACTTTAGCACAACTGTTCGGTCGTCCAATTATTTAATGCGAAGGCTCAGCCTAGTCTATGAAAGAGCATCTGATTATATTTCATTTACCGGCCTCAGTTTGGTCATCTTCATTCTTTCGTCTCTTTTAAGTTCTTTAAACGAGGGCTTTTCGGCCTTTATTATTCCCTGAGGACCGGCAACCCAGCTTAAAGGACGTTTTTCTTTGCCGACCGCCTCCCTAAGATGAACCAAACCTTCCATAAATGCGTCGGGTCTGGGAGGGCATCCGGGTACGTACATATCGACAGGCATAAATTTATCTACTCCCTGCACGACGCTGTATATATCGTACATCCCGCCCGAGTTTGCGCATGAACCCATAGATATTATCCAGCGGGGTTCCATCATCTGATCGTACAATCTCTTTATAATAGGGGCCATTTTTATAAACACGGTGCCCGCAATCACCATCACGTCTGCTTCCCTCGGAGTTCCTCTGATTACTTCGGCGCCGAAACGCGCGATATCGTATTTGCTGGTCAGACTGGTCGCCATTTCCACATAACAGCAGGATAGTCCGAAATTAAAGGGCCACATAGAATTTTTCCTGCCCCATGCCAGCAGGTCCTGAAGCTTTGCCAGCACCACGGACCTTTTAACCGCATCGTCCATTGCGTCGCCGCCGGGGTTTGATTGCCCGCCGTTATCTGCTTTATTCAACGACCAGTTCATACTATTTACCTGTCTTCTTAATCATAAAATTCATTTGTGCTTTTAAAATCTTTTTCCCGTCGGGACCGAAATCCAAAGCGCCGATCCTCCATTCGTAAACAAGCACCGCTATCAATATGCCTATAAACACCGCAACGGCAATATAGCCCGGCCAGCCGAGTTCCTTGAATGCAACCGCCCATGAGAAAATAATTACCGCTTCGAGATCGAAGATTACGAAGAACATTGCGACGAGATAAAAGTGAGCCGAAAACCTTAATCTTGCGGAACCGGTTGATTCGATACCCGCCTCGTAAGGATCGTTTGTTTCGGGAGCCTTGTGCCGTTCGCCCAGTATATACGATAAGCCGATCATACCTCCGACAACAGCAAGGACCGCTGCGGCATATAATAAAAACGGCCAGAGAATAACCGAGTGTTCGACGGTATTCGTCAAAATATTTCTCCTCCTTTGTTTAATTCATTTAAAACAGATATTCAACAAAAGTAAACGGAGCATTCTAAAACATATTATCTTGCTGACGAAAGTAAAATAAAAATAATTATTTAGCGGTCAAGCGGGTGTGATTCATAATAAGGTGATATTTCAAATTACAAATTCGAAATAATTAATAGCAGGCGGCGTCCGCAACTTGGCGTCGGATTAAATTAGTATTAGAAATTTTATATAAATAAATAATATCTTATAATAAATTAAATTTAGGTTAACGCCAATATGCGTACCGGAGGATGAAAATCGTAACAAGTTATCGAACTATAATACATAATAATCCAGTATAGTAAGACACGCATTTAATATTTTCCGATTTGTAAATTTCTTTCAAACCGGACAGCCTGTTTTTTACCGAAACTCTTAAACCGGAGTCATGTTTTTTCGTACTTAAGTACCGCTTCTCCGAACTTTTTGGTTATTTTAATCCCCGATTTTTCCAGGAAAGCATTCGGGAGTTCCCCTCCCGCAAAAATATATACAAGATCGTTCTTTAATTTCAGCGGAATATTTTGTCCCTTAACGGAAAGGGATACTTCCGAACCGATTATTTCCACCGGGCTGGAATTATAAATTATTTTTACTTTGTTCTTCTTAACTGCATTATTGATTTTATTATAATTCGATTCTTTTAATCTCGAAAATGCTTCCCCCCTGTACGACACCGTAACAAAATTATCGCCGCATAGAAGCAGTGCGGATTCAATTGCCGAATCCCCTCCGCCGACAATTAAAATATTTTTCCCGCGAATCAGTTCAGGCTCCAGCAGACGGTAAAAAACCTTTTCCGATTTTTCACCTGGGATCCCCAGCTTGCGGGGGCTTCCCCTCCTGCCTATTGCCAGCACCGCACCGAGCGAGGAATATCTACCCTTATCCGTTGTAATAATAAATTTCCCGTCCTCTTTAGCAATAGAGATTACTTTCTCATGTTCGTTTATTTTAATTTTATTTTCAGATATTATATTTCGCCACAGTTCAAGCAGTTCGGTTTTGGAAGTCTGGGAGAGTTTAACATTCCCGTACAACGGAATGTTCATCGGGGAGGTCATTACTATTTTGGAACGGGGGAAATTGAATACGGTTCCGCCCAGACTGTCCTGCTCCAGCGTCAAATATTTCAAATTGTATTTTTCAGCGGTTAAAGTAGCGGAAATCCCCGCCGGCCCGGCGCCTATTATAACCACATCGTATTCCGCATTTAAATTTTTGTCGATCTTTTTTGTGATGTACTCTACCGCCTGCCTGCCTTGTTCTACGGCGTTCTTTATTAATCCCATTCCGCCCAATTCTCCTGCTATGAACAGCCCGTTTATATTAGTTTCGAATTCCGTGCTCACATGCGGCAGGTCCACTCCTCTTTTTTCCGTACCGATACAAAGCGTAATAGCGTGCATCGGACACGCGTGAAAGCAGGCCCCGTGCCCCACGCACCTTGAGGCGTTTATAACCTTTGCATGCCCGTCCGCAATTCCCAGTATGTCTTTTTCCGGACAGGCGGTTATGCAGGCCCCGCTCCCGATGCACGTATTTATATCGACTACCGGGTGAAGTGAGACCGGCTCGTGCAGACCCAGCTCGGATGCTTTCCTGATCTTGGCTTCGGTCTTCTCGGATTTCTTTTTATTGTATTTTATATACAGATAAATAATCAATACGGTTAAGACCAGTGCAATCAAATAGCTGAAAGTGCTCTCGTAAATTGTTTCCATTAAAACTGCTTTTATAAATTAATACTGTAATTTTTTAAATATCCTACCTGAACCTGAACGTTATGCCGCTGAGGAACCGGTTAAAAGTCGTTGTACCGTCGAAGTCGCCTTCGTAATAAAGATTAAAGAACAAAGATTCGATGATTGCGGTCGACAGCTGAACGTTCAGTTGTTTTTGTTTAAGCCTGAAGGCGGCGTTTCCGAAATTATAGGTCACGTCCGAAAATCCCGCCGTTACGGTTGTCGTATTAAAGGGTATAAACTTGGATACGCTGAAACCGTATATAGTTCCGTTCTGATAATTGCCCAGTATCCTGTTTGCCGAAAGGGTAACCGAAATAAAAAGGAGGGGTATTTCCGACTGGCTTAAGGAAATATTGAAATTCCTTGTAGGCCTTAGATCTCCTTTTTGATAGCTGTAGCCGCCGCCCGCATTTATGAACATGCCTCTCAATGGCCTGATAAATACGTTCATCCGGAGTCCTTGTCTCATTTCGTTTTCGAATAAGCTGTCTATAAAACTTCTGAATGTCTGATAATAAACAACGCTTTTTCTCGCATCGTAAGATAAGTTTAAAGACAATTCGCTGAAAGGCGAATATTGGGCGGAAAGATAAAAACTGGTTAAAGAGAAATCGTTCGCCGGTTTTCCGTTTTTTAATTTAAACAGGTCGATCTCGCTCGATGCAAACAAGTATAAATCGGAAAAGATATTATTATTGTGCTGAAAGTATAAGAATCTTCTGTCCGTTTTATTGTTATAGTTTTGCTGAAAAACCGCAAGGGTATTTTGCATTAATCCCGCACCCGCAGTATCCGTCCTGCCGAGATAGGCGCCGTATTCGAAATATTTAAAGTTAAAACCCATACTGTAAAAATCCGGCCTGGAGCCGACGACTCCGCCAAGCGCAAATTTACCGAATCTTTTATCACCCTGAATTCCGTCGATGGGTCCTAAATTTGCGATGCTGTAATTTATGTGCCTTCCTAACCAAATGTTCACCTCATTGGTATTATAACCGAGTGAAAAATCGTAAACTCTCAGGTTATTGAAAATGTTTGATCTTACATTTCCCCATTCGGATGTTAAATAGGACATATTCATATAATTCGAAAATGTTAAAGGGGTTCCCGCTATCCTTTCCGCTTTTACGTTTAGAATGTAGTTCCACCTTTGCAGCGCCGGAGTATTGGTAAAATTAGTATAATTGGAATAGGAATTAGCCGTAAAACTTCCCGATAAACGGGATTTCTTTCCTTCCGGTTTAAATTTACCTTCACCGGCAATTATACTCTTCCCCGGTTCGGTCAGATTCGTATCTCTCTCCGATCCGGCAATTTTTTTCTCCGTTGTTTCCGCCGATTCTATTTTTATCCGCGTAAAAACATCATCGCCTATTTTCAAATTTATATCCTTGAATTTAGGTCCGGCACAGGACATTGAAGAAACGTACTTCACGGAAACGGCAGGCAAAGCTTTCCCGCTTTTATAAATAAACACCGTATCGCCCTGCTGAATTCCTGAGGTGTTTTCAAATTTTACATAAACGTTCTGCGGCGTTACAAAAGTAACCTTACCGTTTATTTTTTTAAAACCGGGCTTCTGTGCAAAGACCGTAAAGCCTGATAAGAATAATATTAAAAAATATTTTATCATTCGTTTCCTTTTATATCCTCAACTTCTAATCGCCGCCGCCCGTCGGATGGCAGCCGTAGCAGGAAGTGGGACTGTATACATAATTTCGTACGCCCGAGTGATGCGGATCTGTACTGGACTGACTGTGGCAGCTAGCCGTACATGAAAACACCGCAAAATTCGATATCGTTATATGACATGTCGCGCAGGAGACGTTGTGACTTCCCGTCAGCGGGAAATAAGTTGTATGATTAAACGTAGACGGAGTCCATGCCGTCTGTGTATGGCACTGCGTACAATCCGTAGGGTAACCCGCGGATTTATGAGGCGGATTGGACGTATTGTTGTAATCGTTTGTATGACATCCGTAACATGTTGCCGGCGCGGTGTTATAATTACCGTTATGACAATTATCGCAGGTAAGAGCGCTGTGAGCTCCGGTTATTACATAATAATTACTATGTATCGGGAACTTTGCATTCGGCCACCCGGGATCCGTAGTATGGCACGAAGAGCAATCCGTGGATAAAGCCAAGGCAGTATGACTTGGATTCGAAGCGGCCTGATAATTGGACTGGTGGCAGCTGTAGCATGCGGGGGATGTATTTGTATATCCCGATGTATGGCACGACGCGCACGTTACCGAAATATGCGCGCCCGTCAGCGCGAACCCCGTTGTGCTGTGATCGAATGTGGCGCTGCTCCAGTTTACCGTTGAATGACACTGCGTACAATCGTGAGGGAATCCCTGGGTAACGTGATTCGGATCGGTAGTAGCCGCGAAATCTTTACTGTGACAGGAATAGCAGTCCGCCGGCGTATTTGTATATCCCGCGGCATGGCATGACGCGCAGGCGACCGATGCGTGCGCGCCCGTCAGGGGAAATCCGGAAGTATTATGATCGAATGTAGCGACGTCCCAGCTCGAAGTTGAATGGCACTGCGAACAGTCGTGAGGGAAACCCTGCGCAACGTGGTTGGGATCTGTTGTAGAGTTAAAATCCTTGCTATGACATGAATAACAATCGGTAGTCAGTCCGGTAACAGTTCCTTTATGGCATGAGGAACAATCCAAAGACACATGCGCTCCGGTTAACGTAAATCCGGTTGTCGCATGATTGAACGACGAAGCCGTCCAGGATGAAGTATTATGACAATCCTGGCAGGTATGCGGAAGCCCTGCGGCGGCATGGTTAGCAGGCGACGTTGCGGCGGCGTAGGTCTGGGAATGACACGAATAGCAGTCCGTCGGCGTGTTTGTATAACCCGAAGTATGACAGGATGAGCAGGCGACCGATGCGTGTGCGCCCGTCAGGGGAAACCCGGTCGTATTATGATCGAACGAAGCGTCGCCCCAGCTTGAGGTTGAATGGCACTGCGAACAATCGTGAGGGAATCCCTGCGCTACGTGATTGGGATCGGTAGTAGCCGCGAAATCTTTGCTGTGGCACGAATAGCAGTCCGCCGGCGTATTTGTATATCCTGAAGTATGGCATGATGAGCAGGAAACCGATGTGTGCGCGCCGGTTAATATAAAACCCGTGGAAGAGTGATTAAAGGTAGACGGTATAAAACTCATAATATTATGACAGTCCGTACACCTTGTAGAAAACTTAGCCTGAACATGGTCGGGATTTTTAGCGGATATAAAATCCTGTTTATGACATGAATAGCAGTCGGGAGACAAGCCGCCGAAATTGCTTCCCTGTGTATGGCAGCTGAAGCAGTTTTGAATTTTATGCCCTCCTATTAGAGGGAAAAAAGAATGGTCGAAGTTCTGAGCCGTCCAGGCAAAGCTTGTCATGCTGTGGCAGCTCCGGCAATCCGTAGAAATATTCGACTGAACGTGATTCGGCGAAGTTGTCGCATAATACTGCTTTGCATGGCAGCTGAAGCATGAAGTGTTCAGAGGAGGGAAATATAAATTTCCGTATTCCGAATGACAGGAGGAGCAGTCCGCCGACAAATGCGCTCCCACAAGCGGGAACCTTCCGTTTTGATGAATTTGGATAACATCGTTTATTATCCAGGTTTTGGGAGTATGACATCTTGCGCAGTCCGGTCCGAGCGAATTCCGGTGAATATCGTTGTGACAGGAATTGCAGCTGGTTTTCGCCTGAGAAAAGATTAAACTTTTATGACATGATTTGCAGTCGACGGTTGCATGCTGCCCCGTCAGCATAAATGACGTCTGGGTGTTATGATCGAATTTAATTCGATCCGGAATTTTTTCCCAGTTCGTAGATACATGACAGTCGGAACAATCCAGCCTCAAATTGCTGCCGTGGGGGGACTGCGGGTAGGCCGCGCCGGCCGCAGCCAATATTATTATTAAGCATGACAGGATGCGCATTTAAAATTTTCCATCTTATAAATTATAAAAACATTCCCGTTAATTTTACCGACCTTATGACAACCCGAACAGGGTACATTTTCATGAGCTCCTTTTAAAGGAAAAGAAGTATTTTCATGATTAAATTTTTCAGGCTTCCAATTGTCAAAACCGTGACAGTTTTCGCATACGGGTTGTCCCCCGGCGGCTGCCGATTTGAATTGACCGAAATGAATATCTCTATGACAACCGGAACAATCCGGGCTCAGAGAAGCGAATTTAAAAACGGGTTCGCCCGGTTTATTTTCTGTTTTATGACAATCGTCGCACCTGACGACCGCATGTTTCCCCGAAAGCTTAAAACCGGAGAGATCATGGTTAAACGAAATTTTATTCCAGCGCTCGGGAGTATGGCACGTACCGCAGTTATCCCCGGGCATAAATTTTTTTTCTATCTCCGTTCCGTGAACATTCTTATGGCAATCGATACATTTGATGCCGATATTTTTAAAGTGCCAGACTTTCTTGCCGGACTGCGTCATATAATGACAGGCCCGGCAGGATACCGCGAGGTGAGCGCCCGTTAATCGGAAGTCGGATTTATCGTGATCCGTCAAAGTGAAAAGTGCTACATCGAAACCGTCCACCGAATGACATTTTTTGCAATCTTCCACAATATTGCCGGAAGTAAATTCTCCGAAATGAGCATCCTTATGGCAGTCGGTGCATTCCGCAAATTTGGGCCTGGACAAAGGATTTTTTCCGTGGCAATCTGAACAAATGACTTTGGAGTGGGCGCCGAGCAAAGGGAATTTCGTTTTACCGTGATCGAAAGAATTTTTATTCACACTTGTAAAAGACAACGTGTTATGACAATTCCCGCAGTTTACTCCGAACCTTCCGCGGTGGACATCCTTGTGGCAAGAGGAACATTCCTTAAAAGGAATACCGGCAAACTTTTGAAACGGTTTGCCGTTCAGAGTTTCTTTAATATGACATTTATCGCAGGCGGTCTTTAAATGAGCGCCGTCCAGTTTAAAGCCGGAGGTATCGTGATCGAAAAAAACGGCGGGCTTAAATTTTACCGTATTATGGCATGAAGCGCAATTTTTCCCCAGCGTGTTTTGATGAATATCTTTATGACATGAAATGCAGTCCGAACCCAGACCGATATAGGTATTTTTCCTTTTGTTAAAAAGCGAGTTTGTAATAAATTTAGGTCTGTGGCATTCGCCGCATTTAATAGAAGCATGCGTACCGGTTAGTTTAAATCCTGCTTTATCGTGATCAAATTTATCCGGGAAAAAATTTATAATTCTGAAATCTCTACCGTTATGCTCGCTGTGGCATTTCCAGCAATTTTTATTCTTTACTTCCGGAGACGAATGATACCCGCGGCTTTCGGATTGCAAAATTTTTATCTCGGTGTGGCAATTCAAACAGTTTTCGTCGCTTAACTGTTTCCCGAGGACGTGACATTTTGTACAATTGCTTAAACCTTCATACTTCGCATGCGCAAATGTTAAATCACCGGGCGATATTTGTGCAAAACAATAATAAGGGAAAAGAATAACCGAGAATGCAAAGTAAATTAAATATATTTTCTTCGTACGAAGTATATCTGCTCCGCAATAAAATAAATATGAATTTTAGATAATTACTTCCCATCCCGCAATAGTTAATAATTACTATCGAAAATTTATCCCGTATGTTTATGAACAGCATCTAAGGGCTTAAATATCAATTAAATAGCCCGGTGAATTCTTAAATGTATTTAGTTTAACTAATCTTTTTTGAAGTTATTTTGTCAAATGTCCTGCGAATTGAAGCCCAGGGAAACATAAGGACATTTTAACGATATGATTCCGGGGCGAAGAATAATATTATAGGATATAATTTGCAAGTCCGTTTTTTTGCCGGGGAATAATTTATACCTAAAATATCCACCTGTAGCCGAAAGCAATGGTTACGGCAATGTGTACGAACATTATGATGAACATGATAATGGCAAAGGGAAGATGGACAACATGCCAGTGCTTAAAGATTCTCTGCATAGTACGGAGCAGCCCGATACGCCGGGAAAGTATTAATTTATTTTTTGCGGTTTTTAATATTTCTTTTACTTCGTGAGCATTTTTTTTATTCGACGACAATTCTTTTTTAAGTCTTCTTAATATTGAACTGATTTTGAAATAGCTGAAAAAAATTGTTTGAAAACTCTTAAAAGAAGACAGCCCAATGTAGTTATTGAAATTCGAATAATTTTCCAGTGAGGATAAAACCGCCGGTTCTATTTTAAATTCATCGGTTAACCGGCTGCTTAATCCTTCGGTCATCTGCTGAAGTTCTTTAAACCCGATAACCTGCCCCTGGATTGTCCTGGGTATCTGCACGTATATAAACCTGCCTATTACTCCGCTTAGAACTACGGCCGTCATGCTCCAAAAGCTGACCGCTACGATACCGCCGAATTTAAAAGCAGTATGGAAGAGAACGAGTATCGGTCCGAGGGTACATAAAAAAATATGTAGTTCCAGCCAGTTATTTAAATATCCGAAACCGTGGAACCGTCTTACCCTTTTCCTAATCATGTATACGGCAACGCCGATAATCATCATAAGGCTGCCTATAATACCGGCGCCGTGACCAATAAGTCCGCTGGGTTTTAAATAAATATTTTGAGGCGAGAAGAACCTCTGGTCGAGCGGTGTTGAATAATAGCCGAATCCGTCATAAATAAACAAAAACGTTACAAGAATGCTTATCAGAAAAAAGGAGCCTATATAAATCTTATGGAGGGTTTTATTCATTTTTTGAATGCTAAAGAAGGTTGAAATTACATAAAAATGAAGCGGTTAAAAAACCGCTTCGCGTGGTAATTTTAATTTTCGGTCAATTCGTATAATGTAGCATATTTTGTAGAGTTCTCAACGGTAAGGTCGCTTAGTTTATTGATTAGAATATTTATTCTTTCGCTTTGATTGTCATCAAAGGCTTCATAGGCCTCTTCGGAAGCGAACGTATAAACTTCCTGGTAATGGTTTCCTTTACCTTTTACTTCGTATACAGAATAATTTTCCAAACCGTCCGCTTTCAGAAGAATCTTCAGTTCTTTTACAACACTCAAGTACTCGTCTTTTTTATCTGGTTTTAACTCGTATTGTATATTAAAAATAACTTTAGCCATTTGTACTCCGGATAATTAAATAAACTGTTTTAATGAAAATT
>JBJKOY010000043.1:0-1483 GCA_046706945.1 Ignavibacteriaceae bacterium | reverse complement strand
ACTTCTTTCATCGAAGTATATCAAAACTGCAATATATTCAACGACGGCGCATTCTTCCTTTTCACCGATAAAGAAACCAAAGCCGACAACGTTCTGGTGCTTGAACACAATAAACCGATGATTTTCGGGAAAAATAACGACAAGGGTATCGTACTTGACGGATTGACACCTAAGGTTGTTAATATTTCCGACGGAAAACACTCCGTAAACGATCTTTGGGTTCACGACGAATACGACCGGAATCCGGCGAGGGCATATATACTATCCCAGTTTTCCGAAATGAAGGATTTCCCTCTGCCGATAGGTATTTTCAGACAAATCGAAAAACCTACTTACGAAGAAGATTTCCATAAACAGATCGAAGAAGTAAAAAGAACCAAGGGGGAAGGGGACCTGAGAAAACTTTATTTTTCCGGGAACCTTTGGGAAGTAAATTAAAAATTCTTTTTTATTTGTGATGATAAAATTCCTTTCGAGACGCATGATAATGCGTCTCTGATTTATGATTGACTACGCATCTGATTCCCGGGATTATTTTCAGTAAATAAATATTTTCCTTATCTTTACCGGTTCGGTTCGGCGGGCATAAAAAACAAGCCCGTTTACTTTTACAATCCGATTACAATTTTGAAATTATTAATACTATGATCGATTTTTCGAAACTTAAGGATATAATAACCGGTTATAATTCTTTTTTGCTGACGACGCATGTAAATCCGGACGCCGATGCCGTCGGCTCCGAGATCGCGATGTACAGGATACTTAAAGAACTCGGGAAAAAAATTAAAATAGTCAATCACAGTTTAACTCCTTACAATCTGGAATTCCTCGACCCGGACGGAGTAATCGAGAAATACGACGGGAAAAAACACAAGCATGTTTTTGAAGATTCCGACGTTATAGTAGCGCTGGATTTCAACCGGGCCGATAGAACTGTCAGCATGCAGGATGACGTACAAAATTGTACCAAAATAAAAATCTGCATAGACCATCATCTGGACCCAGACAATTTTGCGGATTATTATTTTATCGACGAAACATATTGCGCCACGGGACATATAATTTACGACTTTATAAAAAAGACCGGCATAACCGAACTAAAATACGAAACGGCCTATCCGATATACGCCGCGATAATGACGGATACCGGTTCGTTCAGATTCGAGAGGACAACGCCCGAGATCCACAGGATTGCCGCGGAACTGCTTGAGTTGAACGTCGTGCCGAACGAGGTTTTCGACAAGTTATACGACCAGAGCAAATTCAGCAAAATTAAATTACTGGGCGCTGCATTGGAATCCTTTCAGCTTTATGGCAAAGAAAAACAAATCGGTTTTATTACCCTTGAAAAGGACATATTTAAAAAACTGAATGCCTTTGAATCGGATACGGAAAATTTCGTCAACTTTACCTTATCCGTTGAAGGGGTTAAAATCGGTTTATTGTTTTTAGAATTAAAAGAAGGATTTAAGGTAAGTTTCAG
>JBJKOY010000042.1:0-3083 GCA_046706945.1 Ignavibacteriaceae bacterium | reverse complement strand
ACTTTCCGAATCCCTGCTTGATTATTTAATAGGGAGTACTATTTTAAAATGAATAGCACCCTTTCATTTTCATATAAAACAAAGAATTATGTGTAATGCCGGACACGATAAAATTATGAAGATCCTGGATCCTTTGTATTTTAAATTAATAATTTTGACAGTCTGCGTTTTAAATAGTTCGGATGCATATTCGCAAATAAAAAATACCCGGTTAGGCAATATATCAATCGTTCAGGGCCTTTCTCAAAGCACCGTGGAATGCATAGCCCAGGACAGCAGCGGTTTTCTTTGGTTCGGTACGCAGGACGGCTTAAACAGGTACGACGGATACGGCTTTGCAGTATACAAACCCGTCCCGGACGATTCCTTATCAATTTCGGATAACTACATAAGCTGCCTTTATGTCGATATATCCGGTAAAATGTGGATCGGTACCGATAACGGTCTCAACAAATATAATTCTTCGACAGATAGTTTCACCGCTTATAAATATAACCCCGGCGATCCGCAAAGCGTTTCTTCGAATGTTATTACGGCAATAACGGGGGATAAGCAGGGCGGGCTTTGGATAGGTACCTATAACGGACTGGATTATTTTGACAAAAGCAATAATAAATTCGTCCGGTTTCTTCACAACGATAAAGATAAGTCAAGTTTAAACTGCGATACCGTCACGTCTGTTTTTGTCGATTCGGATAACAGGTTATGGGCGGGTACGGTAAGGGGGCTGGATTTATTCGACCCGGCAACAAAAAAGTTCAAGCGCTTATTTTACGGTTCGAAAGAAAAGAATTCCGCCGCAGACTGCAAAATAAATTCGATCGCAGGAGATAAATCCGGAAATTTATGGATAGGTGCCTTCAACGGACTCTACAGGTTTAATATATACTCCGGTACTTTCAATTCTTATAGACATTCCGTTTCAAACCCTAACAGCATCAGCTCGGATTCCGTAAGAGTAGTTTATGTGGATAAAAACGGAATTGTATGGGCCGGAACCCAGAACGGCGGACTGAACTATTTCAACCCGTCCGGCGGAACATTTACCGAGCTTGAAAAATCGGTGATAAATTCCTCTGAAGCGAACGACAAGCAGATAAGGTCTTTGCTGGAGGACAGGGAAGGTTTGTTATGGATAGGCACTTTCACTTCAGGCATTTACAAATACGATAGGACGAAAAAACTGTTCGGGCTCATAAGGATCGACGATAAACACGGCAACAACCTCGAAGAAAACGATATCAGCGCGATCTGTAAAGACCGGTTTGATAACTTGTGGATAGGCAGCTTTAATGAGGGAGTTATAAAACTGAATGAAAAGACCGGCAAATTCGTCCGCTACATTCATACCGCTTCCGGCAACAGCCTTATACAAAATTTTATCAACGTAATTTTCGCGGATCAAAAGGGATCCGTATGGATAGGCACAACCGCCGGATTGGACAAATTCGATCCGGGCAGCGGCAGGTTTTATCATTTCAAACACGTAAACGGCAATATTAACAGTCTCGGCGCGGACTATATTAACGCAGTAACGTGCGGTAAATCCGGGAACCTTTGGCTGGGACTTATCGGCGGAGGAATGGATGAGTTTAATCCCGTAACTAATAAGTTTACTCATTATAAACACGATCCCGCCGATTCAAACAGCATAGGCAGCAACGGTGTGAACTATTTGTTCTTCGATAACACCGGAACTCTGTGGATAGGTACGAACGGCAGCGGGCTGGACCGATTTGACGCAAAGACGCGTAAATTCCGGCACTATGTTCACAACGCGAACAACCGCAACAGCCTGTGTAATAATATCGTTCTCGACGTTTACGAATTCCCCGGAGACACTACCGGTACAATATGGATCGCTACTGCCGGCGGAGGCTTCAGCAGGTTAAATACGAAGACCGGGAATTTCAAAAATTATTCGGAAAAAAACGGTCTGGCCAATAACGAAGTTTACGGCATCCTCGGCGATAAGAACGGAAATCTTTGGATCAGCACAAACAACGGGATATCCAAATTTGATATTAGAAAGCAGACCTTTCACAATTATAATCAAAGCGACGGGCTTCAAAGTAACGAATTCAACCAGGGACCTTTTTTCCAAAGCAGCGACGGCAAAATGTACTTCGGCGGGAAAAGCGGTATTAATGCCTTCTTCCCGGATTCAATAAAATATAATTCGTACAATCCGCAGGTAGTGTTTACGTCATTTAAAGATTATAACAGGCCTTTTAAATTAAAAAACTCGATCTGGAAGACCGTTCAAATAAGGCTCGGCTATAAAGACAACATATTGTCTTTAACTTTTGCGTCGTTGAGCTATAAAGACCCCGTGAAAAATAACTTTGCTTATATGCTCGAAGGATTAAACAATAACTGGATAGACAAAGGCACCAACGATGAAGTCACTTTTACAAATCTTCCGCCCGGCAATTACACACTGCGGGTTAAAGGCACCAATAACGACGGCATCTGGAGCAGTCATATCGCATCCTTAAACATAATTATTTTACCACCTTTCTGGCAGACGTGGTGGTTCCGGTTAATTATAATAGCGTGTGCGGCCGCCCTAATTCTTCTAATGTTCGAATTCAGACTTAAAGCCGTCAGATTAAGAAATAAAAAACTGGAAGCCCTGGTTTCCGAAAGGACCAAAGAGCTGAACTCAAAGAAAGAAGAACTGGAAGAAGTAAACTCAAGGCAGGCAGGACTGCTGGACAAGCTCACCGAATCGGAGACGGAACTAAAAGGACTCAACAACCATAAAGATAAAATTATTTCCGTGCTTGCCCACGATTTGCGGAGCCCCTTTAACGGCCTCCTGGGCTATACCGACATGCTTGCCAACGATATCGATCAGCTAGATACGAAAGAAATAAAACTGTCCGCCAGGAATATCAACAGTGCCGCGAACAATTTATACAAACTTTTAAATAATCTCCTCGATTGGTCGCTGGTACAGGCGGGGAGGATTAAATATTCGCCGTCAAACGAAAACCTGCTTCTATGCGTGAACGAAGTTGTCCGGCTATTTAAAGTAAATGCGGAACAAAAATCGATCTCGGTAAAGGCAAATATCGGGG
>JBJKOY010000041.1:0-5551 GCA_046706945.1 Ignavibacteriaceae bacterium | reverse complement strand
AAACTCCGGCAGCGTACCTGCGTCGCCGGACGGCGTTGTTCCTAAACCAGTCATTAAAGTTTCGGAACACAAATACACCGGCAAAGTATGCGAAGTGCTTTTCGATTGCTTCGGCGAATTCGAAGGTTTTATTCTGGACGATTGCAAAGGCGAACATATTTTCAAGACAAGACAGCGCGGCATCGGAGAACTTGTCCTAAGAGCCTGCAAGGAAAGTTTGCTGCTGTCCGTATATGTTGAAAGCGGACAAAAGAATAGGATTTATAAGCTGGCGATTTTATGTTAATTAAATAAGTCAGATTTGCTATAATATTTTCTTGAAAAAAGGAGCTATTTTACATAGTTTAACGGAATAATTGATTAGGACTCGATGCAGTTAGCCAAGTTCAGCTGAATTTGTAATTTTAATTCTGCGGGGAGCCAATAATTTTCACATAGGAATTAAATATGGAAGAATTAAATAAACAAGCAGTAATAGATGAAGAGCATCTCAAATTATTAGTATTGTTCCATAGAATATACGGCATTATCGTAATCATATTTTCATTATTGGGCATCGGTTATTTCTTCATATTAGAGCTGATATTCAGTTATTCCAAAGATTATTCGGGTTTCACAAATTCAAATAATGTGCAAGCCCCTACGGCTGAAATTATGAATATATTCGTGATAATTATAATTGCGGCGATATTAATAGGACTGACTATAGGCGTAGTTAATCTTTTATCCGCACAATATATAAAAAGAAGAAAGTTAAGAATATTCAGTATCGTAGTGGCCTGCATAGATTGCATATCCTTCCCGTTAGGCACTATCTTAGGGGTATTGACTTTAGTAGTACTGCTTAGGAATTCGATTATTGAATATTATAAGCCGTCAGTATGAAATTAAATTAGAATCTAAACAACAAAGAGCAGACTAACTATGCGCTACGGACTATCATAAGTTTAATTTCTTATTGAGAAAGTTGCGATGCTGCAGCTTTTCCCAGAACCGTACCAACCCATAACGATTAAATAGTTTTAAGCTAATAAAAAGGCCGCCGAACGGCGGCCTTGATTATTTTAAGTAAAATTTTATTTCAAAAGCAGCAGCTTCTTTGTTTCAACAAAACTGCCGGCTTGCATTCGATAGAGATAAACTCCGCTGGCAAAATCGCTTGCGTTAAAAACTACCTTATAATTACCGGCTGACCTTTGCCCGTTTACCAGAGTCTTAATTTCTCTTCCGAGAATATCATATACTGTTATTTTAACTAAACTTGTTCTGGGAAGCGAGTAAGATATAGTGGTAGTGGGATTAAAAGGATTAGGGTAGTTTTGACTCAAATAGAAACTTCTTGGGTTATCACTTTTTGTGTTTAAGATTCCGGTTGGAAAAGAAATATTTTGTGGAAATTGGAAGTAATATTCCGAAATCGTCCAGGCATATTTTGCTTGTGCAGCCGAATTACTCCTGAATTCAGAACCAAGCTCCACATCAAGCATGTAGTAATTATTCAAAGAATCACGAGTCCATGAAGGATTGATATTCCACGTAGGCAATAATGAAATTAATGTATCTGCTATGCTGCTGAGATCAACGCCGATACTGCCGATTGCAGTTGGATTTTCAAGTGCAAATGACACGGTAGCCCCGCTTCCATTATATGTATTACCTTCGTACACGTCGAAAGGAAGGTATTCGAATTGACCGTTCACTAAGCATGGCAGATTTAAACCCGTTATCTTAGCCGAGTCGCCGGTCGGTTTTAAATCGGATTGATCCAACCATATCATCAACTCAATTGTATTTTTATTCACACTTGACGGATGCGACGAATCGGAAATCCAAATATCATACGCAAAGTCCATCGGATTCGAAGGTAATGCGGAAATATTATATTTAACAACCGTCCAAAAATGATCATAGGATTGAATGTTTGCAAGACTGCCTAATCTCATAGGAAAGATTAAAAAATGATCGATTGATGCCGCCTTGGCTTTTGGATTATATCCATAACGAATTGAAGGATAACCAGCGATATAGTTAGGTTTTCCATCCGTATTAACATCCATTTTAATATTGGTAAGATTTGTAGTATCAGTAAGAAAACCCGGACTTGGAACATAGTCCATATTATTTACTCCATTAGTGGACCTAATTCCCCATAAGCTATTAATTGCTAAAGCATCTCCAATATTTTCGTTAGGATACGTAGTATCCGTATTATTTGTCAAATGGATAAATTTATTGACGCTTGGATTTGGAATGATATTAATACGCTGCGGTCCAGTCCATCCCCCCTCATGATAAAGAGCTAATACTTCAGCAGCACTTAAGGTACGGTTGTATATTCTGATGTCGTCAATTTTTCCGTAAAACTGGTATTGAGGCTCTGAACCATTTAGATCTCCGCCTACCTGTAAGGTATATCCTATTGAATTAACGCAATTTTGCCCGCTATCTTGAACAACCAATTGTCCATTACGATAAAGAGTCAGTTTCCCATTATCCAATACTACTACATCATGTGTCCATTGTCCTACTATTAAATCTGGAAAAGTTGTAATTCTTTTACTATTGCTTGTATAGCTTTGAGGAGTGTACCAGAAAGCATTACCGGTATTTGCATATACGTTGTTCCACTTATAAATCAGACCGCCATTTTGCGTTTTATCAGGTTTATACCAGATTGAAATGCTGAATGTATTCGATTCAAAAACACTATTTAAAATATCCCCGAGATCAATCCAAGTTCCGTAATTGAAATTGTAAGCCGAATTTAAATTGCCAAATCTATCTGTAGTTAAGGTTGCACCACTATCCGCGCTTATATATCCGTTACCACTTTGATCGTTGGGGTTTCCACTAAACGGGTAGTATGCCACCAATCCGTTTGTAGGTACCTGCGCTAGAATTGAAACACAAAAAATTAAGCTTAAACATAAAACAGAAATGGATTTCATCTATTTAGTCCTTTTATAATTATTTGAAATTTCCTTAAAAATTTTTCGACATATCTTTTAGTAAATCTATTTAAGTTGTTTTGGGAAAATTTTGCGAAAAAATTTATATTAGTCTTATATTTATAATGTTTACAATAATTTTCTTGCTCTAACGGCGGATTTTCATGCACGGATTAGAATTGTTTCCTTATCTAGAACTAATCAGACTCGATAATATAGACAGGCAGTCTTTAAGAGAATTTATTGAAATTTGTACAGGCATTTCTTTAAAATATTTGAATAAAAGGCATTACAAGCTTAAAACTATATTCTCCGTAAACAATATACTGTTCGAAGATATTGCCGTGGATGCCGTTGCGCCCTTATTTATTAAATACAACTCTCTGAATATTACCGGCATGCAAAAATCACTTACCGATTGGGATAAAAAATTAGATTCCGAAAGCGGAGCTTCCTTCTTCCTACATAAGCTGATTTGGAATAGAACAGATCAAACGGTAGTAAAACTGCTGGGTGAAATTGATCCGGTATACAAGAAATTACTTAAAAATTTGATTTACAACGCAAAGAATACAGGTTATAAAAAAATTAGTTATATGGGCGAACTATATTTAATCGAAGATTCCAAAACCGAAATAAACGGAACACTTATTTCCGAATCGGATTTTAACAATATTCCCTCGGCCTTTCTAAACGGTAAATTAAATTCTGTTATTCATAATATAATTGAATATATAAAAAAAGAGACGAAAAGTTTCCCGGCTATACCTTTAAACTTATTAGTAAAAAGACTTAAAAGACTATACCTGGAAAGGATAGATAATCCAGATTCATTCACGGTCAATTTCGAAATTTCATTCGATCTGAATAATATTCTAAAATCATCATTACAAAACGTGCTAAATAAATTAAACAACGATTACGTTGCTAAAGAAAAGCTGACGGTATCGGAAGGAGAGAGTTTCAAATTAGCTATTAAGGATATTGTACTTGATCTTAAAGACGGCGGAATGAACCGGGGGATGGAGGAATATTTGAAACCCTATTTTATAAATGTCTCCGTGAGCGATTTAAAAACCAGATACCATAATTTATTCGCTTACCTTGTAAAATTATTAAAAAAAGATATCGCGGATAGACTTGAAAAAAATGAATTTTCTTAAATACTTAAGATTAGAAATATTATTAATTATAAATGTTTTTTTAATTCGAGGTTTTAATGCTTCTTATGAGATATTGTTACGATAAAAGACTTCAAGAAACAAGGAAAAAGAAAGAATGCTTATAACCGAAGAAGATATATTTAAATACGTTTTTTTCCCTGGAGAAATCCCGAAGGTTAAAAAGGAATTTATTAAAGACAATGAAAAATTATTTGCGGAGCAGATAGATTTTTGCCGTTCGCTTCTCGATACTGCCGGCGATGAAGAAATAAAAGATCAAATTAAAAAAGCTGCCGATAAAATTCTGGAAAAGGTGAAAATAATCGAATTGTACCCGGTTCCGAATAAAAAAATAAACAAAAAAAACGATCTCACCCTGGCCGCAGCCACGACGGACATCGCCTATAAGCAGTCGGAGTCAATCACTTATTCCGACGAGAACTCCAAATACTTGGTGAGAGTAATTAACAATAGGGATAAATACACGCTGTATTTCTTCTCCAAAGAAGATGATCCGGGACAAAAATTAAAAATAACGCTGGTGCCGTCGCTGGATACTTTCCATATAAGAAACAGTCCGCAGAATATAGAAATAGATAAAGAGCAATCGATACAAAAGATTTTAATTGAACAGGAATAAATTTTTTCAGAACCGCCGGCATTCGACCTAATCTCTTTTCCCGAAATCTTTTATCTTCAAATCTTTTATCTTCAAATCCTCTTTTTTATTGCATAATACCGAATAATTATTTAGGTTCATTCCGGGCTTTAACAATGTAGATAATTATGGACGCTTTTGAAGCAGAAGAACTTAAACAAAAGATTGACGAATTACTCTCCGAGTCATCTTCTCCCCGGCAAAAACTGATTATTATAAAAAATTATTACAGCCTTTTAATTCCGGGCTCATCAATAATTACAATTGAAGTATATATAAACGAATATATCGATGAGTTCCTAAATTCCCTCAATAAATACGAAGTCTTCGGATTTAAACCTCAATTGACGGAAGATATAATACTTCTGCTGAAAGATATAAAGCAATACATATCGAACGAACAAGTTGTTAAAAAAATAGAAGCTTTCATAGATTCCTTAACCTCAAATTTGACCAAATTACATAGTGTCCTTAAGGGGGATAATTTTCTGGTCCCGGGCGAAAGAAAGATTTATTTCCCGGTACTGGAAAACGACTCGATTATGCGGAGCAGCAGTTCTATAGGTTCATTGGAGACTTTCACCATAGATATTAAAAAAGGTACAAACGGAAATAATTTTATAATAGTTCCCTCTTCGGAATTTATAGACGAAACATTATCAAGCCAAATAAAAATTTCATGGCAAACTGCTTTAGGATATATTAAAAAACATAATAGAAGGCTTAATAAATTCCATAAAGTAATAATCCATTTCGACCACCGGCTGGGGAACTATTCCGGA
>JBJKOY010000040.1:0-11782 GCA_046706945.1 Ignavibacteriaceae bacterium | reverse complement strand
GTAGCTGCCGCGGCGCCGGTTATCATGTTGGTTGCGCCGGGACCTATGGAAGAAGTACAGATAAACGAGCTGAGCCTGTTCTTTATTTTTGCATATGCCGCGGCGGTGTGGACCATAGCCTGCTCGTTCCGGGTTTGATAATATCGCAGGTCGAGGTTCTGCTGCAGGGCCTGCCCGATGCCGGCAACATTGCCGTGTCCGAAAATTCCGAAGCATCCGGCGAAAAATTTATTCTCGATGCCGTCTCTTTCGACATATTGGTTCTTGAGAAATTTAATTGCCGCCTGTGCGGCAGTCAAGCGTATTGTTTCCATTTAAAATCCTCCGTTGGATTCTATGAAGCTCACGGCTTCGTCGAGTGTAGGATCAAAGTTAGCGCAGCCGTTCTTGGTTACCAGTATAGCGCCGCATGCGTTAGCCAGCCGGCAGCTTTTGTACCAGTCCCATCCCTGTAAAAATCCGTAAATTAACCCGGCCGCAAACGCGTCTCCCGCGCCGAGTACGTTTATTACCTCCACCGGGAACCCCGGAACATTTAATACTTCCCCGTTCTTATGATAAACCGAACAGCCTTTCACCCCGCGTTTTACTACAAGAGTATCCACGCCGGTTTTAAGTATTCCTTTTATCGAATCTTCAATATTGCCCGTAATTTCCGGGGCGGATATCTGCTGGTTTTTGATTTTAATTTGAGAAGGATCTTTCAGCATCGTAGCTAAAATTTCCTCTTCGGTACCTATTGCAATGTTACAGTTATTTAGGAACGCGCGTACGGTTATGCCGAAGGCCCTGGGATCATGCCATTGATCCGCCCTGAAATCAAGATCGATAAGGACCGGGATGCCGTTGTCTACCGCCTGCTCGGCCGCAAAAAATGCCGCGGATCTCGTCGGCTCTACGTTCAGCGCTGTGGCCGAAAATTCTATCAACCTCGTATTTGTTACATCCGCATTTATTACATCGTCGATGTTTAACTTCGAATCGGCGCAGTTGTCGCGGTAATAAACCAGCGGGAAATTATCCGGCGGTTCTATTCCTAAGATAACCGCGCTGGTACGCGCCCCGTTCTTAACAGGTATAAAAGCAGTCTCAACTCCTTCTTTTCTCAGGAAGTTTAAAAGAAATTTCCCGACCATATCGTTCCCTACCGCTGTATGCAGCGCGGATTTTAATCCCAGCCGCTTCGCGCCCACGGCAATATTCAGCGGGGAGCCGCCTACAAACGCGCCGAATTCTTTTATCTCTTCAAAAGGAGCGCCTATATTGCTGCTGTACAAGTCTATCGACGAACGTCCGTATGTTATGACATCGTATTTTTTCATTTGATTATTTCCGGTTATTCATTTCCAAAGTTACCAGGGGAAGCCGTTCATCCATCCTTTTCCAAGTCCCGTAAATCCATTTATGATCTGGATCGTCCGTATTGGCAAGCGATTGATCGCTGCCGGCCAAAAAGTTAAGGTAGTAGGCGTTATAACCGTGACACGCGGAGACAGGATGGTATCCTCTAGGTATTAAAACGGCGTCGTTGTTATGAGGTTCGGCTATTTCGTTTAAATCTCTACCGTCGGTATAAACTTTTTGAAGTGCAAAGCCCTGCGGTTTATCGAACTTGTAAAAATATATCTCCTCAAGCTCGGCTTCAGATAATTTCCCGTTTTCGTCCGTCTTACGCGAATCATGTTTGTGCGCCGGGAAAGAGCTCCAGTTGCCGGACGGCGTATAGACTTCAACGCAGACCAGTCTGCTGCACGCTGAGCCGGGCGGCAGAATTGAGTTTATTTGACGCGACGCGTTGTCTCCGCCCCGCAGTTCGATTCCGTAATCTTTCACTTTTTGCGGCGTTATAAAAAAACCGTTAAAATTGTCGTGCGCTTTCGTATAGCCGAATGCGACGTCGACTTCTTCGCTTAATGCCGTTAGAGTAAATTCCGTACCCGGGGGAAAATATGCCGCATGGGGCAGACCGGCAAAGACGTCTTTTCTGCCGTCGTCCGTTATCCATTCGCCCCATTTCGATGATACCGAAAATTTCCCTCCGAGCAGGACTATGCATATTTCGGAATCCTTTGTATTAAAACTCCATTTATCGTTTTTCTTTAATTTCCTGGCCCCGAAATTCAAGTACTTCCAGCCCGCCTTTTCGGCTGTTATTTCCTGGTAAGTAACGGACGCATCCGTTTCAGGGTGGACGAGCAATTTACATCTTGTATCAATTTTCATGGCTGATTAATTATTAATGACCTGCATTTTTGCTGTACAAATAGTTTTAATTCTTCCATATATTTTTTGCCCGGAACAACCGGGTCGAACAGCTCCGGAGAATTATTAAAAAATTCTCGGTGAACCCTGGCCCAGATAAGTCTCATATCGGTTGCGATATTAATTTTTGTTACTCCGTATTTTATTGCCAGAAGAAGCTCCTTCTCATCTACTCCCGCAGCGGTCGGTTTTAATTTCCCTCCGTACCGGTTTATTTCCTCTACCTCCGGTTTAGGCACGTTCGAAGCACCGTGCAGGACTATCGGGAAGCCGGGCAGCCGTTCCTGAATTTCTTTTAAAATATTCAACTGAAGTCCTTTTCCTCCGCTCATTTTATATGCGCCGTGACTTGTCCCGACGGCCACCGCAAGAAAGTCGCATACCGTTCTCTCGACAAACTCAACAACCTGGTCGGGGTCCGTATATTTTGAATTTTCTGCCGACACATTCTTATCGTCTTCAACCCCGCTTAAAACTCCGAGCTCCGCTTCAACGGCAATTCCTTTGTCGTGAGCCATCTTAACGATGTCCGATGTAATTGAGATATTCTTTTCGAACTTCTCGTTCGAAGCATCGATCATAACCGAATTATAAAATCCGGACTCAATAGCGCTGATGCAGTGTTCGATATTCCCGTGATCCAGATGAACGGAAAATACTGCGGCCGGGTAAATATCCTGTCCGGCGGTTATCATTCCTTCCAAGAATCCCGGGTTAATATAATTCCTGGCGACGGGAGTGATCTGCACAATTACGGGAGTATCAACCGTTTCCGCTCCTCCCAGAACGCCGTGAATTTGTTCCGCGTTAAAGACGTTAAATGCGGGTACACCGAACTTCCCGTAAGCTTTTTTTAATATAACCGACGTCGGTAATTTCATTTTTATATTTTTTTCAGAATTATTATTTCGATTCAATAAGCTTTGCACATGAATTTCTTTCTATCAATTCATGCCCCAGAATTAACTTTTCTTTTAACAGGGGCGAGTAATCCGAAATCTGCCTTATCAATAAATTCGCGGCGGATTTCCCAATCTCGTATGCGGGCATTTGAATAGTTGTTAAAGGGATCTTTACGTATTTGCCGAAATCAATGTTGTCGAACCCGATAACCGATACTTTTTCCGGTACTTTTATTTTCAGCTCCAGGAGAGCATCGATAAGCCCTATGGCAATAAGATCGTTATAACAAAAAACCGCCGTGGGACGTTTAATATTTTTTGAAAACAATTCTTTACCTGCGCTGAATCCGTACGGCGTATAAGGCTCAACGGGTATTATATAATTGCTGCTGATCGGAATATTGTTGTCTATCAGAGCCTGCTTGTAGCCCTCAAGTCTCTTCTGCCCGTGTGTGGAATGAACCGGGCCTGCAAAATGAGCTATTGCGGTGTGCCCCAGATTTATCAAATACGAAACCGCGTCGTATGCCGCCTTAAAATTATCGATATCAACTATGTTCGTCGAATAGTTTTTGACCTCTCCCAGGATCACTAAAGGGTAATCGTCGTTAAGCAGGCTTATTAAGTAGGAATAATTCGATTCTTCGCTTTGAAGGGGGGAGATCAGCAGTCCGTCTACTCTCTTGCCGAGCAGGGCATTGATAATTTCGGATTCTTTATCCTCGGATAATTCCGAACTGCCCAGCAAAACCGAATACCCGAGTTTCGAACATTCGTCGTAAACGCCCTTCATGACTTTGGAAAAGTATGGATTGTCTATTTCTTTAATAATCAGTCCGATACTTTTGGTTTCTTTAGCCGCCAGGGACTGGGCAATATGGTTGGGGTTGTAATTATATTTTTTAATGGTATCTAAAACTTTTTTACGGGTTTTTTCCGATACTCCTTTTTTATTATTAAGTACAATCGATACGGCTGATTTGGAGACATTTGCTAATTTTGCAATATCCGAGATTGTTATGCGCATATAATGGACCGTCCGGTAAATATTAAAATATGTCTATTCCTTTATAAGATAAAGGCTATTAGTTTTTTAACCGCATTAGAGCGGTGTATTAAGTACTTTTTTTACTCAAAAAGATCCTGCTCACTTTATAAAAATATTCTATCACATAATTGCTTAAAATAAAATTTGTTAATAAAGTCCGTGTAAAAACAAAAAAAATAAGTGAAACCGGAAATCATTTCATTCCCGGTTTCACCGGAGGCGAATATAGGAAATCAATTTCAATAAAGATAATCCGTCAAATTACATGGTTGAGCAATATTAAATACCGCGGGATAATCAAAGTAATAATTATACTTTATCTGCGGTAACGTCTTTTTCTTCCGCCAACATTTCAAAGAACCGGTTAACCCTAAATAATTCTAGCTATGCCCGATTTTAAATTTTTAATAATCGTAACTTCAATGCATTAAAATTTATTTTAAAGGCCGGTATGTTGTTCACATACCGGCCGGATAAAGACTGTTTCTTATAATTGCTTAAGCGTCATCCGATATTATTTGAGTAAAAGCATCTTTTTCGTTTGAATATATGAGCCGGCGTTTAAAGTATAGAAATAAACACCGCTGCTGAGACTTGCCGCATTGAAATTTACTTCATGGTTGCCCACGCCCAGGTTTCCATTTACAAGGGTCGCAACTTTTTGTCCCAATATATTAAATACAGTCAAAGTCACTCTGCTTGTTTTTGCAATACTGAATCTTATTACTGTCGACGGGTTAAACGGATTCGGATAATTCTGCTGCAGCGAAAAATTTGCCGGAACATTGGAATCGTATTTCTTCACTGCCGTAGTACCTTCCCACTGTGCTTTTTTATCCGGGAACCAATTTAAATCTCCTACCGGGAATCCGCCGTTACCGCCGGTGTAAGCCGGTGATGACGTTGAGTAACCGCAGTTCATAGTATCGGCATAATAAACGGTTAAATGCTTGCCATAACCGGGATATGTTCCGCCGCTCGAAGCACTGCCCGTACCGCCTAAAGATACCGGTTTGGTTGCCCATAAAACAGGTCCCGTCATCGGTGCGGGTACGTTCGTAAATGAGAAATTATTTAATTTAAAGAATGCCTGTGTTGTATCAATCTTGGCTTTGATGCTATCTGTCATTATTCTTGCAGTCCCGGCCGAAATGTCGGGCATCCAGCCCTCGCTTATGCAAGTATCATAAACAGCCTGCATTTGAGGAGTTATATAATAGTAGTTGTTGGAAATATTCCAGTTTGTAGCTGATTGACCGGGCAGAGTATCCGATGCTGCGGGTGAATTATAGATCCAAGCCATTTTAACGTGCCCGTTTGCATCAATTTCGCCGCATTCCTGAAAGTCCCAATGTCGTTGTGAAGCCGTATCTGCCCCGAATGCCATTGGATCGACAAACAGGTTGTTGGTAATTTGTACTTGCGCACCTACCGCGCCTAAAGCCACCGTGCCGTATCTGCCTGCGTTTTCATAGATTGTATTATGGTCTAAGATGAAATGGTTAAGTCTGCCCACACTTGCAATATGTCTTACCATTCTATCAAAGCCGTATGCCAATGTGTTATTAATTAAAACCAGGCTGTCGATAGATACGTTTCTGACATCGACGACACGTCCGTTGCCGACATCGACTAACGGCGGAAGGCCCATATTTGCAAAAATGTTGTCCTTGAATATTATGGTAGGAACTGCAGCAAAAGCACTGGCAACAGCCTGCCCTATATTAGAGAACACGTTGCCTTCAAAATCCATTCTCGGTCCGGGAGTTGCGCAGCGGAATAATATAAATGTGCCGCCGTACGTATTGAACGCGGAAGTATCCGGATCAAAATAACCGCTTATGATACAGTTCTTAACCGTTACATCGCCCTGTACGTCTACCCAGTCATAAGGCGCCGTAGTTTGGCCGGATTGTTCCGTGGTATAAATTTTAGGTTTTCCAGCGCTGCCTGTATCGGCGGCTTCAATATCTAATTTCCAGCCGGTATTGGTGATAGTGCTGTGCCAAAACCAGGTGCCGCCACGCTGAAGTACGTAAACTCTGAGCGTATCTTTGCGCGCACCGGTTGCGGTTGTATCTGCGTTAATTATATCGTCAAGGTATGTTACCGTGGTCGGCTTAGTCAAGAACATGGTATGCTGACCGAATGTTAATGTAAAGGACGACAATAACAGGAAGACGGGTAACATAATGCGTAGTGCTGCTTTCATAAGAACCTCCTAGATTATTTAATGTTGATTGTTAAGCTGTTCGTACTGCTGTACAATTATATTTTTTAAATTTTAACTCTCAGCCAAAGATCGGCGCTTGTGCCGTACCTAATGCTTGACGTTTGTAGCGTCCATCCGGTAATTGCGTTCTCCAGGCTTGTACCTTCGCTGTAATTATTGAGGTTATTAATATTCAGACCGACGTCCAGATGATCATTGATATTCTGCTTGAGTGCAAGATCCAGCCTGGAGTACGCATTCTGAATCGGGTTAGAACGCTGATCGGTTGAGAAGCCGTTGTAGTAACTGCCCTGGTAAAAGTATGAGACTCTGGCGGAGAAGCCGGCAATATCATAACCCAGAACAACATTACAGAAAAACTTGGGCGAATTGACTATCCTGCTTTTACCTTCCTCAAGCAATACCCGCGGTTTTGCAATAGGGAAGCCTCCGATAAAAGCCGTGTCGTAAACAATTTTTGAAAACGGAGTATAAGTCTGATTTTTAACAAGCGACAAATTATAGCTCAATGTTAAACCTTTCAGGTAACCGGGGAGAAACAGGAAATTCGTCTGCTGTTCAAGTTCAAAGCCCCAAACATATGTCGGTTTGGTAGAATTGTAGGGAAAATTAAGAAGGTAAGTCGTACTGAACGGACGCTTATTGCCTTTGAACTGTATTCCCAAACTGTCTGCAAGATTACTGGCAGGGAAAATCGGGAACCCGTTTAGGAACTGAACTTGATTATCTATGCTTTTAAAGTAAGAAGACAAAGATATAAGCCCGATATCGTTTCCGTAAAACTGCACATTGACTTCATAGTTCCAGGCGCTTCCGTTCTTAAGATCGGTGTTGCCCACTTTTACCATCGGCTGACTTACGTAAGGAGCCACGCCGATAAGCAGGTAGGTAGGCAGTCTGTAGTTAAAATCGGGCCGCGTAATACCCCGGTAAGCAGCCAGTCGAACATTCATAAAATTCGTCGGCCTGACGATCATTTGAACATTCGGAAGTAAGATGGACTCATGGTGCTTTGCGGTCGTATCGCTGAATATGGAATAGATCGAAAGAGGCTGAGTTGTATAATACGAGGCATAATTATCGTTGTCTGCTTCCATTCTTACGCCCGTAATTAACGTTGCAAATGTTCCGAAATTGAGAGTGTTCATTAAATATGCGGCGCTCACGTTTTCATCGGCCCCGTAATTTGTACCGTCCTCCGCGGTTCCGTCCGCATATTCCGGTGTTATTCCCGAATGATCGATACCGTTTATACTCATATTGTACCAGTCCCTGACCCGATTAACATCAATTATCGGATTTAACGAATATAAGCCGTACACGTTACGGGTCGAGTTGTCGATGAAGTTAGTCATAAGTATCAGCCCGCCTGTTTTTTGAAGATTGCCAAATCCGTAAGCGGCCCAATCCTTGGGAACTATTTTGCCGGTTGATGAAAGAACGTAGTTCTGGGCCTGCGCACCGTTATAGTAGGGAGCGAAAACATAGTTGCTGTTTCTTCGGTGATAATGGTCGTTATATTTGCCTCCGAACTTAAATTCTCCGCTCATATCGGAAAAAGTATAATCTCTCTTAATATCAATTTTAACAGTCCTTTGATAATCCAGATTATTGCTTGTTCTTGCGTTGGCATAATTAAGGTAAGAATAGCTGAAATTGTCCACGGCGTAAGGAATTAAAGCTTGATAAGGGCCGTTCCTAAGAGATACCGGAACGGTTCTCATACCGGAAAGAACGTGACCGGCGGAATCCAGTGTCGACGGCTCGTCAAATTCTACATCATAATTATACGGTTCATCCGAACTTGATTGAGTAAATGATAAGTTCCAATCAACATGCCAGCCCAGAGCATTGTTTTGCCCTTGCAGCGATAAAGATAGGATATTTGTGTTGATATCCTGCCCGGTAAATGTATAAGTGGGACTGGCCCATTCCACCGGATAGTCCCGCCCGATTGTCGACAATCTCCGTTCGGTCCTATCGACATTGCCGTCTAATTTTATTATGCCCCCGTCCGGAGTCTTGAAATCAAGAAGTAATCTGGCTCCTCTTCTTTTTCTTATTTCGGGTGTATAGTTTATAGTAAAATCGCTGATTATCCATCTCGTATTATTTAGGAGAGTCTGGTCGTAGGCGACATTATAATTCTCGCTGCCCCGGTCGCGCTTTTCGATATTTCCGAACAGCTGCACGCCGAGCAAATCATTAAAGAATCGTTCGCCGTAGCTTCCGTAAAAATTATACTGACTGTATGTGTTGTCCAAGGCACCGTAAGATCCCTGGGCCGTAACGGATATTGTCCTGGTTTCCGGAGCGGTTTTGGTTATAAAGTTTACACTTCCTGCAATAGCCTGGCCGTCCATGTCCGACGTAATCGCTTTGGTTACAGTAATTCCCGAAAGCGAGCCCTGTGCTATGGTGCTCAAATCCACTCCTCTCGAATCCGCATCGGTGGCCGACAATTTTGTTCCGTCCAGCGTAATCGAAGAATAGCTTTCTCCCAATCCGCGCATTATTATTTGATTAGCCTCGCCGCCGGACCGTACGATCGATATACCCGGCAAACGGCCTAAAGCCTCAGCGGCGTTGGCATCGGGCAGCTCGCGTATCTTCTGTTCTGAAACCACATTCTCAATTTTATTGGAAGTTAACTGCTGGTTAATGGCGGCAGCCTGTCCCATTGCCTGTCCCGTTACAACGACCTCTTTACCCTGTACTACGCTGGCGCTTAATTTAATATTCAATTCGGTCGTTTTATTATCGGCGATGGTAACCGTAAATTGTTTTTGATTGTAGCCGATATATGAGCATCTGACCGTATACTTGCCGGCCGGAATGGAGGTGATAATATAATTCCCTTCGATATTTGAGGCCGCACCAATACTTGTTCCTTCCAGAAGTATATTGGCCCCGACAAGTTCTTCGTTTGTCAGCGAATCCCTAACGGATCCTTTTAGCTGGCCTGAAGCATATAGAGAAACGGGGAAGAGGAAAAGAAATAAAATACTAGTTCTAAAAAGTATCTTAGACTTCATATTATCTCCCAAATTTGGTATTTACATCAATTTTATGTCCAATACTGCGAAAGCTAATTCCTCAATAGTTTTAAGAAACGGAAAGCGATAAAACGATTTAATATACATGAAAAACAATCAACTAATTATAAATTAAGAGGTTACGAGGATTTTGACTAAAATAACTAAACCGCTCTAGCTAATTACTATTTTTTTCTTTTAAAGTCAAGTCTTTTTTTCTGATTAACTATTTTTTTCTTGAAGGGATGCCCGAGAATACTTGAATCTGTTTACGGCGAGTATAGAAAATGGGTGATTACCGTAGATTTTCGCAACATTTGGTATCTTTTTTAAAGAAATGGAATTATAACCAGTTCGAAACTTTTCTTCGATTTTTATGGATTATTTTTATTTTCCTTAAAAACCGGCGCTAAATACAGATATTTTTTTTAAAAAGACTAAACCGATTTATTCTGCGCATCCAAATAAAGTGCCGCGGCGCCCAGGATGGCTATATTGTTTAAGCCGGATACTTCGATTTTAATTTTCTCGGCCGATTTTGAATAAGAAAAGCCTGCGATCGAATTGTACATCTCATCTTTAAAGAATTGAAAAGACTTGCTTACCGATCCCCCCAGTACTATTACTTCCGGGTCCAATGCAAACATTATTGTCTTTACGGCTTCCCCGAGGTTAGCGCCGAATTTATTAAAAATTTCCAATGCTTCGGCATCTTTACCGGCCGCTTTTTCGGAAAGCAATTTCCCCGAAATTCCGAATTCGTTTGAGAAATACTGCCCGCTGCAGTAATATTCGTAG
This sequence comes from Ignavibacteriaceae bacterium, assembly GCA_046706945.1. Lineage (GTDB taxonomy): Bacteria > Bacteroidota > Ignavibacteria > Ignavibacteriales > Ignavibacteriaceae > FEN-1297. The sequence continues at coordinate 1,504 of JBJKOY010000040.1, read as the reverse complement.
TTTTTATCTTTAAATGGGATCATCCCGAATTCGCCCGCGCCGCAGTTATTGCCCGCGTAAAGACGGTTATTTATAATGACGCCTGCGCCCAGCCCGGTTCCGATTATTAATCCTATAATATCTTTGAACGGCTTCGCTTTGCCGAAATATTTTTCACCGACGGCAAAGCAGTTGGCATCGTTGTTTATATATACCGGGACATTAAATCTCGTTTCCAATATTTTTTTTAAATGAACTTCTTTCCACGAGGGAATGTTCTGAACGTCGTAAACGATGCCTTTCTCAACATCTACAACGCTCGGTACGCCGACCCCTATCCCGTCAATTTCTATAATGTCGAATTTCCCGATCATGTTCAGCAGATCGTTAAGAATTTCATCTTGACCCGCATCGTTTTGCGTCATAGACGTTTCGACCTTTTTCAATTCATTATTTTCGACAAGGCCGGCCCTGATATTTGTTCCGCCGATATCTATTCCGAGTATTCCCATTTTACCTTATAAATTATTTGAAATTATTATATAAAAATTATTTTTCCGCCGGCGCGGCCTTTGTCTTAATTGTCTCGTTCTTAATTATCGGGTTAGCCCATATCCCTATGCTCAGGATATAAGCGAGCGTAATAAATATGAAAGACATGCCGGTTCTCAGCCCGAACATATCGCCGAGCCATCCTATGAACAACTGGATAACGGCCCCGCCTATGATCGCGGTGCATAAAATTCCCGCGAAAGAACCGTGATGCCTGTCCACCGAATTCAAGGCAAGCGAAAAAACGATCGACCACATAACCGAAAGCGAGAATCCGACCATCGGGAAAGCGATCAGAGAGACGCTGCCCGGACCGAACAACGCTGTCGATAAAAATATCGCCGCCAAAATAACGGCGCCAACCAAAATTCTCCTGCTGTCGTAAAGTTTAAGCAGGCCTAACCCGATCAAACACCCGATGGCCATCGCTCCCCAGAACCAGCCTACTATCGAAGCCCCGACGGTAATAGGATCATAATTATGATATGTATAAAGAAATTTTGAAATCCAGTACGACACTCCCTGTTCGGTCCCTACATAAGCGAAAATTCCTATGAAATAAAGGATCACTGTTTTATTCTTAAACAAACTCTTGTGCGTTACCCAGCTCCCGGCTTTTTCATCTTCCTTTCTTTCAACTTCGGGAAATTTTGAGAAGACTATAACTATTATCATAAATAAGAAAACCGCGGTGAATAAAATATAAAGCGACACCCAGGAAAGCTCAGCGGGGAACAATCCGGCAAAAACCGTTTTAACGATATTATCCGATTGTGATTCATTAAGGCTGGTGATCAGGTAAGTCAGCAGCATCGGCGCAAGGAAGGAGGCTCCGCCGAAAACCAGCTGCGCCATTACGGAATTAAAGGCGAAATGTTCTTCTCCCCCGGAAACCCTCAGAAGAGGGTTAATTGCCACCTGGAGCATTGCCATACCGGTGCCCATTAAAAACAGCGAAGGAAGAAAGACCAGG
>JBJKOY010000039.1:0-11275 GCA_046706945.1 Ignavibacteriaceae bacterium | reverse complement strand
TTCTATATGAGCAACTTCCTGGCACGGCATAATTTCCACCGTATATAGGCCCAAATTTTTAATATAATCAATACCGCCGCTTTTATTTTTTTCGATCAAAGCCCCGTTGGTGCCCGGTTATTCGCACCCGGAAGAGGGATCGGCTGTCATATCCTTAATATGCATTTCGTAAATTATAAGATCCCGCCAGTCCCTTTGAATCCATTCGTCGCCTTCCCAGTCGAAATTATCCTCATTAACCACTATTGCTCTTCGCGGCGTTAAATAAGAATTAAAGGAAGCGACGGCTTTCGCATAGGGATCCAGGCAGATAATATCTTTTGCGTATTGAGTCTTCGGGTTATCGACCTTAAACCCGTAGAAAAGACCGTAGTTTTCCCCATTTATCCTATATTCCCAAACGCCGTTTTCGTCCCGCGTCATTTCATATTCAACGCCGGGATCGTCTTCCGGTTTTTTAAAAGTTATTAGTATAACGTTTTTTGCACTGGGAGCAAATAATCTGAAAACCGTGACCCCGTCCTCAATAAAAGATCCGAGCCTTTTAGTCGAATAATATTTATTCAGCCTGTCTGTTAATTTTTTTTCCCCTAAATTGACTTTATGATCGCTTCCGGATTTGTCGCTAATAAACAATATTGCTCCCGCAGTAAAATTTTAATTCAAGGATATTAATTAATTATTAAGAATACTTTGTAAACAGCATTACTTATTATTATCGATAATTTACTTAAACGATTTAGTGCAAAATTAAATGACTAAGTTCAAAAAATCACGTTATTTTTAAAAAATATTTATTCTTGATAAAATATGTTAATATTATCGACAGCAGCGGTTTTAATGAAAAGCGTATTTTTTAACTTGTCAAAGAAATATCCTTCGTCATTTTTTTTAAGATCTGCTTCAGAGGGATATCCGGTTAAGTCCTTTAAGTTATATTTTACGCCGGATAACGATGAAATATTCAGAACCTTAAATAGGATGCTATTATGTCCGGTCTTATATCCGTTATGAATTCTTTTTACCGTAATTTGCCCAGTGTTGCCGGAAATTTCCGTATTTATCTCCGTTTCGGAGAATTCTCCTTTTTTATAGTTAAACGTAATCCCGTCGTCTTCATAAAAATCATACGAGGATTTCTTTGAAGGAAAAACGATTAGGGTTAATACGGAATCAGTTTTTTCTCCTACATATTGCTCAACCGGCTGTTCCGGAATGACAGCACCTTCTTTAATAAACAGCGGTATTCTGTCAATAGGGACACTGACGATAATCCAATTGCCGCCTTTATATATTTTGCCGGTCCACCAGTCGTACCAAGACCCGTTCGGAAGATATAATTCTTTGAAGGTGCTTGTCTCGTCGAGTACCGGTGCAACAAGTAAGTCCTCGCCAAACATATATTGAAATTGAGATCTATTCGTATAACAGTTATCGTCGTTTTGAAAATCAACAAACATAGGGCGCATCACCGGAAGCCCTGAAATCGAGGAATTGCGGAATGCATTATAAATATACGGTAAAAGTTTATACCTTAGTGAGATAATATTTTTAACATATTTTTCAACTTCCCGGCCGAAAGCCCACGGTTCTTTGTCCTGTTGATTTATCTGCGAGTGCGCTCTGAAAAAAGGAGTAAATGCTCCAAGCTCCATCCATCTTGTGTATAAATTCGGAGAACCTACTCCGATAAACCCACCCACATCCGCTCCGATAAACGGTACACCGCTAAGCCCCATCCCCTGGCACATGGTGCATGCGAGACTCAGCGACTCGTCGTTCGCAACGTTGTCCCCGGTCCAAACTGTGGAGTACCTTTGAATACCCGCAAAGCCGGCCCTGGTAAGCATAAAATGTCTTTTGTCCGGCGAATATTTGTGAAACGCATCGAATGTAGCTTTTGCTTCTTCGAGTGCGTAAACGTTGTGAATTTTTTTATGATCGGCGCCGAAGCCGTTATCGTTAAACAGGACAATATCCGGGAAAGAATTTCCCCAGACGGCAGGTTCGTTCATATCGTTCCAAAAGCCCTCCACACCTGTTTTTAATAAAGTATTTAATTTTTCTCCCCACCAGTCGCGGGTTTTTTTCATAGTAAAGTCTGGAAAGTATGACCATGAGGGCCAGACTTCGCCCTGGTAGACTGTCCCGTCGGGATACTTCGCAAAAAGTCCGTCGGCTATGCCTTCCTTTGCCGCGAAATAATTTGAATCGGCTTTAATGCCCGGATCGATTATGGGTACTATTTTAAATCCTTCTTTTTTCAGATCCGCCAGCATGCGCGCGGGATCCGGAAATCTAGTCGAATCCCATGTAAAGACCCTGTATCCGTTCATATAATCAATATCGAGATATATCACGTCGCACGGGATTTTTCTCTCCCTGAAACCTTTTGCAATGTCCCTTACTTTATATTCGGGATAATAGCTCCATTTGCTCTGCTGGTAGCCGAGGGCCCACAAAGGCGGCAATTCCATTCGACCCGTTAGCATTGTATAAGACGTAATTACTTTTTTTATTTCGGGACCGGCTATGAAATAATAGTCCATTTCTCCGCCTTCCGCCCCGAACCAATAAAACCTGTTGCTGCTGGCTCCCATATTAAAATAAGACTTATAAGTATTGTCGAAGAAAATCCCGTATGCTTTTTTCTCCCTCACGCCGATAAAAAAAGGAATCGATTCATACAGAGGATCGGTCTTTGCGTTATACGCGGGATGGTCCGTGTTCCACATCGTATACTGGATGCCTGTTTTTTCAAGCGGACCTGTTTTTTCGCCGAGTCCGTAAAATCTTTCACCTTCAAAAAGTTTCTTAAAACATCTTACTTCGTTTCCGTCGAATCCTACGCCGAAGCTCGGGTCGTCTTCGTTTATCAGGTTCATATCTTTATCGTATATTTTTAATCTGCACGGTGATTTGTAAATGCGGACATTCAGCTCGCCTGTATTTATAGTTAAATACTTTCCTTCGTCCGCAAACCGGAAAGGAATTGAATTTTCATTACGGTAAATTACAGCATAGGACGGAGCGGCCGAAAAGCGCTGTTTATCGGTGTACCTAAAGCGGATTATGTCTTTATCAACAACATATACGTTAAACAGGGCATTTGTTAATTTTAGTTCTATTTCGTTGCCGGTTTTCCCGTAAGATACGACGCTGCCTACGAATTTAAACTCGGCTTTTGAAACGTTTATAAAAAGGATCGTCAAGAAAAAAACAGCGTACTTCTTCATATTTCCTCCCGATCAAATGAGATCTATATCGAATTAATAATTTTTAATTTGCCAAAATTTTTCCGTCGACAACCGGAGTAACGCAGATAAGGGGGTTTTGCGGCACGTTGAAATGTGAGAATATATCTTCGAATAATTCGAACTGTCTCCCCTTTTTTTCGAGTTTGGAGAACTTAACATATTTCATAAAATTCCCTTTCTGGTTTGAAGGGGCATCAAACCGGTAGGCTTTATTAAAATCTTCAACGGCTTTGCTTTTAAGAAAATTAATTTTGTTATCGTCGCCGCCTTCCATTTGATAAGCAACGGCCCGAAATTCAACTACATACCCGTTATTTATTACCAGGTAAATATTTAATATTACTTCATCCATATTATTATATATTTTTAACGGAGTGTGACCTAAAAGTTAAAAATACCCGCTCATTAAGTTTGTCGAAACGCGATTTTTGCATCAAAATGCCGGCTTCGACAAGCTCAGCCGGCGTTAGTATTTAATGGTTATACTCCGGGATTTATGCTTTCGGGCCTATCATTTTTTCTGGACGAACTACTTCGTCGAATTTTTCACCGGAAAGCAGTCCCAATTCCACCGCCGCTTGTTTAAGCGTTTTATGCTCTTTGTGCGCCTTCTTCGCTACCTTGGCTGCATTATCATAACCTATATGCGGATTTAAGGCGGTTACAAGCATCAGCGAATCTTCCAGGTGCTTTTTTATATTTTCTTTGTTCGCCTGGATACCGGCTACACAGTTATCCGTAAAACTTTCACAGGCATCGGCAATCAGTCTGATAGACTGTAGTACATTAAAGATAATGACCGGTTTGAAAACATTTAACTCAAAATTCCCGCTTGAACCTGCAAACGTAACCGTCGCATCGTTCCCGAAAACCTGTACGCAAACCATTGTCATGGCTTCGGACTGCGTGGGATTTACTTTTCCCGGCATAATCGAACTGCCCGGTTCGTTTTCGGGCAGTAACAATTCGCCGATCCCGCATCTCGGTCCGGATCCGAGCCACCTGATATCGTTTGCAATTTTCATCAGCGAGGCCGCCAGCGTTTTCAAAACCCCGCTTGTTTCAACCAAAGCATCGTGAGCAGCCAGCGATTCGAATTTATTTCTTGCGGATTTAAAAGGTTTGCATGTAAGTTCTGCGATCTGTGCCGCCGCCTTTACCGCAAATTCTGGATGCGTATTTAATCCGGTGCCAACTGCGGTGCCTCCGAGTGCAAGCTCGTATAGCCGGGTGAGGCAGCCGTCTATTCTTTCAAGACCGTTGGTCAGCTGCTGAACATACCCGGAAAATTCCTGTCCCAGCGTAAGAGGCGTGGCGTCCATTAAATGAGTGCGTCCGATCTTAATTATGTCTTTGAATTCGTCGGACTTCTCTTTCAGCGCGTCCCTTAATTTGGTTACCATCGGGATCAGTCGCCGGTGAATTTCCTCTACTGCAGCTATATGCATTGCTGTAGGAAACGTGTCGTTAGAGGATTGGGCTTTATTAACGTCGTCATTGGGATGGATAGGTTTTTTACTGCCCATCTGCCCTCCCGATAATTCTATGGCGCGGTTCGATATAACCTCGTTGGCGTTCATATTTGTCTGAGTGCCCGAGCCGGTCTGCCAAACCACGAGCGGAAAATGTTCGTCTAATTTTCCTTCTATAACCTCGTCCGCGGCTTTAATTATAAGCTCCGCTTTTTCGTCGGGAAGAATGCCCAATTGTTTATTCGTTAATGCAGCAGCCTTTTTAAGAATGCCCAACGCTTTGATTAATTCCCGCGGAAATCTTTCGCCGCCTATTTTGAAATTCATTAAAGATCTGGCCGTCTGCGCGCCGTAATATTTGTCGCTTGGAACCTTTATTGATCCCATACTATCAGTTTCAACCCTGTATTCCATTTTTACTCCGATTAATTTCAATTTAATAAATGAGAAAAATAAATTCGGTTCTAAAAAATTTAAGGCAATTTAGTCAATGAGAAAATAAATTACCACTTTGTTGTTATAAATATACAAGTCTTAATTAATAATAAATTTCTACCCTTGTTTTTATATCTAAACGGATAAACTAAAATTCCCATTTAAAAATTCAATTTTTTGCAATTATTATCATTATCTTAATAAAAAAGTTTATGACTTGCTCTATCGCAACATATATATTTGGAAAAATTTTTAATTAATATTATTATAATTTTTCATGGAATCTTAGTACACGGGAATTAATATAATTTCAGGAAGGGAAATAAAAATGTTGCCGACTGCAGCCACGGAGAAAGCCAAGAAATATATTGAAACGCAGGTAAACCGTAAAGCGCTGCAGGACAGCAGTAAGGATTTGACTGCCGGTCCGTGCATTACATTATCAAGGGAAACCGGAGCGGGTTCCAATAAAGTATGCGAATTGCTTATTGAATTCCTGAGACCCCATGCTTTGATAGATGTAGAATGGACGGTCTTCGATAAAAATCTTATCGAAAAGGTACTGCAGGATCATCATCTTCCTTTGAATTTAAGCAGGCTTATGGCTGAAGAAAAATATTCAGCAATAAAATCCATAATGAACGAGGTACTAGGGGGCAAGCCCAGTATATGGAGCCTGGTGCATAAAACTACCGAAACTATTCTGCAGCTTGCTCAGATCGGCAATGTTATACTTCTGGACAGGGGTGCAAATTTTATTACCTCGAAGTTAAAAAATTGTTTTCACGTTAGGCTTGTCGCTCCCTTCGAAGATAGGGTTAGCCATATCCAGGAATTGTACAATTATAATAGAAAAGATGCCGTTGAATTCATAAAAAAAGAAGAGTTGGACAGAAAGAACTATGTCACTACGTATTTTCAAAAAGATATAAGCGACCCGCTTCAATATCATATGGTGCTCAACATGCATTTGATAAATCAGGATGAAGCCGCTCAGATAATCGGCAGTTCATTGATAAAAAAAATGCCGTTATTTTTCAAAAATTTAGAGGAAAAGAAGCCTTAAAGCAATAAAAGCCGGCAATAATTTGCCGTAGTATTTCCGTTCTGATATACATGCCTAAAAATAAACTGCGTTTCATATAAGATTTAATTTTATTATATTATTTACAAGCTCCTATACAGTTAATTAACTAATCGTTAACTGGCTGGAGGTGTAAAATGCTTGTAAAAGGTGCTTTTGAAAAGGCCCGAATTTATATTGAGTCGCGAAAAAGGGAACCTGATGAAATTCGCGGAAAAATAAAGCGGGGACCGTGTATCACTATTTCGAGAGAAACGGGAGCAGGGGCAGGACGTGTAAGCGAAGAACTTGTGAAATATTTTCATCCTATTAACGAAGAATACCTTCACCCCTGGACTGTTTTTGATAAGAACTTAATTGAAAAGGTAATCGAAGATCACCACCTGCCTAAGGAATTAAGCCGATATTTTGTTGAAGACAAACTATCCGAGATAAAGTCAACGGTTAACGAACTGCTTGGTATTCATCCTTCTTCGTGGATCCTCGTCAACAAGACGGCAAATACAATCTTGCAGCTTGCACAGATCGGGAACGTTATAATTGTAGGGAGAGGAAGTAATATTATAACCAAGCATCTATCGAATGTCTTTCATGTCAGGCTTATAGCTCCTATGGAAACAAAGATAAATTACGTAATGGATTTTTACCGGAAGACCAAAAAGGAATCTATCGATTTTATCATGAAGGAGGATGCCGCACGCAGAAATTACGTGAAGCAACACTTCAATACGGATGTAAGCGATTTAAAAATGTACCACCTCGTATTGAATACCGGCATGGTTTCTTATGAGAAGGCGGCCAGAATCATAGGAGAATCCGCCATGGAATTATATCCTTATCTTTTTCCGGAAAACATATTTACTTCCAAATACGATTACGCTTAAGTCAAACGGTAATTTTATATTAATTTTTTAAATTTAACGGACAAACCTGCCGCCCCGAAAGTATATTTTGCGATTTCCCCGGTACGGTGCTTCGGAGCGCTGCTTATGAAGACCGTTACGCTTAATATGAACATCATCCCTGTCTGTAAATTTATAGCGGAAAAAATTTTTAATAATAATTAATGATTTGGTTATAATACAGTAACATCGAAACGTTATTTTAGATCCCGGAATTTAGAAGAAAATCAGGATTTACAATAAACATTTTTTTCAAATGAATATTCGTTCGTTGAGCTGCCCGTAACTATTTATTTATCAACGATCTATAAAGATTCCCGGATATTTGTCGATAATAATTTAAACGAAAAGAATTTTTATTGAATTTTTATAACTAAAAAATTTTCGTACTTTTTCATACCGAATTTCATTGGAGTTGAAATGGAATTAACCTTAATAGATAAAAGTAATTATTTAAAAGGTTTATTAATAGTTGCCAAAAAAGACAACCAATTAACCGAGCCGGAAAAGAAAATAATTAGGAACATTGCTCTAAAGCTCGGTTTCGCCACGGATTTTTACGAAGATACTTTAAGAGATCTTCTCGGCAATAAATACATTGTGGAAAATCCTATAAAATTCTCCAGCAGGAAAATTGCCGAATCTTTTGTTTCCGACGGGTTAAGGCTTGCATTTTCGGATGAGATGGTATCCGAAAAAGAACTGGACTGGCTGAAGGCCACCGCTTTGGAAAATGAAATTGAAACCGAATGGTTTGATAATAAGATAAAAAATTATCGGGAATCTAAGGATCATCTAAATTCCGAATTTGCGCTTTATTCGATAATATAAGAACTACATATTACTACTCAACCCTCCAACAACTTGCTTTTTATACGAACGGGAACGAACGCGTCGATTTTTTGCCTTCTGACCCAGTTCACTTCCCTTAATATTATGCTTTCGGATGTTGTTGTTTTTAAATCTAATATATAATTTTAACGTCATAATGTTTTTAATTTAAATCCGGATTAAAATTAACGCTAATTACTTCTCAAAAGGAATTAAATTCTATGGCTAAAATGAAAGCACTGGTAAAAAAATATTCCGAACCCGGACTTTGGCTTGATGAAGTCCCGGTGCCCGAAATCGGAATTAACGATGTTTTGATAAAAATTCATAAAACATCCATATGCGGTACAGACATACATATATACAATTGGGACGATTGGGCAAAAAAAACAATACCCGTGCCGATGGTTGTCGGACACGAATACGTAGGTACGGTTGAGGCAATAGGAAGCAACGTTCACGACGTAAAGCTCGGCGAACTTGTAAGCGGGGAGGGACATATAGTCTGCGGACGCTGCCGCAACTGCAGGGCAGGCCGGCGGCATCTATGTCCGAACGCGAAAGGCGTCGGTGTAAACAGACCGGGCTGTTTTGCGGAATACCTGAGTATTCCCGTATCAAACGTTTGGCACTGCGATCCTTCAATACCTAAAGAAACATTCTCCATTTTTGATCCTTTCGGGAATGCGACGCATACCGCACTATCGTTCGACGTGCTGGGTGAAGATGTGCTCATAACCGGTGCAGGCCCCATCGGGATAATGGCAGCGGCAATCGTCAAACACGCCGGGGCCAGGTACGTTGTAATTTCAGATCTGAATCCGTACAGGCTGGAACTGGCGAAAAAGATCGGCGTAACCAGGGCTGTGGACATTACAAAAGAAAAGCTGTCCGACGTAATAAGTGAATTGGGAATGACCGAAGGATTCGACGTAGGTCTCGAAATGTCCGGCAGTACCGACGCCCTCAGAAGTATGATCCCCCTTATGTGTCACGGCGGGAAGATTGCGCTGCTCGGTATTCTTCCTTCAAATGCCTCAATTAACTGGGAAGAAGTAATATTCAACGGATTGACTTTGAAGGGAATATACGGCAGGGAAATGTTTGAAACTTGGTATAAAATGACGGTAATGCTGCAGACCGGTTTGGATATTTCCCCGGTAATAACCCATAAATTCAATTACGAAGACTATAAAAAAGGATTCGAATTAATGAAAACCGGCAACAGCGGGAAAATAATTTTGGATTGGTTTGATTAAACAGCCTGCATAGATTGTTTATTTTATCAGTCCGGTTTTTTGAAAAAGTACGTTTCGTAGCGACCGGAAAATCAAAGAATATTTTATCCAAAAGATAAAGGAATTCGAAATGAATACAACAGTAAAAAATTTTTATAACCGTCAGCTTCAGCAGATAGATACGGACGGCCTTTACAAAAAGGAAAGAATTATTACCAGTCCCCAAAGCGCGCGGATCAGGGTAAAGGGAGGACAAAGCGTATTAAATATGTGCGCCAATAACTACCTGGGCCTTGCGAACCACCCGGAGATAATCGAAGCGGCGAAATCAAGCTTCGATCAATGGGGATACGGCTTGTCGTCGGTCAGATTCATTTGCGGAACCCAGGAAATACACAAGGAACTAGAGAACAAGATTTCGGAGTTCCTTGAGACCGAAGATACGATTTTATATACATCTTGTTTTGACGCGAACGGAGGATTGTTCGAAACAATACTTTCAGAAGAAGACGCCGTAATCAGCGATGAACTGAACCACGCCAGTATTATAGACGGCATTCGTTTAAGCAAGGCTCAAAGGTACCGGTATAAAAACAGCGATATGAACGACCTTGAGGAAAGATTAAAAGAGACTCAAAAAGCACGGCACAGATTGATTGCTACCGACGGGGTTTTTTCCATGGACGGATTTATTGCAAAGCTAAATGAAATATGCGATCTGGCCGAAAAATATGAAGCTTTGGTTATGGTCGACGATTCTCATGCCGTTGGATTCATGGGCAAACGGGGAAGAGGCACGCACGAGTACAACAACGTAATGGGCCGGGTCGATATAATTACCGGGACTTTGGGAAAGGCCCTGGGAGGAGCCAGCGGAGGTTATACTAGCGGAAGAAAGGAAATAATAGGAATGCTAAGACAGCGTTCGAGACCTTATTTATTTTCCAACACCGTAGCTCCCAGCATTGTTTCCGCTTCGCTTAAAGTACTGGATCTGCTGGAATCTTCTACCGACCTGAGAGATAAGTTGGAACAAAACACAAAATATTTCAGGGAAGAAATAATCAAAACGGGATTCAGTATAAAAGAGGCCGTGCATCCTATTGTACCTATTATGCTTGGCGATGCCGCGTTATCTCAAAAAACGGCGGCGAGACTCCTTGAAAAAGGCGTTTACGCGGTCGGATTCTTTTACCCGGTTGTTCCCAAAGGTACGGCCAGAATAAGAGTTCAAATTTCCGCGGCGCATTCAAAGGAGGATCTCGATTTCGCCGTTAAAATGTTTAAGGAAGTAAAGGAAGAGTTCGGGATCTAATCCGCAATCGGAAAGCGGTACTTCATCCGCTCCGTAATTTATACTTATTTATCTTATTATAAAGAGTCACGCGGTCTATATGCAGTATTTGCGCGCTTCTGGAAATATTCCATTTATTGTCCCTCAATACTTTTAATATGTATTTCCGCTCTATTGAGGAAAGGCTCCTGTCGCCGTTATCCGTATCAACGGAGGCCTTGGACGATAAATGGAACGGCAGGTCGTCTACCGTAATTTCCTCCGTCTTACCGACCACTACCGCTCTTTCAATCGCATTTTCCAGTTCCCTTACGTTGCCGGGCCATTCATATCCGGTTAAAAATCCCGCTGCCGTTTTGGAGATCGATTTAATCGGTTTATTTATAACCGTTGAGAATTTTTTAACGAAATGGTCTGCCAGAAGGAGGATGTCGTCTTTCCTATCCCTTAAAGGAGGTAGTTCAATTGAGCATATGTTCATTTTATAGAACAAGTCCTCTCTGAATTTACCGGCTTTCACCAGATCCTCAAGCGAGTCTTTGCTCGCAACGATCAGGCGGAAATCGCTTTTAACGAATTCTTTCCCTCCTATTCTGGTAAATTGCCTGGTCTCGATGGCGTTCAATAGCTCGGCCTGAATTTTAGGCGAGATTGTTCCCACCTCGTCAAGGTAAAGCGACCCCCTGTCCGCGAGTTCAAATTTCCCCTTTCTTCTAATTTCTGACCCCGAAACGGCGTTCGGTTCCACACCGAACAATTCGG